>NZ_CP134605.1:1819166-2185000 GCF_031844685.1 Streptomyces sp. ITFR-21
CGAACCCGGAGGCGGCGGCGTTGGACGACCGCATGGTCCAGCGGAGCGTGGCCGTGGCGCTGCCGGACCTGGCGTCCACCGTCCGCCGCTCGAACGACAGCGCCGTGACGGTCAGGCCGCCGCTCCCGGCGGCCGGTCGGCCGTGGCCGGCCGGTCCCGTGTGCCTGCCGTGCGCGGTCGGTCCCGCGGGTCCGCCGTGGCCGGCCGCCGCGGCGGGCAGTACGCCCGTCCAGCCGAGTGCCGCCACGACCGCCGCGATCACCAGGGATTTTCCGCTTCTTCTCATGGCCCCCCCGAGGAGATGCCGGCCCGCCCTGGTGGGCGCGCCGCGCCGGGTGACCATATCCCCGTGCCAAAGGCCCCGGCACACCGTTTTCCGGGGGCCCTTGGTGGGCTCCTGTTGAGCTCTGACTGAGCTCTGACTAGGCCCTGACCTGACCCCGAGGCGTGCGGGAGTGCGCCCTGGGGACGGGGGACGACGGCCGGCGCGGGCGGGGGACGACGGCCAGCGCGGGCGCGGCGGGAATGGGGTGCCCCCGGTGCGGAGTTCCGGGGGCGCCGTTCGGGTGGTGCGGGACCGGCCGGCCGCGGCCGCGGCCGTTGCGGGTCGGCCGGTTCCGTGCCGGGTTACGAGCCCGGGGTGCCGGTGATGGTGAAGCCGGAGCCGGGTTCGATGAGGACGCTGCCCTCGGCCGAGTTGGTCACGGTCACGTTTGTCAGCGTCGCGCTGCCGCGTGCGCCGCCCTGAGCCCGGATGCCCGCGCCGTTGTTGGACTTGTCGATCTTCACGTTGGTGACCGCGACGCCCGGCACGTTGCCGCCGCCGGTCTTGAACTGGATGCCGTCGTAGGTGGAGTCGTAGATGTCGGTGTCCCGGATGGTGACGCCCGTGATGTCGCGGCTGGACGGGAACAGGGTGATCGCGCCGAACTTCTGCTGCTCGCCCCAGAAGACGCCGCCACCGCGGTAGATCCCGTTGTTGGCGATCAGGGTGGTGCCGGAGAAGGGCAGCGGGTCGTGGTCGGTGGCCAGCATGACGGCCGGGTAGTTCATCGTGTCGTAGACGAGGTTGTTCTCGATCGTGTTGCCGTAGCCGCCGTAGACGGCCAGGGCGTTGGCCCGCCAGGGCAGTTGAATGGTGTTGTTGACGAAGTGGTTGTCGTAGCCGACGTCGACGGAGGTGTCCTTCACGTAGCGGTTGGCCCAGACCGCCAGCGAGTCGTCGCCCGTGGTGCGGAAGGAGGAGTTGCAGACCTTGGAATCGCGGGTGCCGTTGACGAGGTTGATGCCGTCGGCGTAGGTGTCGCGGATCCGCATTCCGCTGAACTCCAGCCCGTCGGCCGGTCCCCACAGGGCGGGGATGTTGTCGTAGTCGCGGCCGACCCGGACGGCGACGTTGGCGTGCTCGATCCGCACGTTGCTGATCTTGGTGTGCTGGCCGAACCGGCCGTTGAGGCCCACGCCGCCCTCGGCGTTGCCGTCGCCGCCGCGGATCCGGCCGGAGCCGAAGACGGCGATGTCGGAGATCTGGGTGTTGTCGTCGATGTCGAAGCCGAAGTTGCCCTCGTGCGGGTGGTTGATGCCGCCCACCGCGTTCTGCGGCTCGGTCAGCGTGTAGAGCTGCGAGTACCACATGCCGGCGCCGCGGATCGTGACGTTGCTGATGCCCACCTGGTTGTGCTGGCCCCGGTTGAGCGGGTCGTCGGTGAGGATCTTCTTCTCCTGCCGCCACTGGCCCGGCGGGATCCACACGCAGGCGATGACGCCGTTCTGGTCGTCGGTCACCGCCCGCTGGATGGCGGCGGTGTCCTCGATGCCGTCGTCGGGCACGGCGCCGTAGGCGGTGATCGAGGTGCACTCGGCGGGCTTGGCCGCCGGGGGCGCCACCTGCTCCAGGTCGATCAGGTCGATGATGTAGAAGGCGGCCGTGTCACCGGCGTCACGTTGCAGGCGGAACTTGCTGCCGGCCGGATACGTCGTCGACAGCAGCGCGTTGGACTTGTCGAACAGCCGCCGCGCGTCGGTCTGGGGGGGTGTTGGTGAGGGCCTCGGGGCCGTCGGTGTTGCCGTACAGCCAGCTGTGCCGGGAGGAGAGGGTCAGCTTGCGGACAAAAATGTTGTTGACGTAGAGGCTGATGGTGGCGTCGATGCCGCCGCCGCTCAGGGCGTCCAGCGGACGGCCCCTGACCAGCGCCGCGACCTCGGACCGCAGCTCCGCCGACGGCATGCCGGTGCCGGTGCCGAGCGGGACGTGCACCTCGGTGCGGGTGTCGGCGCGGGCGGTGGGGAGCTTGAGGTGCCAGCCCGCGTCCTGCCCGCCGGTACGCCGCCGCAGGGTCGTCCGGTGGGCGGCCAGTGCCAGGCCCGGCGTGTCGTGGTAGACCGCGTCGAGCCGGCCGGGATCCGGGCGCCGCACCTCGGCGACGCCGGGCACCCCGGCCAGCTCGGGCGCCGCCTGCCCGGCGGTGGTCTCGTACGTGCGTTCGGTCTCAGCCAGCCGTACACCCGTCAAGGGACCGTAAGCGCAGGCCGGGCCGGGAGCAATGGCGGCGGCCCGGACCGCCGGTCAACCGGGTGCGGTCCGGGCCGCGGACCGGCACGGGATCCGGTACGCGATCCGGTCGGCCCTACGCCGACATCGACCGTTTCATCTTCACCGACTGCAGCAGCCCTATGGCGATGAAGTTCGCGAACATCGACGACCCGCCGTAGGAGACGAACGGCAGGGGGATACCGGCCACCGGCATGATCCCCAGCGTCATCCCGATGTTCTCGAAGGACTGGAACGAGAACCACGCCACGATGCCGGCCGCCACGATCGTGCCGTACAGGTCGGTGGCGTTGCGGGCGATCGAGCAGGCCCGCCACAGGATGACGCCGATCAGGCCGACGATGACGACCGCGCCGACGAAGCCCAGCTCCTCGCCGGCCACCGAGAAGACGAAGTCGGTCTGCTGCTCGGGCACGAACTGGCCGGTGGTCTGGCTGCCGTGGAACAGGCCCTTGCCCAGCAGCCCGCCGGAGCCGATGGCGATCCGGGCCTGGCTGGTGTTGTAGCCGACCCCGGCCGGGTCGAGCGCGGGGTTGGCGAACGCCGCGAACCGGTCGATCTGGTACTTGTCCAGGATGCCGAGCTGCCAGACCAGCAGCGCCCCGGCGATGCCGGTGGCGATCAGGCCGAACACCCAGCGGGCGGACGCGCCGGAGGCCAGCAGCACGCCGAGCACGATCGCGGCCAGCACCATCACCGAGCCGAGGTCCGGCATCATCATGATGATCGCCACCGGCAGCGCGACCAGGCCCAGCGACTGGAGCACCGTGCGGTGGTCGGGATGCAGTTTGTCGCCCGCGTCGACCCGGGCGGACAGCACCATGGCCATACCGATGATGATGGCGACCTTGACGAACTCCGACGGCTGGATCGAGAAGCCGCCGCCGATGACGATCCAGGAGTGGGCGCCGTTGACGGTCGAGCCCAGCGGGCTCAGCACCGCGAGGATGCCCAGGACCGACAGGACGTAGAAGAACGGCACGATGGTCCGCATGCGGTGGTGGCCTATGGCCATCGCACCGATGGCCAGGCCCAGGCCGATGCCGGCGTTCATCACATGGCGGATCAGAAAGTAGTACTGGTCGCCGTGGGTGAGGTTGGTCCGGTTCCGGGTCGCCGAGTAGACCAGCAGCGTGCCGATGCCGCACAGCACGAAGGTGGACAGCAGCAGCACCCAGTCCATCCGGCGGACCACCGAGTCCCGCGCGAAGAGCTTGGCGAGGGTGGACTTCTCCGGGCTGAACCGGCGGACCGCGTAGGTGTTGACGCTCATGTCCGGGACTTCCTGCCGTACAGCAGCCGTTCGGCGCGGGTCGGGGCGAGAGCGGCGGGCACCGGCCCCGGGCCGTCCGCGGTGCGCGGCCCGTCCCCGGCGGTCAGCACCGCGTCCGAGGCGCCGACGACGTAGGACGCCTGCTGGACCACTCCGCCGTCCGGGGAGATCCGCGGCAGCGCGGTCACCGGCCTGGGCATGATGCCCTTGCTCGAATCGATCGCCGTGCCGTCCTTCTGGATGCCGTACATCGCCTCGTAGATCCGGCGGACCGCGGTACCGGCGCCGCCGGAACCCGTGCCGGCCTGCGAGATCGTCATCACGATCGTGTAGTCCTTGGTGTACGTGGTCAGCCAGGAGGTGGTCTGCTTGCCGGAGACCTCGGCGGTACCGGTCTTGGCGTGCAGGGTGATCTTGTCCTGCGGCCAGTTGAGGAACTTCCAGTTGGCCGTACCACCGGTGATCACGCCCGCGGTGGCCTCGTCGATGTCCTTGATCGTCTGCGCGCTGTCCGGCAGCCTGCCGACCGCCTTCGGCCTGATCGGCGTGACGGTCCTGCCGTCGGGGCTCACCACGGCCTTCCCTATGGTCGGCTGGTAGAGGGTGCCGCCGTTGCCGAGCGCCGCGTAGATCCGGGCCATCTGGATCGGGGTGACCAGCGTGTCGCCCTGGCCGATCGCGTAGTTGACCGAGTCACCGGCCCGCAGCACGTAGCCGTCGGTGCAGTTCTCCCGGGCGATCTCGGTGGCCAGGTCGTGCTTCTTGCTGGTCTTCTTGACCTTGCACCAGTAGTCCTTGTTGGCGTCGAAGTAGTCCTGCTTCCACTGCCGGTCCGGCACCCGGCCGGTGACCTCGCCGGGCAGGTCCACGTCGGTCTTGGCGCCGAGGCCGAACTGGTGGGCGGTCTTGTAGAACCAGTCCTTGGGATGCTGGGGGTCGGTGCCCCCGTCCTTCTGCCACTCCTGGTACGCGATGCCGTAGAAGACGGTGTCGCAGGAGACCTCCAGCGCCCGGCCGAGGGAGATGTCGCCGAAGCTCTCGCCCTCGAAGTTCTTGAAGAGCTGGTCGCCGATGGTCATCGACGCGGTGCAGGGATAGCCGCCGTCCATCGGGTAGCCGGCGTTGACGGCCGCCGAGGTGGACACCACCTTGAAGGTCGAGCCGGGGGCGGACTGGCCCTGGATCGCCCGGTTCAGCAGCGGGTAGTTGGACGTGGTGTCGGTCAGCTGCTTGTAGTCCTTCGCGGAGATGCCGCCGACCCAGGCGTTCGGGTCGTACGTCGGCGCGCTCGCCATGGCGATGATCCGGCCGGTGTGGTTGTCCATCACCACGGCCGCGCCGGAGTCGGCCTTGTAGTTCTCGTGGGTGATGGTGTCGTAGGTCTTGCGGGCCTCCTTCATCGCGTCGTCGAGCTGCCGCTCGGTGACCGCCTGGACCTTGGCGTCGATGCTGGTGACCAGGGTGTCGCCGGGAACGGCCGGGGTGTCGCCGGCCTTGCCGATGACCCGGCCGCGGTTGTCCACCTCGTAGCGGGTGACCCCGGCCTTGCCGCGCAGCTGGGTGTCGTACGAGCGCTCCAGCCCGGAGCGGCCGATCTGGTCCGAGCGCAGCAGCGGGGCGGCGGTCTTCTCCGATGCGGTCAGCTCGTCGTCGGTGACCGGCGAGAGGTAGCCGAGCACCTGCGCGGTGTTGGCCTTGTCCGGGGACGGGTAGCGGCGTACGGCGGTGGGTTCGGCGGTGATGCCGGGGAAGGACTCGCGCCGCTCCATGATCTGCAGGGCCTGCTGGGTGGTGGCCTCGTCGGTGATCGGGATCGGCTGGTACGGCGAGCCGTTCCAACAGGGCTGCGGGGTCTGCGCGTCGCACAGCCGCACCTTGTCGGTCACGTCCTCGGGGGCCATGCCGAGCACTCCGGCGAGCCGGGTCAGCACGGCCTTGCCGTCGTCGCTCTGCTTGAGCAGGTCGGTACGGCTGGCGGAGACCACCAGGCGGGTCTCGTTGTCGGCGAGCGGCACCCCGTGGTCGTCGAGGATCGCGCCGCGCACGGCGGGCGTGACGACCTGCTGGATGTGGTTGCTCGCGGCCTTCTCGTCGTACTCCTGGCCGTTGCGGATCTGCAGGTACCACAGCCGGCCGCCGAGGGTGAGCAGCAGCGACAGGGTGAGGATCTGCAGGATGACCAGGCGGATGGTGACCCGGGTGGTCCTGCCGGTGTCGGGAATGTTGCTCACGTCAGCGTCGCGCTCCCCTGGCCGGCGAATTGACCTTCACCATCCGGCCGACCCGGCCGAACCGGCCGCGCTGCGAGCCTGGTCCGACCCTGATCGCGCGCGTCCGGCCGCGACCGCCGCCCAGACCGCCGAAGCCGCCGACCGGGTCCTCGGCGAGCGGGTCGTTGTCGAACCGGCGGGCCAGTGCCATCACCAGCGGGACGGCGAAGGGCGCGAGCAGCAGGTCGTACAGCGTGGCGGTGAACACCAGCTTGGCCAGGCCGACATGGGCGCCCGCCTGGTCGCCGACGAGACCGCCGACGCCCGCGTAGAGCAGCGTGGTGCCGATCGCGGCGCCGACCACGACCATCATCGGCCCGGCGGCGGTGCGCAGTTGGCCGCTCTCCGGTCTGGCGAGGCCGGCCAGGTAGCCGATCACGCACAGCACCAGGGCGTAGCGGCCGACCGCGTGGTCGGCCGGTGGCGCGATGTCGGCGAGCAGCCCGGCGAAGAAGCCGACCAGGGAACCGCCGACATGGCCGTAGGTGAGGGCCAGGCCGAGCACGGTCAGCAGCAGCAGGTCGGGTACCGCGCCCGGCAGGTGCAGCCGGGCCAGCACGCTGACCTGGGCGACCATGGCGATGACCACCAGGACGGTGGAGAGCACAATCCGTTTGAGACGCATGGGGTCAGCCCCCGCTGGAGTTCGTCGGGGTGGATCCGTTGCCGAGCGTGGTGTTGTAGTCCGGTACGGCGTCGGCGGGCGGCGTGGTGCCGGACGGCGTGCCGCCGGGCGGACCGGACGGCGTGCCGCCCGGTTTCGCCGTGTTCCGGGGCCGGGCGGTGGCCGGCGGGGTGGGCCGGGGCGGCAGCACGCTGTCGCGCGGGTCGGTCCGCGGGCCCACCACGACCACGCCGACGATGTCCAGCCTGGTGAAGCTGACGAACGGCTGGACCTGCACGGTCTTGGTGAGGTTGCCGCCGGACGGGTCGATGCCCACGATCCGGCCGACCGGCACGCCCGCCACGAACGGCTTGCCGGCCTCGGAGCCGAAGGTGACCAGCCGGTCGCCGTCGTGCACGTTGGCCTTGCCGTTGAGCAGCTGCACCCGCATCGGCCGGTTGCCCTGGCCGGTGGCGAAGCCCAGTTCCATGGACTTCTCCAGCCGGGTGCCGACGGTGAAGTCCGGGTCGTTGGCGAGCAGCACGGTGGAGGTGGAGGCTCCCACGGTGGTGACCCGGCCGACCAGTCCGTCGCCGTTGATGACGGTCATGTCCCGGGCGACGCCGTCGTCGCTGCCCGCGTCGATGGTGACCGTCCAGGAGAAGCCCTGGGCGGCTCCTATCGCGATGACCTGCGCGCCCTTGATGGTGTACCGGCCGGCGCCGGCCGTCCCGAGCATCCTGTCCAGCTCGGCGGCCCGGTTGCGGGTGATGTCCTTGCTGCCGAGCTGCTGCTTGAGCGCCGCGTTCTCCCGCTCCAGGCGGCTGATGGTGCCGTTGCGGTCGCCGGAGTGCTTCACCGCGTCCATGGCGTTGCCCACCGGGTCGACGGCGCCGGCGACGGCGTTCTCCACCGGGCCGAAGGCGGACTGCGCCGCCTGCCGGGGCCGGTCAAGGGGTGAGTTCTCACCGCCCCGGATATCCACGGTGATCAGCGCGAACGCGACCACCACCAGCAGTACCAGCAGCAGCCGGCTCTCCTTTGTGTCCCTCACGGGCGCCAGTCCGTGCCTTCCTCGTCGGACCCGCCGCCGCTGGGGGCACGGCCGGTCGGAACTAGTGTGCGTGTACGGCCGGTGGGGCGACGCGGGTCCGGCGCCCGGTCCGGCGGGGGTCGGCCGCGGGGCGTCGTCCGCGGGAGGTCATCTGCGGGGAGCGGCGTCGAGCACCTGCTGGAGCGCCTCGAACTCCTCGACGCACTTGCCGGCGCCGAGCGCCACGCAGTCCAGCGGGGACTCGGCGATGTGGATCGGCATGCCCGTCTCGTGCCGCAGCCGCTCGTCCAGGCCGCGGAGCAGGGCGCCGCCGCCGGCGAGCACGATGCCGCGGTCCATGATGTCGCCGGACAGTTCCGGCGGGCACTTGTCCAGGGTGGTCTTGACCGCGTCCACGATCGCGTTGACCGGTTCCTCGATGGCCTTGCGGACCTCGCCGGCCGAGATGACCACGGTCTTGGGGAGTCCGCTGACCAGGTCGCGGCCGCGGATCTCGGTGTGCTCCTCCTGCTTCGGCCGGGAGTCGAAGGCGGAGCCGATGGTCAGCTTGATCTGCTCGGCCGTGCGCTCGCCGAGCAGCAGGCTGTACTCCTTCTTGATGTGCTGGATGATCGCGTTGTCCAACTCGTCGCCGGCCACCCGGATGGACTGGGCGGTGACGATACCGCCGAGGCTGATCACCGCGACCTCGGTGGTGCCGCCGCCGATGTCCACCACCATGTTGCCGGTGGCCTCGTGCACGGGGAGCCCGGCGCCGATCGCGGCGGCCATCGGCTCCTCGATGATGTGCACGGTACGGGCGCCGGCCTGGGTGGCGGCCTCGATCACCGCGCGGCGCTCCACGCCGGTGATGCCCGACGGCACGCACACCACGACCCGCGGGCGGACCATGTAGCGGCGGCGGTGGATTTTCAGGATGAAGTGGCGCAGCATGCGCTCGGTGATCTCGAAGTCGGCGATCACACCGTCTTTCAGCGGCCGGACCGCCACGATGTTGCCCGGGGTGCGGCCGATCATCTTCTTCGCCTCGGAGCCGACCGCGAGGATGCCACCGGTGTTGGTGTTGACCGCCACGACTGACGGCTCGTTCAGGACGATCCCGCGGCCCCTGACGTACACCAGCGTGTTGGCGGTCCCGAGGTCGACAGCCATATCACGGCCGATGAACGACATGTTGTTCGCCATGTGGATACGTCTGGCCTTCCCGAGCTTGAGCGGAGATTCCATCGTAGTCGCGCCCGACCGGGCACACGGTCGGGGTGCCGACGTCATCGAGGGTTCCGACGTCATTGTCATCAGAACACACAGCGGACCTCGGTAATGGTGACGCCGTGTCGGAGTGATTGGTTCCCGATGGCCCTCGGCACATGCCCGGCCGGGACGGGTGGCTAGGCCAGACCGGGGAAGAAGAGTTTGATCTCGCGTTCGGCGGACTGCTCGGAGTCCGAGGCGTGCACCAGGTTCTCCCGCACGACGGTGCCGAAATCCCCCCGGATGGAGCCGGGTGCCGCGGCGATCGGGTCGGTCGGTCCGGCCAGCGCGCGCACGCCCTCGACCACCCGCTCGCCCTCGACGACCAGCGCGACGGTGGGACCCGACGCCATGAAACCCATCAGGGGTTCGTAGAACGGCTTGCCAACGTGCTCGGCGTAATGCTGTTCCAGGGTGGCTCGGTCCAGGGTGCGCAGTTCCAGCGCACCGATCGTCCATCCGGCCTTGCGTTCGATGCGGCTGAGGAGTTCACCGATCAGACCGCGGCGAACGGCGTCCGGCTTGAAAAGGACGAGGGTGCGCTGGGACACGATACGGCTCCTGAGGCGTAAGACACGTGCGGGTGTGCGTACGGGCGAGCCTATCCGTCACGCGGCGGGGGCCGTATGGCGGGCCCGGATCTCGTCGATCTTGCGGCCGTAGTGGATCGACGCCCACCACAGGGCGGCGAAGATCACCCCGAGGACGAACATCGTACCGACCACGAAGCCGCTCGCGATCAGGCCGATCTGCAGCGCCCAGCCGACCGCCAGCGCTCCCGGCCGGGTGACGGCGCCGCACAGCAGCACGCACAGCGCCATGGCAGCGCCGCACACCGCCCACACCGTGCCCTGGGACAGGTCGGGGTGCTTCATCGCGACCAGTCCGGCGAAGCCGATGACGAAGAACTCGCCGATCAGCGTGCTCGAACACAGTGTCCGCATGGCCTGGGCCCCTTCTTCTCACGTTGCACTATCGGTCGCTGCCCGGTGTTGCCGCGCGTTGCCGCGGCCCGTCACGGCCGCTTGCGGCCCAGCAGCAGCCGGGCTTCGCCGACGGTGACGACCGACCCGGTGACCAGTACGCCGGCCCCGGCGTACTCGCCCTCGTCCTCCGCCAGGGTGATGGCCGCCTCCAGCGCGTCGTCCAACCGCGGCTCGACCTGCACCCGGTCGCCGCCGAACACCTCGACGGCGAGGGCCGCCAGCGCGTCCACGTCCATCGAGCGCGGCGTGGAGTTGCGGGTGACGACGACTTCGGCGAAGACCGGTTCGAACGCCTCCAGCAGGCCGCGGACGTCCTTGTCGCCGCTGGGGGCGACGACGCCCACCAGGTGGCTGAAGGCGAAGGCCTCGCCGACGGCGGCGGCCGCGGCCAGCGCGCCGCCCGGGTTGTGCGCGGCGTCCAGCACCACGGTGGGGCTGCGGCGGATTACTTCGAGCCGGCCGGGCGAGGTGACCGCGGCGAACGCGGCCCGCACGGTGTCCATGTCCAGGGTCCGCCGGTGCAGCCGGCCGATGCCGAAGAACGCCTCGACGGCGGCCAGCGCGAGGGCCGCGTTGTGCGCCTGGTGCTCGCCGTGCAGCGGCAGGAAGACCTGCCCGTACTCACCGCCGAGGCCGCGCAGCGTCAGCAACTGGCCGCCGACGGCGACCTCGCGGTGCAGCACGCCGAACTCCAGGCCCTCCCTGGCCACCGTGGCGCCGGTCCCGGCGGCCCGCTCCAGCAGCACCTTCGCCGCGTCGGCGGGCTGCTGGGCGAGGACCGCGGTGGCGTCCTTCTTGATGATCCCGGCCTTCTCCAGCGCGATGGCGGCGGTGCTGTCGCCGAGCAGCCGGGTGTGGTCCAGCGAGATCGGGGTGACCACGGCGACCTGGCCGTCGACCACGTTGGTGGCGTCCCAGGTGCCGCCGAGGCCCACCTCGACCACGGCCACGTCCACCGGCGCGTCGGCGAAGGCCGCGAGGGCCATACCGGTGAGCACCTCGAAGAAGGACAGCCGGTACGGCTGGCTGCCGTCGACCAGGCCGAGGTAGGGCTGGAGGTCGCGGTAGGTCTCGATGAAGCGCTCGGCGCTGATCGGGGTGCCGTCCAGGCTGATCCGCTCGGTGACGGACTGGACGTGCGGGCTGGTGTAGCGGCCGGTGCGCAACGCGAAGGCGAGCAGCAGCCGTTCGATCATCCGGGCGGTACTGGTCTTGCCGTTGGTACCGGTGATGTGGATCGCCGGGTACGCGCGCTGCGGGTCGCCGAGGACGTCCATCAGCGCGGTGATCCGGTCGAGCGACGGTTCCAGCCGCGTCTCGGGCCAGCGGTCGAGCAGCTCCTGCTCGACCGCACGCAGCTCCCGGTCGAGCGCGGGGTCCGCGGGCCGGGACGGCACGTCGTCCTCGGGCGCGGCCGGGGCGACCTGGGTGCGCAGGGTGCGGCTGCCCGCCTCGATGACGGCCATGTCGGCCTCGCGGAGCGGCTCCCCGGCGCTCTCGCCACCGACGTCGCCGCCGTCGCCGGCCGGGTGACGGGCGGTGTCGCGGTCGGCGCGGCCGGCCTCGTGGGCCTCGTCGGCCGGATCGCGGCGGAAGTCGTCCGGGAGGTCGTCGTCGTACGGCCGGTCACCCGGGAGGTTGTCGCTCACGCCGCCCAGTCTACGGAACGGGCCCGGACCGCATGGTCCGGGCCCGTCGGGGGCGCGGGTGCCCGGCGCCTTCCGGGAGGCCGGCCGGGGCGCGGGACGACGGGACGGCGGGCGCGGAGGCGCCGTGCGGAGGGGCCGCCGGGCCGCCGGACGGCGTCCGCTACGCCTGCGGGAGCGCCGCGAGCTGCGCGCCGATCCGGGCGATGTCCGCCTCGGCCGTCGCCAGCCGGGCCCGGATGCCGGTCACCACCGGCTCGGGCGCCTTCGCCAGGAACCCTTCGTTGCCGAGCTTCCGGCCCGCCTGTTCCTTCTCCTTCTCGGCCAGGCCCAGGTCCTTGGTGAGCCGCCTGCGCTCGGCGGCCACGTCGATGGTCCCGGACAGGTCCAGCGCCACGGTGGCCCCGGCCACCGGGAGCGTGGCGGTGGCGTGGAAGCCCTCGCCGGCCGGCTGGAGCCGCAGCAGCTGCCGGATCGCGTCCTCGTGCGGCGCCAGCGCGGTGCCGTCCAGGGTGAGCAGTGCCGGGACCCGCTGGCCGGGCTGCAGGCCCTGGTCGGAGCGGAACCGGCGGACCTCGGTGACGACCCGCTGGACCTCGGCGATCTCCGCCTCGGCCGCCTTGTCCCGGAAGCCGCTGTCCTGCGGCCAGTCCGCGACCACCAGCGACTCCCTGCCGGTGAGCGTGGTCCACAGCGTCTCGGTGACGAACGGCACGATCGGGTGCAGCAGCCGCAGCACCACGTCCAGCACCTCGCCGAGCACCCGGCCGGAGACCCTGGCGGGCTCGCCGCCCTGGAGGAAGACGGTCTTGGACAGCTCGACGTACCAGTCGAAGACCTCGTCCCAGGCGAAGTGGTACAGCGTGTCGCTCAGCTTCGCGAACTGGAAGTCGTCGTAGAGCGCGTCCGCCTCGGCGACGACCGTGTTCAGCCGGGACAGGATCCACCGGTCGATCGCGGCCAGCTCCTCCTCGGCGTGCAGCGGGCCCTCGACGGTGGCGCCGTTCATCAGCGCGAACCGGGTGGCGTTCCAGATCTTGTTGGCGAAGTTGCGGGACGCCTGCACCCAGTCCTCGCCGATCGGCACGTCCGCGCCGGGGTTGGCGCCGCGGGCCAGGGTGAAGCGCACCGCGTCGGAGCCGTAGGCGTCCATCCAGTCCAGCGGGTCGACCGAGTTGGGGTTGGACTTGGACATCTTCTTGCCGAACTCGTCGCGGACCAGGCCGGTCAGCGCGATGGTGTGGAAGGGCGCGACGCCGTCCATCACGTAGAGGCCGAACATCATCATCCGGGCGACCCAGAAGAAGATGATGTCGTGGCCGGTCAGCAGCACGTCGGTCGGGTAGAACTTCTCCAGCTCCGGCGTCTGTTCGGGCCAGCCCAGGGTGGAGAACGGCCACAGCCCGGAGGAGAACCAGGTGTCCAGGACGTCGGAGTCCTGGGTCCAGCCCTCGCCGGGGGCGGGGTCGTCGGGTCCGACGCAGATCTGCTCGCCGTCCGGGCCATACCAGACCGGGATGCGGTGGCCCCACCACAGCTGCCGCGAGATGCACCAGTCGTGCATGTTGTCGACCCAGTCGAAGTACCGCTTGGCCAGCTCCGGCGGGTGGATCCGCACCCGGCCGTCGCGGACCGCGTCACCGGACGCCTTCGCCAGCGGGGCGACCTTGACCCACCACTGGAGCGACAGCCGCGGCTCGACGGTGGTCCTGCAGCGCGAGCAGTGCCCGACGGAGTGGACGTACGGGCGCTTCTCGGCGACCACCCGGCCCTGCTCGCGCAGCGCCTCGACGATCGCCGAGCGCGCCTCGAAGCGGTCCAGCCCCTGGAAGGGGCCGGGGACGGTGATGACGGCGCGCTCGTCCATGACGGTGAGCGACTCCAGGCCGTGCCGGCGGCCGATGGCGAAGTCGTTCGGGTCGTGGGCGGGCGTCACCTTGACCGCGCCGGTGCCGAACCCGGGGTCGACATGGGTGTCGGCGACGACCGGGATCGTGCGGTCGGTGAGCGGCAGCTTGATCCGCCTGCCGACCAGGTGGGCGTAGCGCTCGTCGTCGGGGTGCACCGCGACCGCGGTGTCGCCGAGCATGGTCTCGACCCGGGTGGTCGCGACCACGACGGACTCCTCGCCGTCGCCGTAGCGCAGCGAGACCAGCTCACCCTCGTCGTCCTGGTAGTCCACCTCGATGTCGGAGATGGCCGTCAGACAGCGCGGACACCAGTTGATGATCCGCTCGGCGCGGTAGATCAGCTCGTCGTCGTAGAGCTTCTTGAAGATGGTCTGGACCGCGCGGGACAGGCCCTCGTCCATCGTGAAGCGCTCGCGTGACCAGTCGACGCCGTCGCCGAGGCGGCGCATCTGGCCCAGGATCCGGCCGCCGTACTCTTCCTTCCACTGCCAGACCCGCTCGACGAACGCCTCCCGGCCGATGTCCTGCCGGGACTTCCCCTCGTCGGCGAGCTGCTGCTCGACCTTGTTCTGGGTGGCGATGCCGGCGTGGTCCATGCCGGGCAGCCAAAGGGACTCGTAGCCCTGCATGCGCTTGCGGCGGGTGAGGGCGTCCATCAGTGTGTGCTGGAAGGCGTGCCCGAGGTGCAGCGTGCCGGTGACGTTCGGCGGCGGGATGACGATGGTGTACGGCGGCTTGCCGCTCTTCGCGTCGGCCTCGAAGTACCCCCGCTCCACCCAGCGCCCGTACAGCGCCCCCTCTACCTCGGCCGGCGCGTACTGGGTCGGCAGTTCGGGGGTGCTGGTCGGCCCGCGGTCGGGGCGCTGAGTGTTGTCGGTCACGGAGCCGATTCTACGGGGGCGAACCGGGCCGTTACGAACCGGTTGCCGCCCCGGGGAGTGGAGGGGACATGCCATCCGCGAGGATGGGCGGACGCGTACACGGAGGGGACGAAAGACATGAGCCACAACCAGCCGCCGCCGAACCCGTACGAACCGCCGCCCGCGGAGGGCGGCTACGGGTCGCCGCAGCCCCCGCAGGGGGAGCCGCGGCCCGGCTACGGCTCCCCTCAGGAGCCGCCCGCGCAGCCGGTGCACGGGGAGGTGCCGCCGCAGCCGGCGTACGGGCAGCCCGCCCACGGGTACGGGCAGCCGTCGGTGCCGCCGCGGGCCGGCCGGGGCCGGCGGACCGGGGTCGTCGTGGCCGCGGCCGTGGTGGCGCTGGTGGTGGCCGGCGCGGCGGTCGTCCTGGTCAACCGGGGCGGCGGGTCGTCCGGCGACGGTAAGAGGTACAAGCTGGCCACCCCGGCGACGGTCGCGACGGACTACAAGAAGAGCAGCGACCCGTCGGCGTCGCAGGACGGTTTCGACGACGACGACGTGGCCCTGCTCAAGAAGCTCGGCATGGCCGACCCGCAGCCGGTGTCGGCCGGGTACGTCGAGGGCTCGGAGACGACCGGCAGGCTGCTGTCGTTCAGCGGGGCGTGGGGCAGCGTCAAGGACCCGAAGAAGGTCGCCGACGGCATGATGGCCGAGATGCGCTCGCAGGCCGCGAAGGACAACGGTGTCGAGAGCGACGGCACCACGACCGAGCTGATCGGGGGCGTCCAGACACTGCACCCGGCCGGGGCGGACGACGCGGTCGTGGAGTGCCAGAGCGCGAAGATCACCGACGGGCAGTCGAAGCAGGCCATCACGCTGCCGATCTGCCTGTGGGCGGACCGCAGCACGGTCGGCACGATCACCCCGATCGACCTGTCGTTCTTCACCGCCGGCGGCGGGGCGACCAGCGCCCAGAGCACCGCGGACCTGCTGGCGAAGGTGCGCACCGACACCCGGGTGGAGGTCGGGTAGCGACCCGGCCGCCGGCCGCGCCGCCGCCCGGCGGCGGCGAAGGGGGCGCCCGGTCCGCGATGGACCGGGCGCCCCCCTTTCCGCAGGCTCGCAGCGCGTCGTACGGCCGCGGGCTAGGCGCTCTTCTGCTCGCCCTTGCCGATGATCCGGGGCTCGCGGGGCACCAGCGTGGGGTTGACGTTGGAGTGCACCACGTCCGCGGTGATGACGACCCTGGCCACGTCCTTGCGGGAGGGCACCTCGTACATCACCGACTGGAGGACTTCCTCCATGATGGCGCGCAGGCCGCGCGCACCGGTCTGCCGCAAGATCGCCTGGTCGGCGATGGCCTCCAGCGCGGCGCGCTCGAACTCCAGCTCCACGCCGTCGAGTTCGAAGAGCTTCTGGTACTGCTTCACCAGCGCGTTGCGCGGCTCGACCAGGATCTGCAGCAGTGCCTCGCGGTCCAGGTTGTGGACGTTGGTGATGACCGGAAGCCGGCCGATGAACTCGGGGATCATGCCGAACTTGACCAGGTCCTCCGGCATGATCTCGGAGAACTGGTCGGCCATGTTCAGCTCGCGCTTGGAGCGGATGGTCGCGCCGAAGCCGATGCCCTTGGCGCCCGCCCGGGCCTCGATGATCTTCTCCAGGCCGGCGAACGCGCCGCCCACGATGAACAGCACGTTCGTCGTGTCGATCTGGATGAACTCCTGGTGCGGGTGCTTGCGCCCGCCCTGCGGCGGCACCGAGGCGGTGGTGCCCTCCAGGATCTTCAGCAGCGCCTGCTGGACGCCCTCGCCGGAGACGTCCCGGGTGATCGACGGGTTCTCGCTCTTGCGGGCGACCTTGTCGATCTCGTCGATGTAGATGATCCCGGTCTCGGCCTTCTTGACGTCGTAGTCCGCCGCCTGGATCAGCTTCAGCAGGATGTTCTCGACGTCCTCGCCCACGTAGCCGGCCTCGGTGAGGGCGGTGGCGTCCGCGATGGCGAACGGCACGTTCAGCATCCGGGCCAGGGTCTGGGCCAGCAGGGTCTTGCCGGAGCCGGTGGGGCCCAGCAGCAGGATGTTGGACTTCGCCAGCTCGATGGCGTCGTCATGGCCGGGACGGCCGCTCTCGCCCGCCTGGACGCGCTTGTAGTGGTTGTAGACCGCGACCGAGAGGGCCTTCTTCGCCGGCTCCTGGCCGACCACGTAGCTCTCCAGGAACTCGTAGATCTCCCGCGGCTTGGGCAGATCCTCCCACCGCACCTCGGAGGACTCGGCGAGCTCCTCCTCGATGATCTCGTTGCAGAGGTCGATGCACTCGTCGCAGATGTACACACCCGGGCCTGCGATGAGCTTCTTCACCTGCTTCTGGCTCTTTCCGCAGAACGAGCACTTCAGCAGGTCTCCACCGTCACCGATGCGTGCCACGAGGTGTTTCCCCTTCGCCTGGGATCCGCCGACCTTCAACGGAGCCTGGTGCTTCTCTCATCGACGGTACCTTGCCGCGCCCCCCGTGTGGGCCCCCCTTGGACGTACTCGCTCTCCGAGTCCAAGGAGGGCCGGCCACGGGTGCGGGCCCACGACGCCGTCAGTCGCCGGCTGTCAGACGTTCACGTCAGACACTGACCGAGGTCTTGCGAGTGGAGACGATCTGGTCGATCAGACCGTAGCTCAGCGACTCCTCGGCGGTGAGGATCTTGTCCCGCTCGATGTCGTCGCGGATCTGCTCGATCGGCGTGGTGGAGTGCTTGGCGAGCATCTCCTCCAGTTGCTGGCGCATCCGGATGATCTCGTTGGCGGCGATCTCCAGGTCGGACACCTGACCGCGGCCGGTCTCACTGTACGGCTGGTGGATGAGCACCCGGGCGTTGGGGAGCGCCATCCGCTTGCCGGGGCTGCCGGCCGCCAGCAGTACGGCGGCGGCGGAGGCCGCCTGGCCCATGCAGACCGTCTGGATGTCGGGCTTCACGAACTGCATGGTGTCGTAGATGGCGGTCAGCGCGGTGAAGGAGCCGCCGGGGCTGTTGATGTAGACCGAGATGTCGCGGTCGGGGTCCATCGACTCCAGGCACAGCAGCTGCGCCATGACGTCGTTGGCGGAGGCGTCGTCGATCTGCACACCGAGGAAGATGACGCGCTCCTCGAACAGCTTCGCGTACGGGTCGTACTCGCGCACGCCCTGCGAGGTGCGCTCGACGAAGCGCGGGATGACGTAGCGGGCCTCGGCGCCGAACACACCGGGCCGCTCGGCCTTGGTGCGCTCGTACAGACCGCTACCGGGGAAGTTCATGGGGTTCACGTCCACCGTCCTGGTGATGAAGAGCTTCGAGGGATCTGCGGGGCCGCCGGGGCTCGGACCGGTCAGGCCGCACCGGTGCCGCCGCCGCCCGGGACATGCGCGGCGGAGAGCATCACGCCGTCCAGCAGGCCGTACTCCTTGGCCTCCTCGGCGGAGAACCAGCGGTCGCGGTCGGAGTCCTTGGTGATCTGCTCGAAGGTCTGGCCGGAGTGCTGGGCGATCAGCTCGGCCATCCGGCGCTTGGTGTGCAGCAGCTGCTCGGCCTGGATCTTGATGTCGGTGGCGGAGCCGCCCAGGCCGGCGGAGGGCTGGTGCATCAGGATGCGGGTGTTCGGCAGCGCGAACCGCTTGCCGGGGGTGCCCGCGGTGAGCAGGAACTGGCCCATCGAGGCGGCCATGCCCATCGCGATGGTCACGACGTCGTTCTTGATGAACTGCATCGTGTCGTAGATGGCCATGCCGGCGGTCACGGAGCCGCCGGGGCTGTTGATGTACAGGTAGATGTCCTTGTCCGGCTCGGCGGCAAGGAGGAGCAGTTGCGCGGTGATCTTGTTGGCGATGTCGTCGTCGACCGCCTGGCCGAGGAAGATGATTCGCTCGCCGAGCAGCCGGTTGTAGACCTGGTCGCCGAGGCCACCGAAGGTCGGCTCGCCGGCGGCGGAAGGCATCGGAGTCGTCACGTATCCACCTGCTCGTTGTCGCGGACGGCAGGAGTGCCGCCACAGGGTCTTCTCAGGGCCGGGGCCCGCGCTCCGGCGTCGCCGGTGCTGCACCCCTGCCCTCCTCCTTACGGACCCTAACGCGCAGGTGGGGCCCAGCAGTCCCCTACGTGGAACTGTTCGCTGTCAGCGCAGGGTGCGGGCCGGGGCCGGGCGAAGGGCACGGGCCCGAACGCGGCAGGGCGTTCGGGCCCGTGGACGGCTGTACGGACGGCGGTGCGGCCGGGTCAGCCCTTGGCGGTGTCGTCCGCGTCGCCGGCGCCGTCCGCCTCGTCCGCGTCGCCGGAGGCGGCGAGGGCGGCCTGGAGCGTCTCCGCGGCCGCGTCCTCCTCCTCGTCCTGCAGGTCCACCGGCTCACCGTTGGTGTCGGTGACCTTGGCGGCCTCGACGACCACCGCGAGCGCCTTGCCGCGGGCGACCTCGCCGACCAGGATCGGCACCTGGCCGCCTTCGACCACGGCCTGGGCGAACTGGTCCGGGGTCATGCCGGAGGTGGCGGCGCGGCGCATGAGGTGCTCGGTGAGCTCCTCCTGGTTGACCGACAGCTTCTCCTTGTTGACCAGCTCGTCGAGGATGAACTGGGTCTTGATGCCCTTGACCGCCTGCTGTTCGAGCTCCGCGTCGTACTCCTCGCGGGTCTTGCCCTCGCCCTCCAGGTACGTCTCCCAGGTCTGGCCGGTGGCCGGGAACTGGTGGTGCTCCAGGTTGTGGATGCGGGTGCCGATCTCGTCCTGGAGCAGCTTCTCCGGGATCGGGACCTCGACCAGCTCGATGAGGGCGTCCAGGACTTTCTCCTGGGCCTGGGTGGCCTGGTCGAACGACTTCATCCGGGCGAGGCGCTTGCGGTTGTCCTCGCGCAGCTCCTCAAGGGTGTCGAACTCGGAGGCGAGCTGGGCGAAGTCGTCGTCCAGCGCGGGCAGTTCGCGCGCCTGGACGTCGGTGACGTCGACCTTGACG
The DNA here is from genome assembly GCF_031844685.1 of Streptomyces sp. ITFR-21. Taxonomy (NCBI): domain Bacteria; kingdom Bacillati; phylum Actinomycetota; class Actinomycetes; order Kitasatosporales; family Streptomycetaceae; genus Actinacidiphila; species Actinacidiphila sp. ITFR-21. The sequence continues at coordinate 1,838,548 of NZ_CP134605.1, forward strand.
GTGGCCTCGCGGCCGGAGGCGGTGCCGCCCTTGAGCTCGGAGGTGAAGGTGGCCGAGCCGCCCTTCTCCAGGCCGATGACCGCCTCGTCGATGCCGTCCAGGAGCTGGCCGGAGCCGATGGTGTAGCTGACGCCGGTGGCGACGCCGTCCTCCAGCACCTCGCCGTCGACGCCCGCCTCCAGGTCCACCACGACGACGTCGCCGTCGGCGGCGGGGCGGTCGACCGGGGTGGTGGCCGCGAAGCGGTCGCGCAGCTCCTCCAGGGAGGTGTCCACGTCCTCCTCGGTGACCTCGACGGCGTCCACGACGACCTCGATGCCGGAGTAGTCCGGGATCGCGATGGCCGGGCGGATGTCCACCTCGGCGGTGAACTTGAGCTCGTCGCCGTCGTTGAACTCGGTGATGTCGACGTCGGGCTGGCCGAGAACGTTCAGCTCACCTTCGTTGACCGCATCCGTGTAGAACTTGGGCAGCGCGTCGTTGATGGCCTCTTCGAGGACCGCGCCACGGCCGAACCGCTGGTCGATGACGCGCGCAGGGATCTTGCCCTTGCGGAAGCCCGGCACCGTGACCTGCTGGTTGATCTTCTTGTACGCCGCGTCGAGGCTGGGCTTGAGCTCCTCGAAGGGCACCTCGACAGTGAGTCGAACCCGGGTCGGGTTCAGAGTCTCGACGGCGCTCTTCACGGTTGGGTCTCCTTGGGGGCTTTACGTTGATGGGGCGGTTCGCCGTGCGCCGGTAGGTTGCGCGCGTCCTGTCACCGACCGCCCATCCTACCGGTTACCACAAAGCTCGCTGAGGGGGTCGTACCGCGGCCCCCGGGGGCCGCGGGCCTCCGGGACGGCGGCGCCGGACCCCGGCCCGCCACGGAACTGCTGGTCGGGGTGGCCGGATTCGAACCGACGGCCTTCCGCTCCCAAAGCGGACGCGCTACCAAGCTGCGCCACACCCCGCTGGTGCGACACGTAGAGTACATGCCTCCGTACCCCTGGGCAGCCCGTGCTCACGCGCCGTCGCGCCGGTTCGACCGGCCGCTGTCCGGTGTGCCAGAATCACAGGCGTCGCGGGCGTAGCTCAATGGTAGAGCCCTAGTCTTCCAAACTAGCTACGCGGGTTCGATTCCCGTCGCCCGCTCTCGGTCGTCCTTCCCGCGGCGGCCCGGCCGGCTCCCGCCGTCCGGGCCGCCGCGGTCTGCGCCCCCGGCCGGGCCGTCCGCTCCGCCGCCCGGCTCCGCCCGCTCCCGCGGGTCAGTCGACCGGGATGCCCTGGGGGGACTTGATGCGCTTCATGATCATCTGCGAGTTGACGTCGGTGACCCCCGGCAGGGCGATGAGGCGGTCGGTCCAGAAGCGCTCGTAGGCGTCGGAGTCGGCCACCGCGATGCGCAGGAGGCTGCCGGGCGCGCCGTAGAGGCGGTACGCCTCGACGACGTCCGGGATGGACTGCAGGCGCTCCTCGAAGGCGGCCACGGAGGCGCGGTCGCGGCGGACCTCGACGGAGGCGAAGACCTCGAACCCGCGGGCGACGGCGGCCGGGTTGACCACCGCGCGGTAGCTCTGGATGACGCCGTCGTCCTCCAGCTGGCGCACCCGGCGCAGGCACGGGGACGGGGTGAGGCCGACGCGCTGGGCGAGTTCCTGGTTGGTGAGCCGGCCGTCCGCCTGGAGCTCACGCAAGATACTTCTGTCGATGGCGTCCATGAAGGCACTTCATAGCACGGAACGACCGGATACCGGTGAGTATTAGCAATCATCTGGCAGGTCTACGCGCATATCATTGTGTCGGCGGGCAGCACCCATCAGCACCCTTGGAGGCGAAGGCATCGTGCGACACGTCGTGGTCATCAGCACCGGAGGCACCATCGCCAGCCGGTGGCAGGGCGACGGGTACGCGGCCGAGGCCGCGGGGCAGGAGGTGCTGGCCGCCGGGGCCGTACCGGAGAGCGTGGACGTGACGGTGGTGGACCTGTTCACCGTGAACAGCTCCCGGCTGACCACCGACCACCAGCTGCGGCTGCTGCACACCGTGCACGAGGTGCTGGCCGACCCCTCGGTGGACGGCGTGGTCGTCACCCACGGGACCGACACCCTGGAGGAGTCGGCGTTCTTCCTGGACCTCTTCCACCGCGACCGGCGCCCGGTGGTCTTCACCGGCGCCCAGCGGCCGCTGGACGCCGAGGACGGTGACGCGGCGGGCAACCTCTACGACGCGCTGCTGACCGCCGCCACCGGCCGCGACATCGGCGCGGTGATCGTCTTCGCGGGCCAGGTCTTCGCCGCCCGCGGCACCGTGAAGAAGCACACCGTGGACGCGCGGGCCTTCGGCGACCCGGACGGACTGCCGCTGGGCCGGGTCGAGTTCGGCCGGGTCAGCTGGGGCCGGCGGCGCAGCCGGCCGGCCGCGCTGCCGCTGCCGGCGCCCAGGGCCGCCGCCCCCAGGGTGGACATCCTGATGCACCACAGCGACGGCGACGCCGTCCTGCTCGACGCCTCGCTGGCGGCCGGCGCCCGGGGCGTCGTGGTGGTCGGCACGGGCGCGGGCAACGCCAACCCGCAGGTGGCCGGATCCGTCGCCAGGGCCACCGCCGACGGAGTGCTGGTCGCGGTCAGCACCCGGGTCGCGGCCGGCGCGGTCGCCCCGCTGTACACCGGAGGCGGCGCCGTGGACCTGGCGGCGGCCGGCGCGCTGCTGGCCGGCACGCTGCGCCCCGGTCAGGCGCGGATCGCGGTACTGGCCGCGCTGCTGGCCGCGGGGGCCCCGGGCGCCGACGGCGCGGACGCCGCGCAGATCCTGCGCGGCATCCTGGAGGCCGCCCCGCAGGCGCTGCCCGTCTCAGAGCTTTATCTGATTGATCGTGTCGGCAAGTGACGTGAGGAAGCGGTTGACGGACGGGGCCATGTTCGTCGAGGCGACGAAGAACCCGAAGAGGGCCGCCACGATCGCCGGGCCGACCTTGATGGACTTGCTCCTGATCATCACGAACAGCACGATCGCCAGCAGCAGCACCACGGACAGGGAGACAACCACAGCGGATCACTTCCTCTTTCGGTAATTCCTTGCCGGACTCGCCGGTCCGGGGACCGTGCCGCGCGTGCCGCCGCCTCCCTCCCCGCCCGTCCCCATGGTGCCATTCGGCCATCCGCAGCGGGGACCTGTCCGGCCCATGGTCCCATTCCCCGGGGTCAGTCGCGGCACACCACGAGCAACGCCCGGTCGTCGTTGACGTCCTTGGCGACCGCCTCGATCAACCGCCAGGCGGAGCCGTGGAATCCGGTGGCCACGTAGCGGTCCGCCTCGCCGATCAGCCGGTCCATGCCCTCGGTGATGTCCCGGTCCGGGGCCTCCACCAGGCCGTCGGTGAACAGCAGAAGGACGTCTCCGGCCCGCAACCGCCCTTTGACGCCCTCGAACACGGCGCCGTCGTAGACCCCGAGCAGCGGGCCCTCCGCGGCCTTCTCCTCCCATCGGCCGCTGCCGGCGTGGAGTTGGACCCCCGGCAGGTGTCCGGCGGACAGCAGCTCGTAGTCGCCGCTCTCCAGGTCCAGCACCAGATGCACCGACGTGGCGAAGCCCTCGTCCCAGTTCTGCCGCAGCAGGTAGCCGTTGGCGGCGGTGAGGAAGGCGTGCGGCGGCAGCGAGCCGAGCAGGCCGCCGAAGGCGCCGGACAGCAGCAGCGAGCGGGACGCGGCGTCCATGCCCTTACCGGAGACGTCGGTGAGCACCGCCTCCAGCACCCGGCCGCCGGAGCTGCGGGTGGCCACCACGAAGTCGCCGGAGAAGGACTGGCCGCCGGCCGGGCGCAGCGCCATCTCCGCGTGCCAGCCGCCGGGCAGCCGCGGCAGCCTGCTCTGCACCCTGATGCGTTCGCGCAGGTCGAACAGCATGGTGTGGCCGCGCCGCCAGGGCACCCCGACCCGGGCCCGGAACTGGGCGATGATCAGACCGGCCAGCGCCACCGCGGTGACCACCAGTACGGTGCCGGGCGTGACCCGGGCCGGGCCCTCCCGGTACGGGCCGAGCACCGCGGACTCGCAGACCAGCGCGACCGCGGAACCCGCGTAGACCAGCAGCAGGCTGGACGGGCGCAGCAGCAGCCCGCCGGCCAGGATCGGCAGCACCAGGGAGTTGGGCGGGCACCACACCGGGGTGGCCACCGTGGTGAGGGCCAGTGCCGGGATGGTGAGCAGCAGCACCGACAGGCCGGTCCAGTCCGAGGCGTCGCCGCGGAAGTAGTCGACGGCGGACTTGCGCACGGCGAGCCGGGCCCGGTGCAGCCCTCTGCTCCACCGGAACCGCAGATCTTCCCTTGCCGAACGCTTTGCCATGTTGCGGCGACCCTACCGATCTGCGGGCTCGCCGTGCAGGCCGGGTGACCTGTGAGATGAGCCGCGAAGTGCGAAAACGGGTACGGAAATACGTTCGCCGCCGGGGACCGCGGCTGATAGGCAGGAGATATGACGACCGAAGTGCGGCAATTGCTGCCGGAGCAGTGGGACACGATGTTCGACCGGCTGGAGCGGGCCTTCGGCGGCCCGGCCGACTCCCCGGAGGACCGGGCGCAGTGGCGCCGGGTCACCGAGTACGAGCGGACACTGACCGTCTGGGACGGCGCGGACATGATCGGTACCGCGGGTGCCTTCTCGTTCCGGATGACGGTGCCCGGGGGGGCGCTGCTGGCGGTGCCCGGCGTCACCATGGTCAGCGTGCAGCCGACCCACCGCCGCCGCGGGGTGCTGACCGCGCTGATGCGGACCCAGCTGGACGACTTCCGGGAGCGCGGCGAGGCGGTGGCGGTGCTGACCGCCTCCGAGCCCGCGATCTACGGCCGGTTCGGCTACGGCGTCGCCACCAAGCAGCTGCACGGCACGATCGACACCACCCGGGTGTCGTTCGCGGTGCCGGCGGGCGCCGAGCGGGTGCGGTTCCGGCTGCTGGCCGCCCACGAAGGCCGCGCGGCCTGCGAGGAGGTGTACGCCCGGCTCGTCGCGGGCCGGCCGGGGATGCTGGCCCGGCAGCCCGGCTGGGAGACCCGCCCGACGCTGGACCCGCCGAGCGGCCGGGACGGCGCGGGGCCGCTGCACTGCCTGCTGGCCGAGGTGGACGGCGAGGTGCGGGGTTACGCACGCTACGCGGTGACCGGCGAGTGGAGTCTCGCGGGCGCCGACGAGACGGTCAGGCTGCGCGACGTCGAGGCACTCGACCCGGTGGTGTACGCGGCGCTGTGGGACTTCCTGGCCGCCATCGACCTCACGTCGAAGATCGCCTTCCACAACCGCCCGGCCGACGACCCGGTGCAGCACCTGGTCTCCGACGTGCGCCGCTGCGGGCTCGGCTACCGCGACGGTCTGCACCTGCGGCTGGTGGACGTCGGCGCGGCGCTGGCGGCCCGCGCCTACAGCGCGCCGGTGGACGTGGTGCTGGCGGTCGAGGACGCCTTCTGCCCCTGGAACAGCGGGAACTGGCGGCTGACCGCCGACGCCAAGGGCGCGAGCTGCGAGCGGACCGGGGACCGGGCGGAACTGGCGCTGCCGGTCAGGGAGCTGGGCGCGGCCTACCTCGGCGGCTTCGGCCTGTCGCCGATGGCCGGGGCCGGCCTGGTACGGGAGCTGCGGCCGGGCGCGCTCGCCGAGGCGTCGACGGCGTTCCGTACCGACCCCGAGCCGTGGCTGCCGCACGGCTTCTGAGCGGCCGGTCCGGCGTGAGGACCCGGCCGCGCCCGGCCTGCGGGGAGCGCTCAGCTCCGCGCGGGCTGGCAGCCGGGGCACCAGAAGAGGTTGCGCGCGGCCAGCGTGGCGGTGCGCACCTCGGTGCCGCACACCAGGCACGGCATGGCGGCCCGCCGGTAGACGTACACCTCGCCGCCGTGGTCGTCCCTGCGCGGCGGACGGCCCATCGCCCCGGGCTCGTGCTCGGGCCGCACGGTGTCGATCCGGTTGGTGCGTACGCCCTCGCGCATCAGCGCCACCAGGTCCGCCCACAGGGCGTCCCACACCGGGCGGGGCAGTTCGCGGCCGGGCAGGAACGGGTCGACGCCGTGCCGGAACAGCACCTCGGCGCGGTAGACGTTGCCGACGCCCGCGATGATCCGCTGGTCCATCAGCAGGGCGGCGACCGTGACCCGGGAGCGGGAGACGCGGTTCCAGGCCGGCTCGGGGTCGTCGCCGGGACGCAGCGGGTCGGGGCCGAGCCGGGCGTGCAGGGCCGCCTTCTCCGGGTCGGTGACCAGCTCGCACGCGGCCGGGCCGCGCAGGTCGGCGTGGTGCCCGGCGGTGGCCAGCCGCAGCCGTACGGTCGCGGTCGGCGGCGGCGCCGGGCCGTCGCCGAAGCCGAACCTCCCGATCAGGCCGAGGTGGACGTGCACCCAGCCGAGCGGGCCGAAGCCGAGGAAGAGGTGCTTGCCGTGGGCCTCGGCGGACTCCATGACCGTGCGGTCGAGCAGCGCCGCGGCGTCGGAGAACTTGCCCTGCGGGCTGCTCGCCCGCACCACCCGGCCGCCGAACCGCTCCTCGTGGTCGGCTGCCAGCCGGTGGATCGTGTGGCCTTCCGGCATGCCGCGCGTCAGTCCTGCGCGGGGTGGCCGGCGGGGATGGGCGGCAGCGCGCCGGTCGCCTCGTAGGCGGTGAGCATGTCGATCCGGCGCTGGTGGCGCTCTTCGTGCGAGTAGGGGGTGGCCAGGAAGAGGCCGACGAACCTGAGCACGTCCTCCCGCGGGTGCATCCGGGCCCCGACGCTCAGCACGTTGGCGTCGTTGTGCTCGCGGGCCAGGGTGGCGGTCTGCTCGCTCCAGGCGAGGGCCGCGCGGACGCCCTTCACCTTGTTCGCGGCGATCTGCTCGCCGTTGCCGGAGCCGCCGATCACGATGCCGAGGGCGCCGGGGTCGGCGGCGGTCCGGGTGGCGGCGCGCAGGCAGAAGGGGGGGTAGTCGTCCACCGCGTCGTAGAGGTGCGGGCCGCAGTCCACGGGCTCGTGCCCGGCCGCGACGAGCCACTCCACGAGGTGGTTCTTCAGTTCGTAACCGGCATGGTCGGAGCCGAGGTAGACGCGCATGGGTCGAGTTTCGCACGGCGGACGCGGCGCGGCCATCAGGGCCCGGGGCGCCCCGGGCCGGCGGCCGGCGCCGTGGCGGGCGCCGACGCCGGCCGGCACCCTCACGCGGGCTGGATCAGGTCCCAGCGGTTGCCGTACAGGTCCTCGAAGACGACGACCGCGCCGTACGGCTCGTAGCGCGGCTCCTCCTCGAAGACGACACCGGCGGCGACCATCCGCTTGTAGTCGCGGTCGAAGTCGTCGGTGTTCAGGAAGAGGCCGACCCGGCCGCCGGTCTGGTCGCCGACCCGGCCCGCCTGCTGGGCGGTGGCGGCGCGGGCCAGCAGCAGCGCGGTCTCGCGGGCACCGGGCGGGGCGACGACGACCCAGCGGCTGCCGTCCCCCCTGGGGGTGTCCTCCCTGAGCTCGAAGCCGAGGGCGTCACGGTAGTAGGCGATGGCCTCGTCGTAGTCGCGGACGACGAGGGTCACCAGGCCGAGGTGTGGCATGACGGAAGGCCCTCACTCGAAGCTGGGACCCGCCGTACGGGAGCGCTTGATCTCGTAGAAGCCGGGCACGGAGGCCACCAGCAGGGTGCCGTCCCACAGCTTGGCGGCCTGCTCGCCGCGCGGGGTGGGGGTGACGACCGGGCCGAAGAAGGCGATCTGCTCGCCGTCGGCGCCCGGGACCGCGATGACGGGCGTGCCGACGTCCTGGCCGACCTTGTCGATACCCTCCTTGTGGGAGGCGCGCAGCTCGGTGTCGTAGGTGTCGGAGTCGGCGTAGTCGGCCAGCTCGGCGGGCAGGCCGACCTCCTCCAGGGCGGCGACCACGGTCTCCCGGGTCCTGGGCTGCGCCTGGTTGTGGAAGCGGGTGCCGAGCGCGGTGTAGAGCGTGCCGAGGACCTCCTCGCCGTGCAGCTCGCGGGCGGCGACGGCGACCCGGACCGGGCCCCAGGCGTCCTTGAGGAAGCTCGCGTACTGCTCGGGCAGGGTGTCGAGTTTGTCCTCGTTGAGCACGGCCAGGCTCATCACGTGCCAGCGGACCTCGACCGGGCGGACCTGCTCGACCTCCAGCATCCAGCGGGAGGTCATCCACGCCCAGGGGCACAGCGGGTCGAACCAGAAGTCGACTGGGGTCTTGGCGGTTTCGGTGGCGGTCACAGCGTGCTCCTCGGATGACGGACCGGCGATGCGGCGGGGTGCGGACGGGCCCGGCCGGCCACGGCCGCCCCGTCAGCGGTCAACCGGGACGGGCGCGCGGGCATTCCCCCCTGCCCCGGATGTGCCCCCATGGGAGGATGCGGAGCGTCCGACCGGTCGGCCACCCGGAATACAGGGTTTTCGACCGCTTCCACCTGCCAGGGACCGAACGAAGAGGAGCCGCCCGTGCCCGGCGAGAACCTGAGCCGTGAGGAGGCCCGCGAGCGGGCCGCGATCCTGTCCGTCGAGCGGTACGAGGTCGCGCTGGACGTGCGGTCCGCCGTGGGGCCGGCCGCGGCGGCGGGGCCGCGCACCTTCCGCTCCACGACGGTGGTCGACTTCCGCTGCTCACAGCCGGGCGCGTCGTCGTTCGCCGACCTGATCGCGCCCGAGGTGGTCTCGGTGCGGCTCAACGGCCGCGAGCTGGACCCGGCCGGGGTCTTCGACGGCGCCCGGATCGCGCTGGACGGCCTGGAGGGGAGCAACACCCTGGTGGTGGACGCGCGGTGCGCGTACAGCAGGACCGGCGAGGGGCTGCACCGCTTCGAGGACCCGGAGGACGGCGAGGTCTACCTCTACACGCAGTACGAGCCGGCCGACGCCCGCCGGGTCTTCACCACCTTCGAGCAGCCGGACCTGAAGGCGCCGTTCAGCCTGCGGGTGACCGCGCCCGCGGGCTGGACGGTGCTCGGCAACAGCGCCCGCGACGGCGAGCCGGAGCCCGCGGCCGGCGGCGGCGAGACCTCCCGGTTCCTGCCGACGCGGCCCGTCTCGACGTACATCACGGCCGTCCTCGCGGGCCCGTACCACGTGGAGTACGACCACTACTCCCGCACGCTGGACGACAGGACGGTGCTGGACGTCCCGCTGAGCGCGCTGTGCCGCAGGTCGCTGGCGCGGCACTTCGACGCGGACGAGATCTTCGCCGTCACCAAGCAGGGGCTGGACTTCTTCCACGACCACTTCGACTACCCCTACCCGTTCGGGAAGTACGACCAGGCGTTCGTGCCGGAGTACAACCTGGGCGCGATGGAGAACCCCGGACTGGTCACCTTCCGGGAGGAGTTCGTCTTCCGCGGCAAGGTCACCCGGGCGTCGTACGAGCACCGGGCGAACGTCGTGCTGCACGAGATGACGCACATGTGGTTCGGCGACCTGGTGACGATGCGGTGGTGGGACGACCTGTGGCTGAAGGAGTCCTTCGCGGACTTCATGGGCGCCCTGTCGCAGGTGGAGGCGACCCGGTACACCGAGGGCTGGATCACCTTCGCCAACCGGCGCAAGGCGTGGGCCTACCGGGCGGACCAGCTGCCCTCCACCCACCCGGTGGTGGCGGACATCCGGGACCTGGAGGACGCCAAGCTCAACTTCGACGGGATCACGTACTCCAAGGGCGCCTCGGTGCTCAAGCAACTGGTCGCCTACGTGGGCCGGGAGGCGTTCCTGGAGGCGGCCAGGCGCTACTTCAAGCGGCACGCCTACGGCAGCACCACGCTCGCGGACCTGCTGTCGGTGCTGGGCGAGACCTCGGGCCGGGACATGGCCGGCTGGTCGCGCGCCTGGCTGGAGACGGCCGGCGTCAACTCGCTGACGCCGCAGGTGGTCCACGACGAGCAGGGGCGGATCACCGAGCTGTCGGTGATCCAGACCGCCGACCCGGCCTACCCGGAGCTGCGCCCGCACCGGGTGGCGGTCGGCCTGTACCGGCGCGGCGAACAGGGCACGCTGGAGCGGTACGCGCGGGCCGAGTCGGACGTGGCGGGCGCCTCGACGGTGGTGGCGGAGCTGGCCGGGCAGCCGCGGCCGGACCTGGTGCTGGTCAACGACGACGACCTGACGTACTGCAAGATCCGCTTCGACGCGGACTCGCTGGCGACGCTGCGGGCGCACCTGGGCGAGCTGACCGACCCGCTGGCGCGGGCGCTGGCCTGGTCGGCGGTGTGGAACCTGACCCGGGACGGCCTGATGCCGGCCCGCGACTACCTGGAGCTGGTGCTGCGGTTCGCCGGCCGGGAGAGCGACATCGGGGTGCTCCAGACCCTGCACCAGCAGGCGCGGACCGCGCTGACGCACTACGTCGCGCCGGACGCGCGGGCGGCGGCGGCCGGGGCGCAGGCGGAGGGCGCGCTGCGGGAGCTGCGACTGGCCGAGCCGGGCAGCGGGCACCAGTTGGCGTGGGCGCGGTTCCTCGCCGAGGTGGCGTCCTCGGCGGCCGACCTCCAACTGCTCCAGGGGCTGCTGGACGGCACCGCGAAGATCGACGGGCTCGACGTGGACCAGGAGCTGCGCTGGGCCTTCCTGGAGACGCTCACCGCCGAGGGCGCGGCCGATACGGCGGCGATCGCCGCCGAGCGGGCCAGGGACGACACCGCGTCCGGGCACCGGCACGAGGTGCGCTGCCTGGCGGCGCGGCCGTCGGCCGAGGTCAAGGCGGCGGCCTGGGCCGACGTGGTGGACTTTGACACGCTGTCCAACGCGCTGGTCGAGGCGACCATCGCCGGGTTCGCCCAGCCGGGCTCCCGTGAGCTGACCGCCCCCTACGTGGCGCCCTACTTCGCCGCCCTCGAAGGGCTGTGGGCCTCCCGTTCCATCGAGATCGGCATGTCCGTGGTCCGCGGCCTGTTCCCCGCCCTCCAGGACCGCGAGTCGACGCTGAAGGCCGCCGACGCCTGGGTCGCCGCCCATCCGTCCGCTCCCCCGGCCCTGCGCCGCCTCGTCCTGGAGTCCCGCGACGACCTGGCGCGGGCGCTGCGCGCCCAGTCCTGCGACGCGGGCCGCTGACCTGACGCGCCGCCGCTCCGGGCGGGAGCCGCCGCCCGGAGCCGGCGCCCGCGGGGGACTCCCGCGAAGGGCTCCCGCGAGGGCGGGGCCGGCCGCCGCGGGTCGGGACGGCGGGCGCTGGCGGCAGGGGCCGGGGGCCGGGTCCACCCGGGCGCGGGACCGCGGGGGCTTGCGGGGCCGCGGGGTTGCGGACGTGCCGACGCGGCCGGGCCGCCGGGCCGGCTTCCGCCGGGGAAGGCGTCCCGTCGGCATCCGCGCGCGGGGACTTCAGCCCGGGGACGTACCGCTTTGCCGACGGGCCGGTAACAGCGGTTAGCGGCGGGGGCGCGGACGGGAACGTCCTGGCCATGAACGCGAACCGGCAGACCCCCCCTTCCTCCCCTTCCCCGTGCACCCCGGACGGCCTGACGGCCGCGGCCCAGGGCGTACTGACGGCACGTCAGCTCAAGGCGCTCGGGGTGAGCGCCGCCGTACTCGCCGAGTGGTGCCGGGACGGCGGGCCCTGGCAGCAGGTGCTGCCCCAGGTGTACGTGCTGCACCAGGGGCCGCCCAGCGGCGAGGAGCGGGTCAGGGCGGCCCTGCTGTACACCGGGCGGACCTCGCAGGCGCACGGGCCGCACGGGCCGCTCGGCGGCGCCCGGGACGCGGTGGTGACCGGGCCCGCCGCGCTGGCGCTGCACCGCTTCGCGTCGGTGCCGCCGCTGCGCGGGGTGCCGGTGATCGACGTCCTGGTGCCCCACCAGCGGCGGTTGCGGGACGCCGGGGACGTGCGGGTGCACCGGGTGCGGGAGCTGCCGCGGCCGGTGGACGTGGGCGGGCTGCCGTGCGCGCCCGTGCCGCGCGCGCTGGCCGACACGGTGGGCGCGGTCGCCCTGGGCGGGGCCGCGGGCGCGCGCGGCGGATCCGGCGACGGGTCCGGCGACGGGTCCGGCGGCGCCGACGCCGTACGCCGGCTGCTGACCGAGGCGGTCCGCGCCGGGCACACCGACCCGGCGTCGGTACTGCGCGAACTTGCCGCCGCCGGGCTGCTGGAGCTGCCGCCGGTGGCCGCCGCGCTGCCCGCGCTGCGGGAGGCCGGGCGCACGACGGCCGAGCAGCGGCTGTACACGATGGTGCGCTGCGGCCTGCTGCCGGACCCGGTGTGGAACGTCCGGCTGCGGCTGCCCGGCGGCCCGGTGCTGGGCGGGGTGGACGCGTACTGGCCCGAGCACGCGGTGGCCGTCGTGGTGGACGCCAGGACCGGCGCGCCGGACGACGGCACCGTGTGGGCGCGCGCGGCGCGGCAGCGCGAGCGGCTGGACGCGCTGGGCGTCACCCTGGTGCACCTGACGCCCGCGGAGCTGCGGGACGCGATCGACGAGGCGGCGAGCGTGGTCAGGACAGCGCTCCTCGCGTCCACCGACCGGACACCGGCCGCCTACGTGGTGGTCACCCCGCGCTGATCACCCATCCGCACCGGCCTTTCACGGCGACTCCACAACCCGCGCCGTTTTACCCGGGTTCACCCGCAAGCGTCCGCGATGGCGGGTGGCGGGTTTACGTCACGGCCGGACCATAACCAGGTCAACACTCCCCAAAGGGCAGCCCGTTCCACCAGTGTGAGCCGTCGTACGGCTCCGCACTCCGAACAGACCTCCCATTGTCCGAACAGGGATGCCCATGCCTTTCGATCACATATCCGCGAAGAGACGCGCGGCCCGAATCGCGCTGGCCGCGGGCCTGGTCGCCGCGCTGTCGGCCGCCGGGCCCGCGCTCGCGGCCGCCGACCCGGCGCCCTCCCCCACCGCCACCGCGGCCGGCGACACCCCGGCCCAGGACACCCCCACCAAGGACGCGTCCGACAAGCTCGGTGCGGCCGACGCCACTTTGCTGGCCAAGGCCGAGTCGAACGGTGACAAGAACGTCACCTTCATGCTCGCCACCACCCCCGGCGACACCGCGCAGGTCAGTGCGAAGCTGCACGCCCAGGGTGCCAGCGTCGGCCAGACGTACGACACGATCGGCTACGTACGCGCCACCGTGCCCACCGCGAAGGCCGGTGCGGCGATCGCGGCGGCCCAGAAGCTCCCGCAGGTGCTCGCGATCGACCTCAAGCAGGAGATCGCGCTCGACGACCCGACGCCGGCCGCCGACACCACCGCCTCGGCCGCGCGGCACGGCAAGCCGGCCGCGACGTACCCGGGGCCGGGCAAGAACACCCCGGCGAAGAACCCGTACCAGCCGGCCTTCGAGACCGGCGCGGTGGACTTCGTCAAGGACCACCCCGCCGCCGACGGCCGCGGTGTCACCATCGGCATCCTGGACGCGGGTGTGGACGTGGGCCACCCGGCGCTGCAGAAGACCACCACCGGCGAGCGCAAGATCGTCGACTGGGTGACCGCCACCGACCCGATCCTGGACGGCGACGCCACCTGGCGCCCGATGGTCACCGCGGAGACCGGACCGGCCTTCACCGCCTCCGGCCGCGCCTGGAAGTCGCCGGCCGGCTCGTACTACTTCAGCACCTTCGCCGAGGCCGCCACCAAGGGCGGCGACATGAACGGCGACCTGAACCGCGACGGCGACACCACCGACGTCTGGGGCGTGCTCTACGACCCGGCCGCCGGCACCGTGCGGGTCGACCTGAACAACAACGGCGACTTCACCGACGACACCGCGCTGAAGCCGTACAAGGACGGCTTCCAGACCGGCCACTTCGGGACCGACAACCCGGCGACCGCCATATCGGAGTCGATCCCCTTCACCGTCGAGATCCGCAAGAACGTGCCCATGGACCCGTACGGTGGGACCTGGGTCGGCAAGACCGCGGACTTCGTGAACATCGGCGTGGTGGAGTCCGAGCACGGCACCCACGTGGCCGGCATCACCGCCGCCAACGGCCTGTTCGGCGGGAACATGGACGGCGCCGCGCCCGGCGCGAAGATCGTCTCCTCCCGGGCCTGCACCTGGACCGGCGGCTGCACCAGCATCGCGCTCACCGAGGGCATGATCGACCTGGTGGTCAACCGGCACGTGGACATCGTCAACATGTCCATCGGCGGCCTCGGTTCGCTCAACGACGGCGCCAGCGCCCGCGACGAGCTCTACAAGGAGCTGATCGACACCTACGGCGTGCAGCTGGTGATCTCCGCGGGCAACGACGGCCCCGGCGTCAACACCATCGGCGACCCCGGGCTGGCCGACCACGTGCTGAGCGTGGCCGCCGCCATCTCCAAGGAGACCTGGGCGGCCAACTACGGCTCGGTGATGTCCGTGCCGTACTCGCTGATGCCCTTCTCCTCCCGCGGCCCGCGTGAGGACGGCGGCCTGGCCCCGGTCATCACCGCGCCCGGCGCGTCCATCAACGCCATCCCGACCTGGGAGGCCGGCTCGCCGGTCGCCGAGGCCGGCTACAGCCTGCCGCCCGGCTACGCGATGCTCCAGGGCACCTCGATGGCCTCCCCGCAGGCCACCGGCGCCGCGGCGCTGCTGCTGTCCGCGGCGAAGGCGCGCCACCTGACGGTCACCCCGGCGCAGCTGCGGACCGCGATCACCAGCACCGCCAAGAACATCCCCGGCGCCCAGACCATCGAGCAGGGCGCCGGCCTGATCGCCGTCGGCCCGGCCTGGGAACTGCTCAAGCGCGGGGTCTCCGCCGACACGTACACCGTCAAGGCACCGGTGAACACCACGCTGTCGGACTTCCTGCAGACCCCGGGCTTCGGCACCGGCGTCTACGACCGCGAGGGCGGCCTGAAGGCCGGCCAGCGGAAGACGTACAGCGTCACCGTGACCCGCACCAGCGGTCCGGCCTACGCCCAGCTGCACACCCTGAGCTGGGCGCACAACGACGGCACGTTCAAGGTGGCGAGCCCACTGGTGCTGCTGCCGCTGAACAAGCCGGTCACCGTGAAGATCACCGCCAAGCCCGCATCGGCGGGCGCGCACAGCGCGCTGCTGAACGTCGACGACCCGCTGACCCGCGGCACCGACACGCAGATTTCGGCGGCGGTCGTCGTCTCCACCCCGGCGGCGGGCCCGTCGTACACGCTGACCCGCTCCGGCAGCATCGGCCGCGACGTCACCACGTCGTACTTCATCACCGTGCCGGCCGGCGCCACCTCACTGGAGGTCGCCATGGACGGGCTGAAGCCGGGCAGCCAGACCCGCTTCGAGACCATGCACCCGTACGGCGTGCCGCTGGACTCGACGCAGACTCCGGACTGCTACCCGAACTACGACAACCCGGCGAACACCTGCCGGCCGGACCTGCGGTCGTACGCCGACCCGCTGCCCGGCGTGTGGGAGATCGAGGTGGAGGCGCGCCGCACCTCGCCGCTGCTGGACAACCCGTACAAGCTCACCGTCTCGGTGCTCGGCGCCGCCTTCGACCCGGCGACGCAGACCCTCGACGAGGCGACGGTCGGCACGCCGACCACCGCCACGTGGGACGTCACCAACGACTTCGCCCCGATCCAGGGCAAGCTGCGGGGCGGCCCGCTGGGCTCGGCGCTCACCGCCAAGCCGACGATCACCGAGGGCGAGACGCAGACCACCGAGCTGACCGTCGGCGCGGGCGTCTCACGGCTGGACGTGTCGATCGGCTCGCCGTCGGACACCTCGGCCGACCTCGACCTGTACGTGTACCTGGACGGGGTGCTCGTCGGGCAGTCCGCGGACGGTGACGCGGAGGAGTCGGTGAGCCTGGCCGACCCGGCGGCCGGTACGTACACCTTCGAGGTGGACGGCTACGCGGTACCGGCCGGCTCGACCACCTACGACTACGAGGACGTCTACTTCTCCGACGGCCTCGGCACGGTCTCGGTGGACGACTCCGCCACGATCGCCCTGCCGCACGGCAGCACCACCCAGGTCTCGGCCTCGGTGCTGGCCTCGGCCGCCGCTCCGGCGGGGCGGCAGCTGTTCGGTGAGGTCCAGCTGCTGGACGCCCGCGGCACGGTGGCGGGCCACGGCAGTGTGATCATCACCAAGACCGTGTCGTAGGAGATCGGCCGACGGCCGGAAATCCGGCGGCGCCGTGACCCATACGGCGCCGCACCGGCTACGAAGCTCCCCCCGGGGAGGAGGCGGGGCGGGCGCTCAGGGCGCGCGCCCCGCCTCGCCGTTCCCGCCCGGCCGCGCCCGCGTACGCCCGACCGGAGCCCGACCGGAGCCCGCACGCGCCCGACCGGGCCGGCACCCCGGCCGCGCCCGCCCGGCCATCCCGGTCAGCCGTTCCTGCCGGGACCGGGGCCGTACCGGGGCCGTACCGGGGCCGCTGGATGATCTCCGGCGGGGTAGGGGCAGCATGGACGGGGTAGGGCTTACGCATTACCCGCAAGGACGGAGACTCGATGGACCGGGTGCGCCTGGCTGCCCTGTACGGCGTGGACGTGACGTACCGCCCCGCCCCCGGGACGGAGGTCGCCGTCCCCGAGGACACGGTGGTCGCCGTGCTGGCCGCGCTCGGCGTGGACGCGTCGACGCCGAGCGCCGTGGAGGAGGCCCTCGCCGCGTACGAACAGCGCGCGGCGCAGCGCCTGCTGGCGCCCTGCACCGTCCTGCGGGCGGGCCAGGCCCTGCCGCGGCTGCCGGAGGGCACGCTGCTGGACGGCGTCCCGGTGCGGCCGGGGCAGGCCGCGCCGGCCGCCCCCGGCCGCTACACCCTGCGGGCCGAGGCGGCGGACGGCCGGACCGCGCGCGGCGACCTGGTGGTGGCGCCGCGCCGCCTGGAACTGCCGCCCGGGCGGTCGTTCGGGTTCATGGCGCAGCTCTACTCCACCCTGTCGTCCCGCTCCTGGGGCATCGGCGACCTCGGCGACCTGGCCGACCTGGCCGCCTGGTCCGGCCGCACCCTGGGGGCGGGGTTCCTGCAGATCAACCCGCTGCACGCGGCCGTCCCCGGCCCCCCGACGGACCCCTCGCCGTACCGCCCCTCCTCGCGCCGCTTCCCCGACCCGGTCTATCTGCGGATCCAGGACGTCCCGGAGTACGCCTACCTCTCCCCCGAGGGCCGCGAGCGGGCCGAGTCGCTGCTGCTGCGGGCCGCCGGGCTGCGCGACGGCGTGCTGCTGGAGGGCGCGCTGATCGACCGGGACGCGGTGTGGGCGCTGAAGGCGCAGGCACTGGAGCTGCTGCGCCAGGTGCCGCTGAGCCCCGGCCGGCGGGCCGCGTACGCCGACTTCCTGGCCGAGCAGGGCCAGGCGCTGGACGACCACGCCACCTGGTCGGCGCTGGCCGAGCGGCACGGCCCCGACTGGCACTCCTGGCCCGCCGGGCTGCGCGACCCGCGCTCCCCGCAGGTCGCCAGGGCCCGCGGCGAGCACCTGGACCGGGTGGACTTCCACTGCTGGCTGAGCTGGCTGACGGACACCCAGCTGGGCGCGGCGCAGCGGGCCGCGAGAGAGGCGGGGATGCCGATCGGGATCGTGCACGACCTCGCGGTCGGGGTGCACCCGTCGGGCTCCGACGCCTGGTCGACGCAAGCCGTGCTGGCGGCCGGCATGTCGGTCGGCGCGCCGCCGGACGCGTTCAACTCCCGGGGCCAGGACTGGGGCCTGCCGCCGTGGCGCCCGGACGCGCTGGCCGCCGCCGGCTACGCGCCCTACCGCGACCTGATCTCCCAAATGCTGCGGCACGCCGGCGGTCTGCGGATGGACCATGTGATGGGCCTGTTCCGGCTCTGGTGGGTGCCGGCCGGCCGCCCGCCGACGGAGGGCACGTACGTCCGCTACGACGCCGAGGCGATGCTGGGGCTGCTGGCGCTGGAGGCACACCAGGCCGGCGCGGTGGTCATCGGCGAGGACCTGGGCACGGTGGAGCCGGGGGTGCGCGAGGAGCTGACCGACCGGGGCGTCCTCGGGACGTCGGTGCTGTGGTTCGAGCGGAACTACCAGGACGCCGACGGGAAGGCGGGCGACCGGCGACCGCTGCCGCCCGCGGCCTGGCGGGAGTTCTGCCTGGCGACGGCCACCACGCACGACCTTCCGAGCACCGCGGCCCGGCTGACCGGCGAGCATGTGGAGCTGCGGCACCGGCTGGACCTGCTGACCCGGCCGCTGGCCGAGGAGGAGGCCGAGGAGGCCGCCGACGTCAGCGAGTGGATCGCGGTGCTCGGCCGGCTCGGGCTGCTGCCGGAGGGCGCGGCGGATGAGGAGGCGGTGGTCAAGGCGGTGCACCGCTTCCTGGCCCGGACTCCGGCCCGGATGGTCGGGGTGTGGCTGCCGGACGGGGTGGGCGACCGCAGGCCGCAGAACCTGCCGGGGACATCGGCGGAGTACCCCAACTGGCGGCTGCCGGTGGCCGGCCCGGACGGCACACCGCTGACCCTGGAGCAGCTGGCCGCCTCACCGCGGCTGCACGCGCTGGCGGACGAGGTGCGGCGGGCGCTGGCCGCAGCGTAGGGCGCCTCGCCGGCGATCGGGACCGCCGCCGCGGCCCGGGGCCCGCGCGGGACCGGCCGCGCCACACCGTAGGCACCCCCGGGCGCGCGGGCCGGGGAGGCGGTCACTACATTGGGCGCGTGGACAAGAAGCTCAGCAAGAAGGCCGTGCGCGCCGGAGTCGTCACCGCTGGTACGACGATGACGGTGCTGATGTCGTCCCCCGCGTTCGCGGTCGTCCGTGACGACGGCGACGACCCGGGGTCCGGCCTGAGCGTGCTCCAGACGCTCGGCCTGTTCGTCGCCACCCCGATCGTGCTGTTCCTGATCATCGCGGGCCTGGTCACACTGGCCGAGCGGCCGCGCGGGCAGCAGGAGCGCTGAGCTCCGGCGGGCGGCCGCCCGCCGCGCACAGCACAGCCCGCCGCGCCCGCCGTTCCGCGGACGGACCGCCCCGAAGGCGCTCCGGGGGCCCGGCGCTGCCCGGCGCCGCGGGTCCCGGTCTCCCGCGCTATGCGCCGGGCGCGGAGTACGCCCCAGGCCCGGCCGCCGGCCGGCGCGCCGCCCCCGGCGCCAGATTGCGGCCGAAGGGCCGCCAGGACAGCGCGGTGACCGCCGCCATCGCCGCCGCCGAGCACCAGAACGGCGCCGTGACGCCCCGCCAGCCCGCCAGCGGGCCGCCGGTCAGCGCGCCCAGCACGTTGCCGCCCATCGCGAACGTCATGAAGACGCTCTGCACCCGGCCGCGCAGCTCCTCCGGGACCCGGCGCTGCCGGAAGGTGGTCTCGACCCCGGCGAAGACCGACGAGTGCACGCCGAAGGCGACCAGCACCGGGCAGGCCGCCCAGGCGGTGGTGGACAGCGCCAGGCCGACATGCGTCAGGGTCTCGACGACCAGTCCGGCCCGCAGCAGCACCGGCACCCGGAACCAGGACTGGAGCCGCGGCGCCAGCAGCGCGCCGGCCACCCCGCCCACCGCGCTCGCCGAGAGCAGGAAGCCGTAGCCGACGGCGCTCATGCCGAGCCGGTCCCGGGCGTAGAGGACCATGACGGAGAACCCGGCGGTCAGTGTGACGTTCATCAGGCACAGGGCGACCGCGAGCATCCGGATCACCGGGTCGCCCCACAGCCAGCGCACTCCCTCCGTGATGTCCGCGCGGATCGGGCGGCCGGACCCGGGCGCGGCCCGCGGGCCGGTGTCCCCGATCCCGCGCGTCGCCGCCACCAGCAGCGCCGAGACCAGGAAGGACGCGGCGTCCAGGCCGAACGGCAGCGCCGCCGCCAGCACGAACAGGCTCGCGCCGGCCGGGCGCCCGGCGAACTTGTTCAGCACGAAGTACGAGCCGTGCAGCCGCGCGTTGGCCCTCGGCAGCAGCCCGGACGCCACCACCGCCGGGACCAGGGCGGCTGCCGCGTTCTCCGCCAGCGTCTCGCCGGTGCCCAGCAGGAACGCGACGGCGTAGATCACCGGGATCGAGGCGTGGCCGGACCAGACGGCGAGCGCGAGGACGGCGGTGAGCAGGCCGCGGGCCACGTCGACCGCCACGACCAGCCGCCGCTTGTCGAGCCGGTCGACGACCGCGCCGCCGGGCAGCGAGAACAGCAGCCAGGGCAGTTGCTGGACGAAGACGGCGAGGCCGATCAGCACCGGGTCGTCGCGGACGGAGGCGACCAGCAGCGGCGCGGCGGCGGCCACCATGCCGTCGCCGAGCGTCGAGACGGAGTTCGCCGCCCACAGCGCCCGGAAGCCGGGGCCGAGTTCCGGCGCGGCCATGTCCGTACCCCCCGCGTCCGCCCGGCCGGTTCGCCCCGGCCCGGGTACCCGCTCCCGGACCCGCGCCCCGGAGCCCGCCAAAGAGGCCGACTCTAGCCGCGGTACGGCCGCGCGCCCACCGGTTTTCCGGCGGGCGCGGGGTTCCGGACACCGGGGGCGGCACGAGGCGGGTGCGGGCGGTCCGGACTGACGCCGGCCGGGAGGGCCGGTCGGGAGGTGGGCCGGGGGTGGGCCGGAGCACCGGCCGGGCGGGAGCGGCTGCGCGGTCCCGCGGGTGCGGGTCCGCGGGTGCGGGTCCGCGGGTGCGCCGGTGTGCCTATACGTGCGGGCGGCTGCCCGGCTCCTGGCGGGGTACGGGCTGGGTGGCGCCCGGCAGCACCGGTCTGGGCAGCGTCGCCACCTCCTGCTCGGCCTGCTCCAGCCGCTCGGCCGTGTCGTCCGGCAGCGGCGGCGGGGTGGGGCGGGTGTCGGTGAAGCGGAACACCGAGGTCAGATCGCCGAAGGTACGGCGTCGCCAGGCGGAGATGTTGGGCTCCTGGACGCCGGTGAGGTGTTCCAGCAGCCGCAGCGGGGAGGTGTGGTCGAAGGTCTCACCGGCGACCCAGCCGCCGACGGTCCACGGCGAGACGACGATGGCCGGCACCCGGAATCCGGCGCCGATCGGCAGGTTCTGCACGTACTCGCCGGCCGTGCCCGCGGGCGCGGTGGGCGGCGCCACATGGTCGAACAGGCCGTCGTTCTCGTCGTAGTTGAGGATGAACGCGGTCTTCGCCCACACCGCGGGGTTGGCCGCGATCGCCTCGATCTTCCGGGCCACGAAGTCCGCGCCGGCGGCCGGCAGGTAGTCGGGGTGCTCGGACTGGGTGCTGGTGGGGATGATCCAGGAGACGGTCGGCAGCCGGTCGTTGCGCGCGTCGTCCTCGAACGCGCCCGCCGGTCCCGGCCGCACGCCCCGCTCGTACAGCGCGGAGCCCGGCTTGGCGTCGATGAAGTGCTGGAAGTTCTCCAGCATGTTGCAGCCGTAGTCGTCGTCCTGCTGGTAGACCTTCCAGCTCACGCCGGCCGCCTGGAGCCGCTCGGCGTAGGTGGTCCAGGTGTACGGCTTGGGCGCGCTGTTGGAGATGACCGGGCCGCCGGCGGTGCCGCCGGGGTCGATGGTGCCGGTCATCCAGTACAGGCGGTTCGGCCAGGTGGGGCCCATCACCGAGCAGAAGTAGCTGTCGCAGAGGGTGAAGGTCTCGGCGAGGGCGAACTGGAAGGGGATGTCCTCGCGGTTGTAGTAGCCCATCACGTAGGGACCGTTGGCGCCGTCCGCCGAGCGGTGGGCGGGCAGCCACTTGTCCATCTTGCCGTTGTTCCACGCCTGGTGCTGCACGGACCAGGCGTGGCTGGTGGACGGGATGGCCTGCGCACTGGTCGTCTTGGTGTCCAGATGGAAGGGCAGCAGGTAGCCGTCGGGGTTCACCGGGTCCGGCTGGTAGAACACCGAGCGGCCGGTGGACAGCCGCAGCGCGTCCGGGTCGCCGAAGCCGCGCACGCCGGACAGGGTGCCGAAGTAGTGGTCGAACGAGCGGTTCTCCTGCATGAGCAGGACGACGTGCTCGATGTCCTGGATGGAGCTGCGGCGCGGCGGGCCCGCCGCCACCGCCCGCTGCACGCTGGCGGGCAGCAGCGAGAGCGCGGCCGTACCGCCGACGGCGCCCGCCGCGGATCCGAGGAGCCTGCGTCGTGTCAACCCGGCCATGTACGTACCCCCTGGGGCCTTGAGCCTGCCGAAGCCTGGAGCTGCCGCTGCCGGGCCTTTCCCCGGACCCCGTGCGACCCGTTCCGGAGGTGGGCGTGTGGCGATGGGGGTTGCCGATGAACAGGTGACCAGCGGGCAGGAGGCGGTTGGCTCCACCTTTGCGCGCTTTGCCCCTTTCTCGCCGCAGGCACGCCGGAGCGCCGACCGGACGCAGCCCGTTCACCACGCCGGCCCTGCCGGGCGGCCCCCTGGGGCGGCCCCCGGCCGGGCCGGGGCGGCCGCCCCGGGCTCCGCCGGCCGGGGGCCGGGGGCCGCGTCAGGCCCTGCCGGGCCGGGTCACGCCGCCGCCGCGTCCGCCTGCTGGGCGCGCAGGGCCCGTTCGACGCCGGCGCGGGACTCGATGACGAGGCGGCGCAGGGCGGGGGCGGGCTCGGCGGTGGCCAGCCAGGCGTCGGTCGCGTCCAGGGTGGCCCGGGACACCTGGTAGGCGGGGTAGAGGCCGATCACGATCTGCTGGGCCATCTCGTGGCTGCGGGTCTCCCACACCTCTTTGAGCGCGGCGAAGTACCGCTCGGTGTAAGGGGCCAGCAGTTCCCGCTGGTCGATCTGGACGAAGCCCCCGATCACCGACTCCTGTACCGCGTTCGGCAGCTTGTCGCCCTCGACGACGGACGCCCACGCCTCGGCCTTGACGTCCGCGTCGGGCCGGGCCGCCCGCGCGCTCGCGGCATGCTGCTCGCCGGCCGACGTGGCGTCCCGGGCCAGCTCGGCGTCGATCGCGTCCTCGCCGGCCCGGCCGGTCACGGCCAGCCGGGTCAGCAGCGTCCAGCGCAGGTCGGTGTCGACGGCCAGCCCCTCGTAGGAGCGCGAGCCGTCCAGCAGCCCCTGGAGGATGTCGAGCTGCTCGGGGGTGCGGGCGGTCGCGCTGAAGGCCCGGGTCCAGGCGAGCTGGTGGTCGCTGCCGGGGGCGGCGGCCTCCAGGTGCTCCAGCGCCGCGTCGGTCCAGCGGGCCAGGCCGGTCCGCCGCCAGGCCGGATCGGCGTACAGGTCGAGCGCAAGCTTCACCTGGCGGTGCAGCGACTGCACCACGCCGATGTCGGTCTCCTTGGCGATGCCGTGCAGCACCAGCTCCAGGTAGTCCCGGGCGGCCAGCTCGCCGTCCCGGGTCATGTCCCAGGCCGCCGCCCAGACCAGGGCGCGGGGCAGCGACGCGGTGAAGTCGCCCAGGTGGTCACGGACGGTGGCCAGCGACTGCTCGTCCAGCCGGATCTTGGCGTACGAAAGGTCGTCGTCGTTGAGCAGCACCACGTCCGGGCGGCGGACGCCGACCAGCTGCGGGACCTCGGTCAGCGGCCCGTCGACGTCCAGCTCGATCCGCTCGCCGCGGACCAGCCCGCCGTCCTTGAGGTCGTAGGCGCCGATCGCGATCCGGTGCGGCCGGAGCACCGGCTCGCCCTTGGCGCCGGCCGGCAGCGCGGGGGCCTCCTGGCGCACCGCGAAGGAGGTGATCACGCCCTGGTCGTCCACGGTCAGCTCGGGCCGCAGCACGTTGATGCCGGCCGTCTCCAGCCATGCCTTGGACCAGGTCCTGAGGTCGCGGCCCGAGGTCTCCTCCAGCGCGCCCAGCAGGTCGGAGAGCCTGGTGTTGCCCCACGCGTGCCGCCTGAAGTACGCCTGCACGCCGCTGAAGAACGCGTCCATGCCGACGTAGGCGACCAGCTGCTTGAGGACGGAGGCGCCCTTGGCGTAGGTGATGCCGTCGAAGTTGACCAGCACGTCGTCGAGGTCGCTGATCTCGGCCATGATCGGATGGGTCGAGGGCAGCTGGTCCTGCCGGTAGGCCCAGGTCTTCATGGAGTTGGCGAAGCTCGTCCAGGCCTGCGGCCACTGGGAGTCGGCGGAGTGCGCCTGGCAGGCGATGGAGGTGTAGGTGGCGAACGACTCGTTCAGCCACAGGTCGTTCCACCACTCCATGGTCACCAGGTCGCCGAACCACATGTGGGCCAGCTCGTGCAGGATGGTCTCGGCGCGCACCTCGTAGGCGGCGTCGGTCACCTTGGACCGGAAGATGTACTGGTCGCGGATGGTGACCGCGCCCGCGTTCTCCATCGCGCCCGCGTTGAACTCCGGGACGAACAGCTGGTCGTACTTGGCGAACGGGTACGCGTGGTCGAACTTCTCCTGGAACCAGTCGAAGCCCTGCCGGGTGACGGCGAAGACCGCCTCCGCGTCCAGGTGCTCGGCGAGCGAGGGCCGGCAGTAGACGGCGAGCGGGACGCTCCGCCCGTCGCCCTCCCAGCTGCTGTGCACCGACGCGTACGGCCCGGCGATCACCGCGGTGACGTAGGTGGAGATGCGCGGGGTCGGCTCGAACACCCACAGGCCGTCGGCGGTGGGCTCGGGCGTCGGGGAGTTGGAGACCACCGTCCAGCCTTCGGGAGCCCGCACGCTGAAGGCGAAGGTCGCCTTCAGGTCGGGCTGTTCGAAGCTGGCGAAGACGCGGCGGGCGTCCGGCACCTCGAACTGGGTGTAGAGGTAGACCTGCTTGTCCACCGGGTCGACGAAGCGGTGCAGCCCCTCGCCGGTGTTGGTGTAGGCGCAGTCGGCCACCACCCGCAGTTCGTTGCGGCCGGCGCGCAGGGCGGTCAGCGCGATCCGGGAGTCGGCGAAGACCTTCGCGGCCTCCAGCGGCTCGCCGTTGAGCACCACCTCGCGCACCGTGGGCGCCACCAGGTCGATGAACGTCGAGGCGCCCTCCTCGGCCGCGTCGAAGCGCACCGTCGTGACCGACCGGAAGGTGCCGCCCTCCGGGGCGCCGCCCAGGTCCAGCTCGATCGCGTAAGCGTCCACGCTGAGCAGGCGTGCACGCTCCTGCGCCTCCTCACGCGTGAGGTTCGTACCAGCCACAGCGGCCCACTCCTTCTCGTCAGGTGAGACGGCCATCCTCGCACGTCGACGCCGCCCGCCAGGGGAAGCCCTGTGGACAACTCCTGGCCGCCGGGGCCGGGCGGGCACCGGCGGAGCGGGGGCGCGGACGGCCGCGGTACGCGACGGGCGTTGACACACCGGGGGCGGGGGTGATGGGCTCGCGGTCCGTACTGGGTGTGGCGCCCCCCGGGAGGCAGTCGTGCTGCGCAGGAGTTCCGCGGTGGCGGTCGTGGCCACCGTGGTCGGCGGCTGGCTCGGCCAGGCACCCGCGCTCGCCGACCAGCCGGCCCCGCAGCCCACCGGCACGGCCACCGCCGCCGAGCGGTCCCCGGCCCCGCCCGCCGTCTGGCCCAAGCCGCAATCGCTGCGGGCGCAGGGGCGGTTCGCCCGGGTGACCGCCCACGTCACCCTGGTGGCCGATCCGGACGCCGACCCGTACGCGCTCGGGGTCGTCGAGGACGCGCTGCGGGCCGCGGGGGCGACGGACGTGGTGCGGGCCCCGCTCCCGGGCGCCGGACTGACGGTGTACGCCGGTGACGCCGCGCTCGCCCCGCTGTCCGCGCTGGGCGCGCCGCCGCAGGGCGACCTTCCGTCCGGCGGCTACCGGCTGGCGGTCAGTGGCGGCACGGTCGCGCTGGCCGGCGTCGGCGACGACGGCCTCTTCCACGCCGCCCAGACGCTGCGGCAGCTGGCGGCCACCGACCAGGGCGAGCGGGGCTTCGCGGCGGTCACCGTGCGGGACTGGCCGACCGCCCCGGTGCGCGGTGTGGCGGAGAGCTTCTACGGCGTCCCGTGGACCCGGCAACAGCGCCTGGACCAGTTGGACTTCATGGCCAGGACGAAGCAGAACCGCTTCCTCTACGCGCCCGGGGACGACCCCTACCGGCAGGCGCAGTGGCGCGAGCCCTATCCGGCCGCCCAGCGGGCCGACTTCAGGGCGCTGGCCCGGCGGGCGCGGCAGGACCATGTGACGCTCGCCTGGGCGGTCGCCCCCGGCCAGGCGCTGTGCTACGCCTCGGGCGACGACCGGCGGGCGCTGGAGAAGAAGCTCGACGCGATGTGGGCGCTGGGCGTCCGCGCCTTCCAGATCCAGTTCCAGGACGTGAGTTACAGCGAGTGGCACTGCGGCGCCGACCGGGCCAGGTACGGCACCGGCCCGGACGCGGCGGCCCGCGCCCAGGCGGACGTGGCCAACACGCTGGCCGGCTACCTCCGGGGCAGGTACGGCCCGGACGCAGAACTCTCGCTGCTGCCGACCGAATTCTACGAGGACGGCGCCACCCCGTACCGCACCGCGCTCGCCGACGCGCTGGACGCGGGTGTCGAGGTCGCCTGGACCGGCGTCGGAGTGCTGCCGAAGCAGATCACCGGCGCCCAGGTGGCCGGCGCCCGGGACGCGCTGGGGCACCCGCTGATGACGCTCGACAACTACCCGGTCAACGACTTCGACCCCGGCCGGCTCTTCCTCGGCCCCTACACCGGCCGCGAGCCGGCGGTGGCGACGGTGTCCGCGGGGGTGCTGGCCAGCGCGATGCAGCAGCCGGCCGCCTCCCGTATCCCGCTGTTCACCGCCGCCGACTACTCCTGGAACCCGCGCGGCTACGACCCCGCGGCCTCCTGGCGGGCGGCCGTCGACGACCTGGCGGGCCCCGACCCCGGCACCCGGGCGGCGCTCGCCGCGCTGGCCGGGAACGAGTCGTCGTCGGCGCTCGGCGGCCAGGAGTCGGCGTATCTCCAGCCGCTGCTGAGGGCCTTCTGGGCGGCGCTGGAACCGGACGCGGCCGGCGCCCCCAAGGACCCGGTGCGGCTCACGGCGGCCGCGGAGCGGCTGCGTTCGGCCTTCACCACCATGCGTACCGCCCCCGCCGTGCTCGGCCCCCTGGCCGGCGGCACCTTCGGCGACGAGGTACGGCCCTGGCTGGACCGGTTGTCGTCCTACGGCGCCGCGGGCGAGGACGCGGTGGACATGCTGGTGGCGCAGGCCGAGAGCGACGGGCAGACCGCGTGGCGGGCCCGGCGGGCGCTGGAGCACGACCGGGCCCCGCTCGACCAGGGCACCGCGAAGGTGGGCGCCGACGCCCTCGACGGCTTCCTGTCCCGGGCGGTGGACGACGGCGACGCGTGGCTGGGCCTGCGCGCGGACGGGCGTACCGCCACCACCACGATGGGCTCGGGCCGGGGCAGTGACCCGTCGGCGATGGTCGACGGCAAGGACGCCACCGCCTGGTCGAGCGCGGCCCCGCCGCAGCCGGACGACTCCTTCGGGGTCGATCTGGGCACGGACCGGCCGGTCAGCGCGGTGCGGATCGCGATGGGCGACGGCAGCGGCTCCGACGACTTCCTGCACGACGCGGTGCTCGAGGTGTCCGGTGACGACGGCGCCGGCTGGCGGCGGATCGGCGAGTACCACGACCAGGCGGTGATCACGGCCGCCCTCCCGCCGGGCACCCGGGCCCGCCAGGTCCGGCTGCGGGCGGCCGGCAGCCAGCCGGGCGCGGTGACGGTGCGCGAGTTCGCCGTCTCGGTGAGCGGCGCGAGCGTCCCCAGCGCCGCTGGCACCGCCCCGGGCGCGGCCTCGGTGGTGGACGGCGACCTGGGGACGAGGGCCGGCACCGGCGAGGTGACCGTGCGCTTCGGCGGCGCGCGCCCCCTGGACACGGTGACGGTGGCCGCCGACCCCCGTACCGCCCCGGCGGCGGGCGTCCCGGCCGGCGCCGCCGCGGACTCCGGCGCCTCCGCCGGCGAGCAGGCCGCCCGCTTCCCGCTGGACCTGCCGTACGTCACGCCCTTCCGGACCGCCGCCGCTGCCGACGACCCGCCGCCCACCGTCGAGGTCCACACCGCCTCCGGCTGGCACCGGCTCGGCACCCTGGACCGCTCCGGCTGGACGGAGCTGCCGGCGGGCCTGCTCGCCGACGCCGTGCGGATCTCGGACGCGGACGGCGTGCGCGAGGTCGTGCCGTGGTTCGCCGAGCCGCCCCGGGTGACCGCGGACCGCACCGAGATCGACGCCGAGGCGGGCGGCGCCCCGGTCTCGGTCACCGCCTCCGTCAGCGCCGGGCTGCCGCGCGACCTGACCGCCGCCGTGGCCCAGGCCGGCGCACCGCCCGGCGCACCGGGCCGACAGGGGAAGCAGGGGAAGCAGGCGGGGGCGCCCCGGACCGGCGGCCCGAACGCGCCGGGCAAGCACGGCGCGCCGGCCGAGCGGGGCATCACCGTCACCGCCCCCCGCCAGGTCGCCCTCCCGCGCGGCGCCACCGTGAAGGTGCCGCTCAAGGTGACCGTGCCGGCCGGCACCGCCCCGGGCACGTACACCGTCCCGGTCCGCTTCACCGTCGCCGGGCGCACGGTCGAGCGCCGCCTGACCGTGCGGACGCACCCGCGGACCAGGGGACCCGACCTCGTACCCGGGTCGGCCGCGACCTCGTCCGGCGACGAGACCCCGGACTTCCCGGCCGCCTCGGTGGCCGACGGCGACCCGGCGACCCGGTGGTCGTCACCGGTCGCGGACGACTCATGGGTCCAGGTGGAGCTGCCCGCCCCGGCGGAGGTCGGCCGGGTGGTACTGCACTGGCAGGACGCGTACGCCGCCCGCTACGAGATCAGGACCTCGGCGGACGGGGTGACCTGGCACACCGCGGCCACGGTGACGGACGGTGGCGGCGGCACCGAGACCGTGTGGCTGGACGCGCCCGCCGACACCCGGTTCCTCCGGGTGCAGGGGGTGCGGCGGGCCACCAAGTACGGCTACTCGCTGTTCGGCGTGGAGGCGTACCAGGCGTACCGGGCAGGCGCAACCGCGGGGTGACCCGCGGGCCGGATGGCCCGGTCGGGTGCCCCGTGGCGCGGCCCCGTGCGCCGTCCGGAGGCGGCACACGGGAGGCGACACGCAAAAGCCCGGACCTCAGGCTGATATGCCGTCGATCCGGGCCAGGGCGTCGTCCGCGCCGAAAGGTTGCAGGTATGGCAACCAGCGCGGGTCCCTATGTCCGGTCCCGATGATCCGCCAGGCGAGCCCGGACGGCGGGGCCGGTTGATGGCGCAGCCGCCAGCCGAGCTCGGCGACATGGCGGTCCGCCTTGACGTGGTTGCAGCGTCGGCACGCCGCCACCACGTTCTCCCAGGCGTGCTGGCCGCCCCGGCTGCGCGGAATGACGTGGTCGACACTGGTGGCGGCGGACCCGCAGTACGCGCACTTGCCGCCGTCGCGGGCGAACAGCGCCCGGCGGGTGAGCGGCACGGTGCCCCGGAAGGGCACCCGCACGAACTTGGTGAGCTTGACGACGCTGGGCGCGGGCAGCGCCTGCGTCTCGGAGTGCAGATAGGCGCCGGATTCCTCGAGGCACACGGCCTTGTTGTTCAGCACGAGGACGAGCGCGCGGCGGAGCGGTACGACGCCGAGCGGCTCGTACGACGCGTTCAGGACCAGCACATGTGGCACGGATGCCTCCTTTAACGCCGGCGGCGCGTGGCTCGCGCCGGGACGATCTGACTTCAGTCTCTCCGGAAGGCGGGGCCGCGCGCCACCATGCCCGGGTAACGGACCGTGGGTGTTTTGGACCACACTCCCGTGTGATCCAGCGTCCCCGCCGGCCGCCACATTCCCTGTATCCCCCGGTCGGCGGCCCCCCGCACCACGGCCATGGTGACAAGACGGCATCGGTCGCCCGTTAGATTGGATACTTCCCGCCCCCACGGAGGTTCCCGCTCGTGACCACCGCGACGACCCGCGCCGCCGCGCCCCACCCCGCAGCGGCCGACCAGGCGCTGCCGCACTCCATCACCCAGGCCGGCAGCTGGGTGGACGACAACTGGGCCGGCTGGCTGGCCGCCGGACTGCGGATCGTGCTGGTCGTGGTCATCGCGCTGGTGCTGCGGGCGCTGGTGCTGCGGACCATCACCCGGCTGATCGACCGGATGAACCGGGGCGCGGAGGCCGCCGCCAACACCACGCTGGGCGGGCTGCTGGTCAACGCCGAGCGGCGGCGGCAGCGCAGCGCGGCGATCGGCTCGGTGCTCAAGAGCGTCAGCTCGTTCGTGATCCTCGGTACCGCGGCGCTGACCGTGCTGTCGGTGCTCAAGATCAACCTGGCGCCGCTGCTGGCCAGCGCCGGGGTGGCGGGCGTGGCGATCGGCTTCGGCGCGCGGAACCTGGTGACGGACTTCCTGTCCGGGGTCTTCATGATCCTGGAGGACCAGTACGGCGTCGGCGACACCATCGACGCGGGCGAGGCCGCCGGCACGGTGGTCGAGGTCGGCCTGCGGGTGACGAAGCTGCGCGGCGACAACGGCGAGATCTGGTACGTGCGCAACGGCGAGATCAAGCGGATCGGCAACCTCAGCCAGGGCTGGGCCACGGCCATGGTGGACGTGCAGGTGGGCGCCGGGGAGGACCTGGACCGGGCCAGGGCGGTGATCACGGCGACCGCCGCGTCGATGTCCAAGGACGAACCGTGGAACGAGAAGCTCTGGGAGCCGGTGCAGGTGCTGGGCCTGGAGTCGGTTGGGGCCGAGTTCGTGGTGGTCCAGACGCAGGCCAGGACGATGCCGGGCGAGTCGGCGGCGGTGGCGCGGGAGCTGCGCTGGCGGATCAAGAAGGCGTTCGACGAGGAGGGCATCGTCATCACCGGCGGCTCGCCCGCCGCCGCGGCCCAGGAGCCGGGCCCGACCCCGGCCGAGCGGGCGCCGGCGCAGGTGTCCGAGACCCCGGCGTCCGCTCCGCCGGCCGCCGCCCCTGCCGCCGCCCCCGAAGCGCGCCCCGCCGTTCCCGATGCGCGTGCCGCCGCTCCCCGGCCGCCCGGGTCCCCGTCCGTGCCGCCGCCGGCCGCCGGGGAGCGCTGAGTCCGCCGGGCGCCGCCGGGGAGCGCTGAGTCCGCCGGGCGCCGCCGGGGACAGCCGCCGGGTGCCGGGGGAAGCCGCCGGGCCGCCCGCGCCGCCGGGGGGACGGCCGGCGGCCCCGCGCCGCGCGCCGGAGGAGAAGGACCGGGCCCGCCCTCTGTACCCGCTGTACCGCCCCTGTCACGCTGGACGTGTGCCAGGGGCGTCTTGGTAACGACTTGGCCGACCTTGCCGAACACGGGTCCGGCCCCCCTTGACGCCCTGCTGACGGCGGGCCTACCTTTCGTTTTGCCAATAGGAAACTTTCCTAACAGTGACCTGAGGGAGGATGGCGCGCATGGCTGGCACCCCTGGAACACCGCGCGTACTGCGCGCCATGAACGACCGCGCCGCGCTCGACCTCCTACTGGAGCACGGCACGCTCTCCCGGACCCGGATCGGCAAACTCACCGGCCTGTCCAAGCCGACCGCCTCCCAGCTGCTGGCCCGGCTGGAGTCGGCCGGCCTGGTGGTGGCCACCGGCACCACCGCGGGCCGCCCGGGGCCCAACGCCCAGCTGTACTCGGTCAACCCGGCCGCCGCGTACGTCGCCGCCCTGGACGTCGACCCGGAGCGGATCAGGGCCGCGGTCGCCGACATCACCGGCCGAACCGTCGGCTCGTTCCGGCTGCCCACCCCGCGCCGCCGGGCCGGCGGACCCGTCGAGCAGGTGGTGCAGGCGCTGGACGGCGCGGTGAAGGCGGCCGGGCTCAGCCGCTCCGACCTGCACCGGGTGGTGATAGGCACCCCCGGCGCCTTCGACCCCAGCACCGGGCGGCTGCGCTACGCCAGCCACCTGCCCGGCTGGCACTCCCCCGCGCTGCTCGACGAACTGGCCGCCACGCTGCCGATGCCGCTGGAGTACGACAACGACGTGAACCTCGCCGCGGTCGCCGAACAGCGGATCGGCGCGGCCCGCGGACACGGCGACTTCGTACTGCTGTGGAACGAGGAGGGCATCGGCGCCGCCATCGTGATCGGCGGCCGGCTGCACCGCGGCTGGACCGGCGGCGCCGGCGAGGTCGGCTTCCTGCCGGTGCCCGGCACCCCCCTGGTCCGCAACGTCACCAAGGCCAACAACGGCGGCTTCCAGGAGCTGGCCGGCTGCAACGCGGTGCTGCGGATCGCCCGTGAACTGGGCCTGGAACTGCCGGGCGGCACCCAGCCGGACGCCGCCGCCGAACTGCTGGCCGCCGCCGTGGCCCGGTACGAGGCGGCCGGCGAGGACGGGCTGCCCGACGGGGACCAGTACGGCGAGCTGCTGGCCCGCTGCGCCACCGGCACCGCGGTCGGCCTCGCCTCGCTGGTGGCGGTGCTCGACCCGGAGCTGATCGTCCTGTCCGGCGACGTGCTCGTGGCCGGCGGCGAGCCCCTGCGCGCGCTCATCCAGTCCGAGCTGGCCGAACTGGCCGTACCCCGGCCCCGGTTGGTGCTCGGCACGGTGCAGACGCACCCCGTGCTGAGCGGGGCGCTGGAAAGCGCGCTCGCCACCACCCGCGACGAGGTGTTCGACACCGCGCGCTGACCCCACCGCCCACCCGCCCCCGGCCGCCGGCCTCACCTCAGCCCGCCACCCGCCACCCGCCACCCGAGCCCGCCGACACCGCGGAACGGCACCCTCCCCCGCCGTTCCGACGGCACCGCACACCCGCGTAGGCCCTTTCCCGGAGGTAAAGAGCAGTGACCCGTCTGACGAAGGCAGCCGCAGCCATCGCGGCGACCGCCGCGATATCCCTGCTCGCGAGCGCGTGTACCGGCCAGAGTTCGAACACCGCGAGCGACGACACCGCCAAGGACGTCACCGTCAACTTCTGGCACGGCTGGTCCGCGCCCAACGAGTTGCAGGCGATCAACGACAACGTCGCCCTGTTCGAGAAGGCGCACCCCGCCATCCACGTCAAGGTGCAGGGCAACATCACCGACGACAAGATCAACCAGGCGCTGCGGTCCGGCGGCGACAAGGCCCCCGACGTGGTGTCCTCCTTCACCACCGACAACGTCGGCCAGTTCTGCTCCTCGGGCGCCATGGCCGACCTCGCCCCCTTCCTGCGGAAGTCCGGCATCGACCCGGCGGCCACCTTCCCCAAGCCGATGCTGGAGTACACCCAGTTCGAGGGCAGGCGCTGCACCCTGCCGCTGCTCGGCGACGCGTACGGCCTGTACTACAACAAGAAGGAGTTCGCGGCGGCCGGCATCACCGCCCCGCCGAAGACCCTCACGGAGTTCAAGCAGGACGCGGTCAAGCTCACCAAGTCCAGCGGCGACTCGTACAGCCAGCTCGGCTACATGCCGGACTTCCACGGCTACGAGTCGACCACCACCCACCTGGCGGCCCAGTGGGGCGTGAAGTACTTCGACGCCGCCGGCGCGTCGCAGGTCGCGGAGGACCCCGGCTTCACCTCGATGTTCGACTGGCAGCAGGACATGGTGAAGTCGCTGGGCGGCTTCACCAAACTGGAGAAGTACCGCACCACCTTCGGTGACGAGTTCGGCGCCAAGAACCCGCTGCAGACCGGCCAGGTCGCGATGGGCATCGACGGCGAGTGGCGGCTGGGCATGGCCCGGGACGCCGGGATGAACGACCTCGGGGTGGCGCCGTTCCCGGTCCCCGACGACCAGGCGGGCACCTACGGCAAGGGCTACCTGTCCGGCACGATCATCGGGATCGCGAACAACAGCGCCAAGAAGAACGCCGCCTGGGAGCTGGTGAAGTTCATGACCACCGACACCGACGCGGTGGTGTCCTTCGCCAACGCGATCCACAACGTGCCCTCCACACTCGCCGCGCTCACGTCGCCCGAGCTCGACGCCGACCCCGGCTTCAGGACCTTCATCGACATCGCCCAGAACCCGGACAGCACCACCACCCCGCCGAGCATCAACGGCGGCGCCTACCAGCTGACCCTGCAGGACTTCGGCTACGCCTACGAGTCCGGCAAGTCCAAGGACCTCCAGGCCGGTCTGCGAGGTGTCGACAAGCAGGTCGACAAGGACATCGCGCAGGCCCGGTGATGAGCGCCGCCGTCCACCCCCTGCTGAGGCGAAGGCGCCGCAGGGCCGCGCTGCGCACCCTCGCCTTCCTGTCCCCGTGGATCATCGGGTTCGGCGTCTTCTTCGTCTACCCGCTGCTGTCCACCGTCTACTTCTCCTTCATGCACTACAACGGCATCAACCCGCCCACCTGGGCCGGCGCGAAGAACTGGAAGTACGTCTTCACCGACTACCCGTTCTTCTGGCCGGCGCTGCGCAACACGCTGTGGCTGGTCATTGTGATGGTGACGCTGCGGGTGGTCTTCGGGCTGGGCATCGGGCTGCTGATCACCAGGATCAAGACCGCCGCGGGCCTGTTCCGTACCGCGTTCTACCTGCCGTACCTGGCCCCGCCGGTCGCCGCCACGATGGCGTTCGTCTTCCTGCTCAACCCCGGCACCGGGCCGGTCAACCACATCCTGGGCACCGTCGGACTGCCGACGCCCGGCTGGTTCACCGACCCGCACTGGTCCAAGCCGGCGCTGACCGTGCTGGCGGTGTGGGGCATCGGCGACCTGATGGTGATCTTCATGGCCGCGCTGCTCGACGTGCCCAAGGAGCAGTACGAGGCCGCCGAGCTGGACGGCGCGGGCGCCTGGCACCGGTTCCGCTACGTGACACTGCCGAACATCTCGCCGATCGTGATGTTCGCCGTGGTCACCGGGGTCATCCAGACCATGCAGTACTACACGCAGCCGCTGGTCGCCGGAAAGGTCGCCTCGGGCGTCATCGGCAACTCCGGCCAGCAGGTCGAGCCCGGCTACCCCGACAGGTCGACCCTGACCCTGCCGCAGCTGGTCTACGAACGCGGCTTCCAGCGCTTCGACTACGGCTCCGCGTGCGTGATCGCCCTGGTGCTGTTCGTACTGGCGATGGCGTTCACCGCGCTGCTGCTGCGCCGCCGCAGCGGCTTCCTGTCGGCGGAGGACTGACATGGCCCAGACGACCCTGACCGTACCGGTCCGCGAGAGCGGCACCGGCTCCGACACCCGCGCCCGGCGCACCGCCCGGCGCCGGCAGACGCTCCACTGGATCGCCGTGCACGCCCTCGGCATCGCGGCGGCGGCCTTCTTCATCCTGCCGTTCGTCTTCGTCCTGCTCACCGCGGTGATGAGTGACAACCAGGCGCTGACCCGGGACCTGTGGCCGCACACCTGGCAGTGGTCCAACTTCCGCACCGTGTGGGACACCCCCGGCTTCCTCACCTGGTGGCGCAACACCCTGCTCTACGCGGTGGCCGGCACGGTGCTGACCGTGGTGTCGTCGCTGCCGGTGGCGTACGCGCTCGCCAAGTTCCGCTTCCGCGGCCGGAACCTGGTCATGGTGCTGGTGATCTCGACGATGATGCTGCCGCCCCAGGTGGTCATCATCCCGATGTACCTGTTCTGGACCAAGCAGATGGGGATGGACGGCACCCTGTGGCCGCTGATCATCCCGATGGCCTTCGGCGACGCCTTCACCATCTTCCTGCTGCGGCAGTTCCTGCTGACCATCCCCAAGGAGTACACCGAGGCCGCCAAGGTCGACGGCTGCGGTGAACTGCGCACCCTGCTCACCGTGATCGTGCCGATGATCAGGCCGGCCATCGCCGCGGTCGCGCTGTTCCAGTTCTTCTCCTGCTGGAACGACTACTTCGGGCCGCAGATCTACGCCAGTTCCAACCCCGCGGCCTGGACCCTCAGCTACGGACTGGAGTCCTTCAAGGGCGCTCACCACACCAACTGGAATCTGACCATGGCGGCCACCGTTCTGGTGATGGCCCCCGTGATCGTGGTCTTCTTCTTCGCGCAAAAGGCCTTCATCGAAGGCGTGACCCTGACGGGAGTCAAGGGATGAAACTGGCAGTCGTGGGCGGCGGGTCCACGTACACACCCGAACTCGTCGACGGGTTCGCGCGGTTGCGCGACACCCTGCCGGTCGAGGAGCTGGTGCTGGTCGACCCGGCCGCGGACCGCCTGGAACTGGTCGGGGGCCTGGCCCGGCGGATCTTCGCCAAGCAGGGCCACCCCGGCACCATCACCACCACCGCCGACCTGGAGGCCGGCGTCGCCGGCGCCGACGCGGTGCTGCTCCAGCTGCGGATCGGCGGTCAGGCGGCCCGCAACCAGGACGAGACCTGGCCGCTGGAGTGCGGCTGCGTCGGCCAGGAGACCACCGGCGCGGGCGGTCTGGCCAAGGCGCTGCGGACCGTGCCGGTGGTGCTGGACATCGCCGAACGGGTGCGCAGGGCCGCGCCCGACGCCTGGATCATCGACTTCACCAACCCGGTCGGCATCGTCACCCGGGCACTGCTCCAGGCCGGGCACAAGGCCGTCGGGCTGTGCAACGTCGCCATCGGCTTCCAGCGGAAGTTCGCCGCGATGCTCGACGTGACGCCCGAGCAGATCCACCTGGACCACGTGGGCCTGAACCACCTCACCTGGGAGCGGGGGGTGCGGCTCGGCGGCCCGGACGGCGAGAACGTGCTGCCGAGGCTGCTCGCCGAGCACACCGAGGACATCGCCGCCGACCTGCACCTGCCGCGCGAGGTGCTGGACCGGCTCGGCGTGGTGCCGTCGTACTACCTGCGGTACTTCTACGCGCACGACGAGGTGGTGCGCGAGCTGCGCACCGGCCCGTCGCGGGCCTCCGAGGTCGCCGCGATGGAGAAGCAGCTGCTGGAGATGTACGGCGACCCGGCGCTGGAGGAGAAGCCGGCGCTGCTGGCCAAGCGCGGCGGCGCCTACTACTCCGAGGCCGCCGTCGCGCTCGCCTCCTCGCTGCTGCGGGGCACCGGGGACGTGCAGGTGGTCAACACCTACAACAACGGCACCCTGCCGTTCCTCGCCGACGACGCGGTGATCGAGGTACCCGCCGTGGTCGGTGCCGACGGCGCCAGGCCGCTGCCGGTGCCGCCGCTGGAGCCGCTGTACGCGGGGCTGGTCGCCAACGTCACCGCGTACGAGGACCTGGCCCTGGAGGCGGCGCTGCGCGGCGGCCGGGACCGGGTGTTCACCGCGCTGCTGTCGCACCCGCTGATCGGCCAGTACGCGTACGCCGAGGCACTGACCGACCGGCTGATCGCGCACAACCGGGAGCATCTGGCGTGGGCCTGAACCACCCCCAGAGCCCTTGGCCTGGGAGATACCCCCGACCGCTCGTCCCCGGTGGCGTCCTCGCCGTCGACGCGGGCAACAGCAAGACCGACGTGGCGCTGGTCGCCGCCGACGGGAGGGTGCTCGGCGCCGCCCGCGGCGGCGGCTTCCAGCCGCCGGTCGTCGGCGTCGAGGCGGCCGTGTCGTCCCTCGCCCTCATCGTGGCGCGGGCGGCGGCCGACGCGGGTTTTCCGACGGGCGGAGGGACGCCGCCCGTACCGCTGGCCGAACACACCTCGGCCTGTCTGGCCAACGCCGACCTGCCCGTTGAGGAACGGCGGTTGGCGACCGCGGTGCACGCCCGCGGCTGGGCGCGCAGTACCGAGGTCCGCAACGACACCTTCGCCATACTGCGGGCCGGCGTGGACGAGCCGCGCGGGGTCGCGGTGGTCTGCGGCGCCGGCATCAACTGCGTGGGCATGCTGCCCGACGGGCGGACCGCCAGGTTCCCGGCGATCGGCCGGATATCCGGGGACTGGGGCGGCGGATCGGGCCTGGCGGAGGAGGCGCTCTTCCACGCCGCCCGCGCCGAGGACGGGCGCGGCGGACCCACCGCGCTCGCCACCACGCTGCCCGCGCACTTCGGCCTCACCTCGATGTACGCGCTCATCGAGGCGCTGCACCTGGAAACGATTCCGGCGGCCCGGCGCTACGAGCTCACCCCGGTGCTCTTCGCCACCTCCGACGCGGGCGACCCGGTGGCCCGGTCCATCCTCGACCGCCAGGCCGAGGAGATCGTGGCGCTGGCCACGGTCGCGCTCGGCCGGCTCGGCCTGCTGGACGAGGAGGCCGACGTGGTGCTCGGCGGGGGCGTCATGGCGGCGCGCAACCGGTATCTGATGGACGCCATCACCGACCGGCTCACCGCCCGCGCCCCCAAGGCGCGGCCGCACGTCGTGACGGCCCCGCCGGTCCTCGGCGCCGCGCTGCTGGGCCTGGACCACGTGGCGGCCCCGCCGCAGGCCCGGTCGGCGCTGCGCGCGCACTACGCCTGACCGGGCGGCAGCGCCCCGCGACCGCGCCCGGCTTCCGCGTGCGGCCGCGGGGCGCCGTGCCGCCCGCCACCGCTCGGCGGCTTCCACCCGGCGGACAGCCCCGCGGCGGCTTCCACCCGGCGGGTTCCCCGGCCGATCCCACCCGGCGCACGACCCCCGGCGGCCTCCGCCGGGGGTGCCACCGCACCGCGACGCGCCGTGCCGCTTACCACACCCGGCCGGGCGGGCTGGAACCGAACCTCTGACCGGACGCGTGTGACCTGGTGGGGCCGGGGGAGATCTCCCGGGGCGCTGGAACCGCGCGGGACACGACGGCCATACTGCTGGGTGACCCCGCGCAGAGCGGGTCCGCCGGGGGAGGACATGTGACGTACACGCCGACACAGGGCGTTCGGCCGACGGTGCCCGCGCGGCGGGGGCCCGCGCCGCGGCGCCGGGCCTGGGCGGAGGGCGCCGACCGGCTGCGGACCGCTCTGACCACCGAGCCGGGCCGGCTCCGGCTGATCGGCGCCGTGCTAACCGTCCTCGTCGTCGCGTTCGGCGCCGTCACCGCCTGGCAGATCACCGAACGGGCCGCCGCCGCCGACCGCGTGGTGCACCGCAGCTCCCAGGTGAGCCGGAACGCCGCCGACATATACCGCTACCTCGCCGACGCGGACGCGACCGTCTCGGAGGGCTTCCTCGGCACCGGGCAGGAGCCCGCCGAGGACACCGCGCGCTACCAGAAGGACATCACCAGCGCCGCCCGGCTGATCACGACGGCCGCGGCCAGCAGCGCCGGGTCCTCCGAGGCGGCCGAGCAGATCGTCTTCCTCAGCACCCGTCTGCCGGCGTACGCGCAGCTGGTGGCCACCGCGCAGGCCGACGACCGGCAGGGTTTCCCGCTCGGCGCCGCGTATCTGCGCTACGCCGACAGCCAGATGCAGACGCGGGGCGGACTGCTGGACTCCGCCGCCGCGCTGTACCGGATCGAGAACGACCGGCTGAGCCGCGACTACGCCGACGCCAAGGCGCTGCCCTGGGCCGCCTGGGTGCTGGGCGCGCTCGTCCTGACCGGCCTGGTGTGGGCGCAGCGCCGCAACTACCGGCGTACCAACCGGGTGTTCAACCAGGGCATGCTGGCCGCCAGCCTGGCCTGCGCGATGGCGCTGGTGTGGCTGGTGGCCGGGCACACCCTGGCCAGGACCCGGCTGTCGGACTCCTACGTGCACGGCGCGCGATCGGTCCAGGCGCTCAACAACGCCCGGATCACCGTGCTCCAGGCCCGGTCGGACGAGAACCTGACCCTGGTGGCGCGGGGTTCGGGGCAGAAGTACGAGGACGGGTTCGGCGCCGAGATGAAGAAGCTGACCGCGGACGATCCCAGGGACCCGGGCGCCCAGCTCGCGTACGCCTTGGCGCTGGCCGACAGCGCCGCGGGCCGCGACCCGGTCCGGGCCGCCATAAAGAAGGTGCGCGGCTGGGGCGCCCAGCACGACAGCTCCCGCGCGAGTGACAAGGCGGGCGAGTACGACCGCGCCGTGGCCCAGGTGATCGGCACCGACTGCGACGGCAGGAAGGTCGCCGACCCGGCCGAGGAGTGCTTCCGGATGGTGGGCAGCGACCTGGACGCGGCACTCGCCCAGGAGCAGTCGGAGTTCGCGCGGGCGGCGGACAGCGGACACGGCGCCCTGTCCCTGCTGCCGGTGGGGGTGGCCCTGCTCGCCCTCCTGGCGGCGGCGGGCACCGCGATCGGCATCGGGCGCCGCCTGTCGGAATACCGGTGATACCGGTGAGGGGCATGACGGACGGCGGACCCGATCCTCGACGGACAGGACGTACCGTGAACGGGAGTTGGCGTGGCTGGGGCGGCGTGGCCGCGATGGCGGCGGCCTGCGGGCTGGCCCTGACCTGCGCGGTGGCACCGCTGCACGGCGACAGCGGCACCGGGCAGGCGAAGGCGGCACACGCCCGGGGGGCCGTCGTGCAGGCGCGGTACGCGTCCGCGCAGGACGCCGCCGGCACGTGCACGCCGGCGAACATGGCCGAGAGCCTCGACCCGGCCCTCGGCGACACCGACGGCGCCGCGGTGCGGGCCATCGTCAAACGGGGCCGGCTGGTGGTGGGCATCGACCAGGACAGCTACCTGTGGGGCTTCCGGGACCCGAAGCAGAAGGGCAGGCTGGCCGGCTTCGACATCGACATCACCCGGGCGATCGCCAAGGGCATCCTCGGCGACCCCGACAAGGTGCAGTATCTGGCGGTGCCCACCGCGGAGCGCTTCCCCGCCATCGAACACGGCGACGTGGACATGGTGGTGCGCACCGTCAGCATCACCTGCGCCCGTCTCCACGCCACCGACTACCCCGTGGTCTTCTCCACCGCCTACTTCAACGCCGGGCAGCAGCTCCTCGTCCCCGACGGCTCGGCCGTCACCGGGTACGACGAGAGCCTGCGCGGCAAGCGGGTGTGCGTGGCCGACGGCGCCTTCGGCGAGACCACGCTCACCGGCAAAAGCCCCGGTAAGGAGTCGGACGCCGAGCGGTTCGGCGCGAAGGTGGTGACGGTCGACAACCAGCTGGACTGCCTGGTCCTGCTGCAACTGGACAAGGCCGACGCGGTGTTCACCGACAACGCGCTCGCCGCGGGTCTGGCCGCCCAGGACCCCGGCGTGAAACTGGTGGGTGAACCGATCGACCCGGAGCCGTACGGTGTGGCCATGGCACCCGGAAGCCCCGATCTGGTACGCAGGGTCAACCGGATACTCGCCGCCTACGAAGCCGGGCCGAACAGCGGCTGGAAGCAGTCGTACGACCACTGGCTGTCCGCCGACCTGGGACCCACCAGTGGGCCGCCGACGCCTCAGTACCGGCGGGAGCGGTAAGGCGGTCGGGACGGTCAGGGCGGCCGGGACCGGGCCAGGACGGCGACGGCGAGGAACGGCAGGGACGGCGGAGGGGCGGGGAACGGCAGCGGGACGGCGGGCGGG
The DNA here is from genome assembly GCF_031844685.1 of Streptomyces sp. ITFR-21. Classification (NCBI taxonomy): domain Bacteria; kingdom Bacillati; phylum Actinomycetota; class Actinomycetes; order Kitasatosporales; family Streptomycetaceae; genus Actinacidiphila; species Actinacidiphila sp. ITFR-21. The sequence goes on from NZ_CP134605.1 coordinate 1,879,367, forward strand.
ACGCGCCGGCGGACGCACGAGCAGACGTACCGGAAGACGCACAGGAAGAGGATGTGATGGCGCTCGCGGGAGCATCCGGCCCGGTCATGGGCCGGGAGGACGTCGACCGTGCCCTGGCGCGGCTCGGCGCCGAGCACGAAGCCGTCGAGTCCTCGCTGCTGGCCCTCCAGGACCACTCGGGCCGCAGGCTGCTGGAAGGCGCCGAACTCACCGGCGTCACCAAGGAGCGGTGGGCCGAGACCGACGCGGCGATCACCGCGCTGTGGAAGCACTTCGAGGCGTACACCGACGCGCTGAACACCGCCCGGGAGCTGCGGGCCCGCCGCCGCTGGCCCACCCAGACCGAGCTCTCCCGGCTGACCGAGCTGCTGCGCGGCGACGGCATCACCGTCACCGGGGCCGACGTCCCCGACCACGCCCGCTCGCTGACCGGCCCGGCCCGGTTGACCGAACGGCTCAGCCTGGACCAGCTGCTGGCGCGGATGAACGACTGGTACGACCGGGCGATGGAGACGGTCGCCGCCGCCGACTCGGTGTGGTCCGCGCTGCCCGCCAGGATAGATCTGCTGGCCGCCGAGACCCAGCGGGTACGGTCGCTGGCGGACTCGGTGGGGGTGCGCCCCGGCGCGCACCCCTCGGGCGACGAACTGGAGGCGCTGGTCCGGGACCTGACCGAGCTGCGGGGCCGCACGGTCTCCGATCCGCTGGCCTTCTGGCGGAAGGCGCCCGCCCCCGGCCGGCCCGACACCTCGCGCTACGAGCAGGCCGGCCGCCGTCTTGAGGAGATCCGCCGCGAGGTGGAAGCGGTCATGCACGTACGGGACGACGCGGAGGACCGGCTCAAACGGCTGCGCGACGTGCTGTCCCGGGCCGACCGCACCCTGACCGAGGCCCGCAGCGCCCGGGTCGAGGTGCTGTCGAAGATCCTCGCCTCCGACGTACCCGCGGTCAGCGGCCCGGCCGCCCGGCTGCACGAACAGCTGGGCGCCGCGGAGGACTTCGCCAGGACCGCGCAGTGGCACCGGCTGTCCCCGCTGCTGGACAGCCTGGAGGAGCACGCCGACGAGGAACTGCTGCGGGCCCGTGAGTCGTTGACCGCGGTGACCGCGCCGTTGGCGATCCGCGCCGAGCTGCGCGGCCGGCTCGACGCGTACCGGGCGAAGGTGGCCAGGCTCGGCATGGCCGAGGACCCGCTGCTCATCGAACGGTACGACCAGGCGCGCCGGCTGCTGTGGAGCGCGCCCTGCGACCTGGCGGCGGCCGACCGTACGGTACAGCGCTACCAGCAGGCGGTGTCCGAGATCGGCACGCCGCGCACGCCGACGGACCGGCGGGGACCGGGATGAGCGGTGGGCGCGGCGGGCACGGCGGAGCGGGCGGTGGGTGCGGCACGGCGGGCGGGACGACGCGCCGCGGGACGCGCCGCGGGACACGCGGTGGGACGGGCGGTGGGACGGGCCGCGGGCGCGGGGCGATCGCCGCGGTGGCACACGACGGGTCCGGGCACCAGGTCAGTGCACCGGGCGGGGAAAGGCTGAGGGGGAGACCGTGAGCAAGTGCCAACGGCCCGGCTGCGGCGGGGCCTTGGAGGACGTAGGCGGCGGCGAGCTGTTCTGCGACACCTGCGGGCTGGCGCCGCTGCCGGCCGCGGCGGGGACCGGCACGGGGCCTGCGGGAGCGGGGTCCGCCGGAGCGGGGGCCGGCGCCGGGCGGCCGGGCGTGGCGGGAATCCCGCCCGCGCGGGCCGGCGCCGACTCCGGCCGGTCCGCGGCCAGCTCCTCCCGCTCGGCCAGGTCCTCCTCGCAGGCGTCCAGGCGCTCGGTGTCCGGGCGGCTCTCGCAGTCGCTGACCGGCAGCGGCACCGGCCGCGCGGTGTCGGTGCGCAGCTCCCGGGGGACGGCCAGCGCGCCCACCCGCGGCAAGCTGGGCGCCGGCCTGGTCTCCGTACCGCCCATCCCGCGGCCCGACCCGGCCGCCGCCGTCCTGGAAAACCCCGAGGTACCCGAGCGCAAGCGGTTCTGCAGCCGGGGCGAATGCGGCGCCCCGGTGGGCCGCAGCCGCGGCGACCGCCCCGGCCGTACCGAGGGCTTCTGCTCCAAGTGCGGCCACCCGTACTCCTTCACGCCCAAGCTCCGGCCCGGTGACGTGGTGCACGGCCAGTACCACGTGGTGGGCTGCCTGGCGCACGGCGGCCTCGGCTGGATCTACCTGGCGGTCGACCGCGCGGTCTCCGACCGCTGGGTGGTGCTCAAGGGCCTGCTCGACACCGGCGACGAGGACGCGCTGGCCGCGGCGGTCTCCGAGCGGCGCTTCCTGGCCGAGATCGAGCACCCCAACATCGTCCGCATCTACAACTTCGTCGAGCACCTCGACCAGCGCACCGGCACCCTCGACGGCTACATCGTGATGGCCTACGTCGGCGGCAAGTCGCTCAAGGAGATCGCCAACGAGCGCCGCACCCCGGACGGCAGGCGCGAGCCGCTGCCGGTCGCGCAGGCCATCGCCTTCGCCATCGAGGCGCTGGAGGCGCTCGGCCACCTGCACAGCCGCAACCTGCTCTACTGTGACTTCAAGGTGGACAACGCGATCCAGACCGGGGACCGGCTGGAGCTGATCGACATGGGCGCGGTCCGGCGGATGGACGACGCCGAGTCGGCGATCTACGGCACGGTCGGCTACCAGGCGCCCGAAGTCGCCGAGGTCGGCCCGTCGGTGGCCTCCGACCTCTACACGGTGGCCCGCACGCTGGCCGTGCTGACCTTCGACTTCCAGGGCTACACCAACGTCTTCGCGGACAGCCTGCCCGACCCGGGCAGCATCGAGGTGTTCTCCCGGTACGAGTCCTTCTACCGGCTGCTGGTCCGGGCCACCGACCCGGACCCGCGCCAGCGGTTCGCCTCCGCCGAGGAGATGGCCGAGCAGCTGCTCGGGGTGCTGCGGGAGGTCGTGGCGCTGGAGTCCGGCGTGCCGCGGCCGGCCCTGTCCACCCTGTTTGGGCCCGAGCTACGGGTGGTGGACACCGAGTTGGTACGGCCGGTGACCGGTGACACCTCGGCGCTCGGCGCGGACCGGGCGCTGGAGAAGGCGGCGCGCAGACGGGGCGGGGCGGGGGCGGCGCCCTCGGGGCCGGCAGGGACCGCGCCGGCGGGCCCGCCGGTGAGCGCGCCCGCGGCCGCCCCCGCGGTCGCCGGGACCTTCGGGCCGCCGCCGGTGCTGTCCGGCCCGGCGGGCGGCGGCCCGCCGGCCGTTCCCGCGGCCGGGCCGGTCGTCTCCCGGCTGGACCAGGCCGCCGCCGTACTCGCCCTGCCCGTACCCCACGTGGATCCCGGCGACCCCAACGCCGGTTTCCTCGCCGGGCTGTCGGCCGCCGCGCCGGCCGAGACGGTCGCCGCGCTCCAGTCGGCGCCGGAGGACTCGGTGGAGAAGCGGCTGCGGGACGTACGGGCCCGGCTGGAGCTGGGCGACACCGAGGGCGCGCACCTGGTACTGCGGACGCTCGCCGACGACGACCTGGACGACTGGCGGGTGGTGTGGCACCGCGGCCTGGCGGCGCTGTCCACCGGCGACTTCGAAACGGCGGCGCTCAGCTTCGACGGCGTGTACGACGCGTTCCCCGGCGAGCCGGCGCCGAAGCTGGCGCTCGGCGTCTGCGCGGAGGTGCTGGGCCAGCTGGACAACGCGGCCGACTACTACCGGCTGGTGTGGACGACCGACCACAGCTATGTCAGCGCCGCGTTCGGCCTGGCCCGGGTGCTGCTCAAGTCCGGCGACCGGGTGGGCGCGGTGAGCGCCCTGGAGTCGGTGCCGGAGTCCTCCATCCACTACACGGCGGCCCGGGTGGCCGCGGTACGGGCCCGGCTGCGGGACCGCTCACCGGGCGAGCCGCTGCTGCCCGACCTGTACGCCGCCGGCCGGCAGTTGGAGGACCTGCAGCAGCAGGGCCTCGACTCCGACCGGCGCGAGCAGCTGGCCACCGAGGTGCTGGGCAGCGCACTGGACTGGGTGCTGGCCGGCCGGAACGGCGAGGTGGCCGGCGGCCCCGCGCCGGCCGGCCTGCTCGGCGCCGGACTCACCGAGCGGGACCTGCGGCTCGGCCTGGAGCACTCGTACCGGGTGCTGGCCAGGCTGGCCCAGCAGGGCGGCGCGAGGATCGAACTGGTGGAGCGGGCCAACCGCTTCCGCCCCCGGACATGGGTATAGCCGATGCCACCACTGCCCGACTCGGCGGCCTCCGCGGCCCCCGTGCCGCCCACCGCCGCACCCGACCGGTGCCCCAACTGCGGGGAACACCTGGGGGCGAGGGACCGTTTCTGTGAAGGCTGCGGGCTGAATCTCGCGGCTCCGCCCGCCGACGGGATGCCTGCCGGCGGCCCCGTGCCTGCCGGTGGGACACCCGCCGGTGAGGCCGCCGCCGGCAGAGCGCCCGCCGGTGAGGCCGCCGCCGGGGATGTGCCTGCGGGTGCGGTGCCCGCCGGCCGGGCGGCGGTCGAAGGCGGGAGCGGGGTGAGCGGGGTGCGGGGCGACCGTGCGGATGGCCCGGCGGGCGGCTCCGCAGCCGATCCCGCGGCTCGCCCCTCGGCCGGCCTCGCTGCCGGGCCCGCCGTCGAATCCGCGGCCGGCGCCGCAGCCGTCGCCGTGTCCGCGGCTCCGTCGGGGACATCCGGTGTTGGCGGGGCGCCCGGCCGTTCCACCGGGGACGGCGGAACGGCAGAAGCCGGCGGGGCCGGCGGGGCCGGCGGGGCCGACGGGGCCGACGGGGCCGACGGGGCCGACGAAGCCCGCGCCCCTGCCGACCCCGGCGATCCCCCCCGTTCCGGAACCGATGGCACCCTCGTCCTCGGCGGCGCCGCCCGCCTCTCCGACCCCCGGCAGGAGTCCGCCGGGCCCCGCCGGGGCGGCGGCGCCGTCTGCGTCGCCTGCGGCCTCGGCGGGGTGGACAAGGACGGCTACTGCGAACACTGCGGGCACGCGCAGCCGCGTCAACGGGACCACCAGGAGCAGGAGCTGGAGGGCGTGGCGGCGGTCAGCGACCGCGGTCTGCGGCACCACCGCAACGAGGACGCCTTCACCGTGGCCGCCGCCTCGCTGCCCGACGGCACCCCGGCCGTCGCCGCCGTGGTGTGCGACGGCGTGTCCACCGCGTACCGCCCCGACGACGCCTCGGCCGCCGCCGCCGCCGCCGGCAGCGAGTCGCTGCTGGCCGCGCTGGAGCGGGGCTCGACCGCCGAGGACGCCATGCGCGGCGCGCTGCTGGCCGCCTTCGACGCGGTCTCCGCGCTGGCCGAGGAACCGGCGCCGGACGGCGCGGCCCATCGCAACGCGCCGGCCTGCACCTGTGTCAGCGCCGTCGTCGCCGGCCCGGTGTTCACCGTCGGCTGGATCGGCGACAGCCGCGCGTACTGGGTTCCCGACGACCGCTCGCTGCCGTCGTCACGGCTCACCGAGGACGACTCGTGGGCGGCCAGAATGGTCGCGGCGGGCCTGATGACACAGGCGGAGGCGTTCGCCGACGAGCGGGCGCACGCGATCACCGGCTGGCTGGGCGCGGACGCGGTGGAGGTCGACCCGCACGTGGCGGCCTTCCAGCCGGAGGGGCCCGGGGTCATCGTGGTGTGCACCGACGGGCTGTGGAACTACGCGGAGTCGGCCGCGGAACTGGCCGAGGCCATCCCCGCCGACGCCCGGGCCCGCCCGCTGCACAGCGCCCGCACCCTACTCGGGGTGGCGCTGGACGGCGGCGGCCACGACAACGTAACGGTCGCGGTGCTGCCGTTCCCGGCCGCCGTGTCACGGGCAGGATTTCCACCGGCCTAGGGTCTGTCGTCTGGATCTGCGTGGGTGGCGGAGCGGGGTCCGGTGCGTGCGGCCGCGAGGCCGGGGGGACGGCGTGGTGTGTCGTCGACCGGCGGGAACGCGGCAGGTGTGCGTGCCGGGGCCCGCGACGCCGCGGAGATCCGCACGACAGGCCCTGGCTTCGGGAGCCGGGGCGGGGCTGGACAAGGGCTTTAAGGAGCGCAGGAAGACGATGGCCATTCTCTCCAAGTCGAACGTGCCGCGGTTCTCGGTCGACGTGTACCAGAACGAGTTCCTGCCCGAGGGCGGCCGTGAGGTCAACGCCATCGCCACGGTCACCGCGACCGGCGGCGGCACCACCGGGGCGCGGCTGCTGCCGGGAGCGGGCCAGGCGCCGAACGCGGGCGTGGTGATCATGGTGGACTGCTCGGGATCGATGGAGTACCCGCCTACCAAGATGCGCAACGCGCGGGACGCCACCGCCGTCGCCATCGACGCCATCCGTGACGGTGTCGCCTTCGCGGTGGTCGCCGGCACCCACCAGGCGCGGGAGGTGTTCCCCGGCGGCGGCCGGCTGGCCGTGGCCGACCCGGCCACCCGCGCGCAGGCCAGGCAGGCGCTGCGCAAGCTCACCGCAGGCGGCGGCACCGCCATCGGCACCTGGCTCACCCTCGCCGACCAGCTGCTGCGGGCGGGCGAGGTGGCGATACGGCACGCCATCCTGCTCACCGACGGGCGCAACGAGCATGAGGAGCCGCAGGCACTGCAGGCCGCCCTCGACCGGTGCGCGGGCTCCTTCACCTGCGACGCGCGCGGGGTCGGTACCGACTGGGAGGTCAAGGAGCTGACCGGCGTCGCCTCGGCGCTGCTCGGCTCGGTGGACATCGTGGCCGATCCGGCGGGCCTGGCCGCCGACTTCCAGGCGATGATGGAGAACGCGATGGGCAAGGAGATCGCGGACGTCGCGCTGCGGCTGTGGACCCCGCAGGGCTCCGAAATCGTCTTCGTCAAGCAGGTCGCGCCCAACGTGGAGGACCTCACCGCGCGCCGCACCGAGGCCGGGCCGCGGGCCGGCGACTACCCCACCGGTTCGTGGGGCGACGAGTCCCGCGACTACCACGTGGCGGTCCGGGTGCCGGCCGCCGGCGTCGGGCAGGAGATGCTGGCCGCGCGACTGTCCCTGGTGCTGCCGCAGCCCGACGGGACCTGGCAGCCGCTCGCCCAGGGCCTGGTGCGGGCGGTGTGGACCGACGACATGGCCGCCTCCACCCGGATCAACCCGCAGGTCGCCCACTACACCGGGCAGGCCGAACTGGCACAGGTCATCCAGCAGGGGCTGGAGGCCCGCAAGTCCGGCGACGTGGACGGCGCGACCGCCAAACTGGGCCGTGCGGTGCAGCTCGCCAGCGCCTCCGGCAACGAGGACACCGCCAAGCTGCTGGCGAAGGTGGTGGACGTGGTGGACGCGGCGAGCGGTACTGTGCGGCTGAAGGCGAGGGTCGCCGACGCCGACGAGATGACCTTGGAGACGCGGTCGACGAAGACCGTACGCGTGAAGAAATGACCAGGGGGAGCCGGCACCATGCCGATGTGTCCGAACGGCCATCAATCGACCACCGACGACTGGTGCGAGGTCTGCGGTATGCGGATGGCCGCGCCGCCGGCGCCGCCCTACGGGTCGCGTCCCACATCGTCCAGTTCCGCGTCCTCCCCCGCCTCGACCCCGCCCACCTCGATGTCCCCGCCCGGTTTCGGCGAGCCCGGGGAGGCGACCGCGGTGGCCGAGCTGTGCCCGCAGTGCGGCACCCCGCGGGAGGGCGTCGCGCTGTTCTGCGAGGAGTGCCGGTACAACTTCCGCTCCCACACGGCGACAGCCGCCCCGGTCACCCAGGCGGCGCCGCCCGCCGCACCCGACACCCGGGTGCCGCCGGTCGCCCCGCTCCCGCCCGCTTCGGCGGGCTTCCCGCCGTACCCGACGTACGAGTCGCCCCTGTCGGAGCCCTCGGCGATCAACCGCCCGGCTGAGCCGGTGCCCTCGGGGTCGGTCACGGTCACCTCGGGCTCGGGCGACTACCTGATCGGGCCGCCGTCCGCCCCGGTGACGCCCCGCGGGCCGGCGACGGCGAAGGAGGGCACAGGTACGGCGTGGGTCGCGGTGATCGCCGCGGACCGCGAGTACTTCTCGGCGATGATCGCCCGCAGCGGCCCCGAGGGGCAGAACCTGTACTTCCCCGCTTTCGCCCCCGAGGTCCGGCTGCCGCTCACCGGCGACCAGCTCACCATCGGCCGCCGACGGCAGAGCACCGGTGACGCCCCCGACATCGACCTGTCCCGCGCGCCCGAGGACCCCGGGGTCTCCCACCAGCACGCGATGCTGGTCCGGCAGCCGGACGGCACCTGGTCGGTGGTGGACCAGGACTCGACCAACGGCACCACCGTCAATTTCGGCGAGGACCCGATCCGCCCGTACACCCCGGTCCCGCTCGCCGAAGGCGACCGCGTGCACGTCGGGGCATGGACCACGATCACCCTGCGGCGGGTATGAACCCCCGGCCGGGCCATGCTGCGGCCAGGGCCTCCGGGTGGATCGTCGCGGCGTCGTGGGCCCCGGTCCGCACGCCCGCCGCGTTCCCGCCGGTCGACGACACACCACGCCCCCCTCCCCGGCCTCGCGGCCGCACGCACCGGGCCCCGCCCCCTGATCCGCGCAGATCCGCACGGCAGGCCCTTGGACACCCACCTCCCAGGTGTCCGGCCCGGCCGGATCGTCCCGCCACACCCACTGCCGGGGGCCGGCCACGGTGAGCCCGTACCGGGTCCGGTCCGCCTGCCGCCCGTCACCGAACAGCCGCTGCCCCGAACCGCCGCGCGTACCCCGGGCGCCCTCCCCGCGCAGCGCCACGAAGAACGCCGGGGTCGGCGGGAACCGCCCCGCTGCCTCCTGCGGCCCCTGTACCGCCAGCGCCAGCAGGCCCGTCGCGATCGGCGCCAGGATCCGGCCGCCGGGCCGCGTCTGCGCCAGCCACGCCGCCGCCCACCGGCCGGCCCCGCCGCCGCCCCCGACCTGGCCCGGTCGTCCGGCCGGGCCGTCTGCGACCATGGAGAAGTGACTGAGATCCCGCGCGGCACGCTCCCGCAAGCGACGTTCTACGACCAGGTCGGCGGCGAGGAGACGTTCCGCCGACTGGTGCACCGCTTCTACGAAGGTGTCGCCGGCGACACCGAGCTGCGCGCCATGTACCCGGAGGAGGACCTCGGTCCGGCGGAGGAGCGGCTGACCCTTTTCCTCATCCAGTACTGGGGTGGACCCCGCACCTACAGCGAGGCACGCGGCCACCCCCGGCTCCGCATGCGGCACTTCCCCTTCACCGTCGACAAGGCCGCGCACGACGCCTGGCTGCGCCACATGCGCGACGCTGTCGACGCCCTCGACCTGGCCCCCGAACACGAACAGCAGCTCTGGGACTACCTGGTGTACGCGGCGGCCTCCATGGTGAACACCCCCGGCTGACACCCGACCCTCCCGGAGACGGCCGGGTGCACCGCGTTGACCGTGATCCCGTCACCCGCCCAGCGGCGGTTCGCCTCCACCGCGAACCGCGAGTCGCGGTCTTGGACTGGCCGTACGCGACGGCCGGGTCGTACGCGCGAGTGCGGAAGTGGATGTCGTCGAAGTCCACGGGCGCGCGCAGGTGCCCGATCGAGATGAGGCTCACCACCCAGGCCGCGCCCACCGCCGCCAGCGCCTGACGCAATCCGGTCGCCAGTGCGAAATGCCCGAGGTGGTTGGTGGCGAACTGGAGCTTCCACCCCTCCGGGGTACGCAGCTCGGGCGTCATCATCACCCCCACGTTGTTGACCAGGAGGTCCAGCGGCCCGTCTCAGCCGGAGACGAAGGCCGCCACCGACTTCCGGTCGGCGAGGTCGAGCCTGCCGGCCCGCACTTTCCCATCGCCGGTGGACGCGGTGATGTCCCGCGCGGTCCGCTCCCCGGCCTCCTCGTCGCGTACGGCGAGCGTCACCTCCGCTCCCGCCCCCGCCAGCGCCCTGGCGGTCTCGACCCCGATCCCGGAGGCCGCCCCGGTGACGACGGCCCGCCGCCCGGTCAGATCGATACCGTCGATCACCTCGGCGTCGGTGGACTCGGCGGTGAAAGGGGTGGTGATACGACTCTGCTGCACGGTCATGGCGCGGCCTCTCCCTGCGGTACGTGTGCTCTCCGGCGTCCGGCTCTCCCGGGTTCCCGGTCCGCCTCCCAGGCATCCGCCCGGTACCGCCTCCCGGACGCCCCGAACAGGCCCGCCTACGCCCCGGGTCTGCCAGTCCCTCCTCGGAACGCGTCCCGCCCCTTGCGCCGTCCGTGTACCTCAGGCCCTCCGACAGGACCCGACCGCCCCGGCTCTCCAGCCGGACCCGGGCTTCCGGGCTTCCGGGCTTCCGGGCTTCCGGGCTTCCGGGCTTCCGGGCTTCCGGGCTTCCGGGCTTCCGGGCTTCCGGGCTTCCGGGCTTCCGGGCTTCCGGGCTTCCGGGCTTCCGGGCTTCCGGGCGGACCGTACCCGGACCAAACCCGTGGCTCGGCCCGCCGTCCGGCCGACCCCGGCCTGATTCCGCTCAGGCCGGGGAGACGGTGAGCCCCGCCCCGGCCGACGCACCACGCGTCGCCACCGAGCCGTACGCCGTGCGCAGTCGCACCCACGCTCCCGCCGACAGCACCGCCACCGTGTCGTCCCGGCCCTGCGCCGACAGGAAACCGAGCGCGTGAGCGGCGTGCACCGACCGCAACGTGACCGCCGTCCCGCCGGTCCCGGCCCGGTCTACAGGCAACGGCCTACGCCACAGCTCCTCGGCGAGCCCGTCCAGCTCGGCCCGGGTCCGCCGCTCCGGTACCAGTGCCTCGGTCCTGGCCCGGAACTCCGCCACCACCCGCGCCGCCAGCTCCCGCACCGCGGCACCCTCGAACTCCGCCTCGCGCCGCCATCCCCCGCGCGGCGGCAGCAGACCGGCCCAGGCCGGCCCGGTGACGGATCGCGGCACCCCGAACTCCCCGCCCTGCGCGGCCTCCGCCACCGCCTCCAGCAACTCCCCCGCGGAGACGGTCGCGTCCACCGCCTCCCCGATCCCCCCGCCACGCAGCGCCATGCTCTTCACCGCGAGCACGCCCCCGAACGGCGGCTGCCCGAACACCCCGAGGGCGGGCTCCTCCGCGGCGGACCTGAGCCGTACCACCGCCGCCCTGTCCCAGCGCACCAGCCGCCCGAGGAACGCGGCGAGTTCCGCCTCGGCGGCGCCATCCCCGCCGGGCCCTTCCGCGAAGCCGAGCCGCACACTCATGCGGCGACGGCTCCCTCGTCCAGGTACCGCTCGAGGAACGCCTTCTCCTCCGCGGTGATCCGCCGGGGCCGCTGCTCGGCCAGGTTGTAGGGCACCACGACCGTGGCCGCCCGCGCGTACACCGTTCCCTCGTCCTTGACCTCGTACTTCACCGTCATGGACGCGGCCGTTATGTCCGTCACCCAGGTCTCGATGACGACCGGCTCGTGCCGGTGCACCAGCGGACGCAGGTAGTCGATCTCGTGCCGCGCCACCACCGCGCCCCCGGCGAAGGTCGTCTCCCCCTCGCCGGGCGCCAGGCGGAACATGAAGTCGATCCGCGCCTCTTCCAGGTACCGCAGGAAGACGACGTTGTTGACATGCCCGAAGGCGTCCATGTCCGCCCAGCGCAACGGGCAGCGGAAGATGTGTCGTGCCATCAGCCGCGGGTCAGCTTCTTGTAAGTGGTCCGGTGCGGACGGGCGGCGTCCGGGCCGAGCCGCTCGACCTTGTTCTTCTCATAGGACTCGAAGTTGCCCTCGAACCAGAACCACTTGGCCTCACCCTCGTACGCGAGGATGTGCGTCGCCACCCGGTCCAGGAACCAGCGGTCGTGGGAGACGACCACTGCTGCCCCGGGGAACTCCAGCAGCGCGTTCTCCAGCGAGGACAGGGTCTCCACGTCGAGGTCGTTGGTCGGCTCGTCGAGAAGCAGCAGGTTCCCGCCCTGCTTGAGGGTGAGTGCCAGGTTGAGGCGGTTGCGCTCGCCACCGGACAGCACCCCGGCCGGCTTCTGCTGGTCCGGGCCCTTGAAGCCGAACGCCGACACATAGGCCCGTGACGGCATCTCCACCTGTCCGACGTTGATGTAGTCCAGGCCGTCCGAGACGACCTCCCACAGCGTCTTCTTCGGGTCGATGTTGGCCCGGCCCTGGTCGACGTAGGAGACCTTCACCGTCTCGCCGACCTTGATCTCGCCGGAGTCAGGCTCCTCCAGTCCCTGGAGCATCTTGAACAGGGTGGTCTTGCCCGCCCCGTTCGGGCCGATGACCCCCACGATGCCGTTGCGCGGCAGCGTGAACGACAAATCCTCGATCAGCACCTTCTCACCGAACGCCTTCGACAGGTGCGCGACCTCGACCACGATCGCGCCCAACCGCGGACCCGGCGGGATCTGGATCTCCTCGAAGTCCAGCTTCCGCATCTTGTCCGCCTCGGCAGCCATCTCCTCGTAACGGGCCAGTCGCGCCTTCGACTTGGCCTGCCGCCCCTTGGCATTGGAGCGGACCCACTCCAGCTCCTCCCTGAGGCGCTTCGCCCGCTTGGCGTCCTTCTGGCCCTCCACCTTGAGCCGCGACGCCTTGTTCTCCAGATATGTCGAGTAGTTGCCCTCGTAAGGGATCGCCCGGCCGCGGTCCAGTTCGAGAATCCACTGCGCCACGTTGTCCAGGAAGTACCGGTCGTGGGTCACGGCCACGACGGTCCCGGCGTACTTCGCCAGGTGCTGCTCCAGCCACTGGACCGACTCGGCGTCGAGGTGGTTGGTGGGCTCGTCCAGCAGCAGCAGGTCAGGCGCTTCCAGCAGCAGCTTGCACAGGGCGACCCGGCGCCGCTCGCCGCCGGAGAGCGTGGTGACCGACCAGTCGCCGGGCGGGCAGCCCAGCGCGTCCATCGCCTGCTCCAGCTGCGCGTCCAGGTCCCACGCGTTGGCGTGGTCCAGTTGCTCCTGGAGCTGGCCCATCTCGTCCAGCAGCGCGTCCGAGTAGTCGGTCGCCATCAGTTCGGCGATCTCGTTGAACCGGTCCAGCTTGGCCTTGGTGTCCGCGACTCCGTCCTGGACGTTCTCCAGCACCGTCTTGGTCTCGTCCAGCGGCGGCTCTTGCAGCAGCATCCCCACGCTGTACCCCGGTGACAGGAAGGCGTCCCCGTTCGACGGCTGCTCCAGCCCCGCCATGATCTTCAGAACCGTGGACTTACCGGCACCGTTGGGGCCGACCACACCGATCTTCGCGCCGGGCAGGAAGCTCAGCGTCACGTCATCGAGAATGACCTTGTCGCCGTGCGCCTTGCGCGTCTTGCGCATCGTGTAGATGTACTCAGCCAAGAGAAACCGTCCGGCATTCGAGAAGGGCCAATGTGCGGCTCCGCCGCGTGAGGGCAGATACACCCCATCTTGCCGTACGTCCACCCTCGCGGGCCAACGGGTAGCCCGGTGTCCCGGCGGCGTCGGGGCGCCGGGAAGGCCGCTGCCAGGCCGGTCCTGCCCGGTCGCTGTCGGTGACGTGCGCGGATCGGTGCTGCCGCCCACAGCACCGACCTGTCGCGGAGGTGGTCGGCCCGATCGAGTCGGGCCGGAGCGGAGCCCGGGTGGGACTTCGCGTGGACTCGGCCTCGCTCGTCGTCGCGGCCCCCACCCCCGGCCGGATGAGGTCCGCCACGTGGACGGTCAGACGGTCACAGCGCCGAGGCCGCCAGGGGCGGCGAAGGTACCCCGGACCCAGCCGGCTTCTCCCGGCCGGGACGCTTCCCGCGCCTCGGCCGGTCTTCCCGCTCGGACCGGTCCGGCCGGCCCGGATGCTCGGACCGCACGATGACAGGGGCCGTCGTCCCCCGTGTGAACCGGGCGATCCCGCGGGTCAGATCGTGTCCCACAGCCACGGCCTCGATCTCCGCGGTCAGATAGCGGCGCCCTTCCTTCTCCTCTTCTCGGATCTTCAGCCGCCCCTGCACGACGAGGGGTTCACCGAGTCCGATCGACTCCTTGACGTTCCCGGCGAGGTTGCGCCACGCGCGCACCGTGAAGAAACTCGTCGACCCGTCCGTCCACCCGCCGCGTTCGGCGTCCCAGCGGCGCGTGGTGGTGGCCAGCCGGAACCGGGTCATGGGCACACCGGTCGCGGTCAGATGGGTCTCCGGCTCAGTTGCGACGTTCCCTACTACGGTCACCAGCGTCTCGTTCATCGGGTGTCCTCCTGTCGAATCGCGCTCCCGTGCGGAACGCGCTGAGAACATCCTGCGCGAATTCCGGATGCCACAACCAAGTCATCTGAAATCTGTGGATAACTCTCTCTGTGTGGATAAATCCGTCACTCGCAGGGGTGATGGGCGGGCCGGAACGGCTCGAACGGCCCGCCCGGAAGGCCCGGACGGACCCATCCGGGGCTTGTGCCGCCGACCCGCCGCGCCGGGGCTATATACAACGCCTCCCGAATCTCAGGAATCGGCCGCGCGGGGCCCGGAAAGCCGCGGCACCGAACCCGCCACCACCGCGAACTGCTCGCGCACCTCGCGGTACCGCAGCAGCTCGGCCGCGACCGGCTCCAGCACCCCCGCCCGTCCGCAGTCCGCCGCCGCGTCCCGCAGCCGGCGTTCGGCAACCTGCCCGTAGCGCCGGGCCGGACCTCGTGCGGCGAGCCGGCAGACCGAGGTGACCAGCGGCCCGCCCACCCCGCCGACCGCGGTCATCACCAGCGGCAGCCACCAGACCAGTTCGAACGTGCCCGACACGATCGCCGCCGCGCACACCACGCCCGCCACCGCCACCGTCATCAGCAGCCACTGCACCGCACCGGCCGCCGCCCACCAGCCGGGCCGCTCCGGCACTCCCGGCCGAGACCGCTCGGCTGCCGCGTCCAGTGCTGCCGGCAGTCCCTCGCCGCCGCGCCGCGCCGCGTCCCGTACCGCCTGGGCCCAGGGAGCGGGCAGCCCGCGGGCGGCGTCGGCGGCCAGGCCCCGTACGGCTTCGTCGGTCAGCGGTCGGGACGCCGACGGGCTCGCGGGCTGCGCGGGACCGCGTCCCGCCTCCCGGCTCGCCGGCAGGGCCGTCCCGTACCGGGAACGGCCCTGAACTCCCTGTGCCGCACCGGTGTTGCCGCCCGACCCCGCTCGTTGCCCGCTCCCTCGAAAGGGTGAAACCCTGACTTTACGACTGAAACGGGAACAGCTCGCGAGACCGGTCCGTTCCCCCATCAGTCGACTCCACGGCGTGCCACACGCGTTCTGTGCGGCACCCGACCAGTCCCTCTCCGCCGACTGGCCGGCGGCGGTCGCCCCGACGGCGTCCGCGAGCCGGTCGATGAACTCCTCGCGCGCGGGATCGGTGAGGCCGGCGCCGCCCTCGCCGACGTAGAGCGGGCGGAGTCTGCTCGCCGCCTGGTCCACATCGGCCGCCAGCCGCCGCCCGGCCGCGGCGCGCTCGGTGACGATCTGGGCCAGCACGGCACGCAGGTCTCCTACGCCCTGTCCGGTGAGAGCGGACGTGGCGAGCACGACGGCTCCGGCCTCGCCGTGCTCTCCCACAGCGACTCCGTCCTCGTCGAGCAGCCGTCGCAGGTCGTCGAGGACCAGGTCCGCCGCGTCCTCTGGCAGCCGGTCGACCTGGTTGAGGACCAGCACGGTCACGTCGGCGTGCCCGGCCAGGGGCCGCAGATAGCGCTCGTGCAGTACGGCGTCGGCGTACTTCTCCGGGTCCAGCACCCAGACGACGACGTCCACCAGCCGCAGCAGGCCGTCCACCTGCTCGCGGTGACCGGCGGCGGCGGAATCGTGGTCGGGAAGGTCGATCAGCACCAGCCCGTCGAGGCTCTGCTCCTCGGCGCCCTCGGGGGTCTCACCGCCCCCGGCGGCGTCACCAACTGAACAGTGTGCCGTGCCGGCCGCCCCGGCGGGGCCCGGCGCCTGCGGGTGCCCCTGCCCGGCGTGCCGGTCCTGGGGGGCGATGCCGAGGCGGTCGAGCAGGCCGGCGGTGTGCGCGAGCTGCCAGGTGCAGGCGACCGGGTGGGCGGTGGTGGGCCGCCGCACGCCGGTCGGAGAGAGGGCGCGTCCGGCCAGCGCGTTGAAGAGGGAGGATTTGCCGCTGCCGGTCGCCCCGGCCAGGGCGACCACGGTGTGAGCGGGCGACAGGCGACGCCGTTCGCCGATGCGCGCCAACAGGTCACCGGTCTCGGTGAGGGCGTCCGGACTGAGCCTGGCCCTGGAGAGCCCGAATAGTTCACCGAGCGCGTCCGTCCGCACCGCCAGCTGGTCGCCGGCTGTCCTGCCGGCTCCGGTCGACGCGATTTCGAGTGGGCGGGTGACGGCCATCCCGGTCACCTCTCCTTCTGCAGTAGGGACAGGGCGGCGATCAGAGCGGACTGCTGTCCCGCGGTGACGTCGTAGCCACCGACGGGCGCCGCCCTGCGGTCACGTTCGGCGCGGAGGAGCCCGACCACGGTGTCCTCCAGGGCACCGCCGGCGGCATGCCGCAGCCGCAGAGCGGCCTGCGCGCCTACGGCCTCGGCAAGCCGTTCGCCTGCGATCCGTCCACCGGGCCGCCCACCGAGCAGGGCTGCGGCCAGCAGCGCGGCCGTGTCGTGCGCATCGGCGGGGGGGCGGCCGGCAGCACGTGCCGCTCGGGCCTCCGCGCGGGTGAGTTCCGTGAGGCGCCGGTGCCAGCGGCGTACACCCTTGTCGATCCGGGCCGCGACGGCCACCGCGTCCCGGTCGGGCCGCGTGGTCGGTTCGTCGAACAAATCGGCACCCGCCGGGTCGCGCCGCCATGTCTCGCCGATGCGCTCGTCGGCGGCGTCGGTCTCGGCTCGCAGCAGAGCGGCCAACTCGTCGGCCAGCGCGTGCTGGAGGGCGGCGGGGCCGCAGGCGGGATAGCCCCGCCAGTAGGTGAGCGCCTCTCCGGCCAGGGGCACGCCGGCGGCGATGGCGGCGGCGACGCGGGTGGCGGCCTGCTGGTAGGACTGCTCGGCGGCATTGGCCAACCGCAGGGCCGCCGCGTGCTGGGCCGCGGAGGCGGCGGCGAGGGCTGGCAGTCGGCGGCGCAGCGAGTCAAGGGCGCCGGTCAGCGTCCGGCGGGCGGCGCGCTGCCGGGCGGCGGGGTCCTCGGCGCAGTGCGCCAGCCAAGCACGCAGCCCGGCGACGGTGGTCTGCGGCAGGAGTCCGCCACCGCCTGCGGACTCCGGCAGTTCGGGAACGGTGAAGCGGGGTGCGTCTCCGAGCCCGGCCGTGGTCAGTATGGCGGCGAAATGGCCGCTCACGACATCGGCCACCTGATGGGGCACCCGGTCGAGGACGGTGGCAAGGGTGACCTCGTATTCCTTGGCGGTATGAAGCAGATACCAGGGCACCGCGTCGGCGTAGCGGGAGGCGGTGGTGACCAGGATCCAGATGTCGGCGGCGCAGATGAGTTCGGCGGCCACCTCGCGGTTGCGGGTGACGAGGGAGTCGATGTCGGGGGCGTCCAGGATGGCGAGGCCGCGGGGAAGGGAGTCGTCGGTCTCCACCCTGAGTTCGGCCCGTCCGGATTCCGCCCGGTCGGGTGCGTCCTCGTCGGCGCGGGACCGCTGCCGCACGGCCCAGGTCCGGGTCAGCCGGGGCAGCACCCGGGGGTCCGCGAACCAGGCGCGGTCCTCCGGGTGGCAGACCAGGACCGGGGTGCGGGTGGTCGGCCGCAGCACCCCCGAGGGGCTGACCCGACGGCCCACAAGCGAGTTGACCAAGGTCGACTTCCCGGCCCCGGTCGAGCCGCCGACCACGGCCAGCAAAGGCGCATCCGGTGCCTTGAGCCTGGGTACGAGGTAGTCGTCGAGCTGAGTGAGCAGTTCCTCGCGTGTGCGGCGGGCCCGGGCGGCCCCGGCCAGCGGGAAGGGGAAGCGTGCGGCGTCGACACGGTCACGCAGTGCGGACAGCGCGTCAAGCAGCTCGGGCCGTACGTCCAAGATCACCACAATGGCAGAATGCCCCATATTGCAGCACTTTTGAAGCGCATTCGAGGTAATTTGCCCTATTTGGCCCGCTCGGGGTACCAGTGGGGCCTACGAGGACCAGGGGACAGAACGAGCCACCGGCATAACGACTGCACAACAGCAGGATTTCGACGCGTCAAAAGCGGTGCACCTTCTGCACATGCCTGCGATTATCGGACCGCTTCACCGAACCTACACAACGTGTCACGCGGGTGAAGCGCCCGGCAGCAGGCGTGTGGCGCCCTATCCTTGACCTCGGTACAAGGTCACGGAAGAACCCAGGGGCGGAGCAGCCGCGGCCACTGTCCGGCCCCCGTAGCTCAGTGGATAGAGCAGGCGCCTTCTAAGCGCTTGGCCGCAGGTTCGAGTCCTGCCGGGGGCGCAAACACCCTCCCACCTGCAAGTTCCCCAAAGCGCAAGTCCGGGGCCGCCAAACCGCAGCGCATATCAGCCAAGCGCCCCCGCAGTGTCCGATTCCGGCGTACCGTCGTCCTCAGACCCCAGTCACCTGCACCGCCACCGCGCAGGCGACCCGCATCCCCATCCTCGTATGGGAACGGAGGACCGTGACCGGATATGACCTTTCCCCGCTGGCCGCATCCTGGAAGAGATCGCTGCGAGCCCGGAACCTCAGCGCCAACACCCAGCGGATCTACACCAGGGCCATAGACGCTTTCGCCGAGTTTCTGCTGACGTACGAACCAGAGCCCACCGACGACGGCGAGACACCGCGGCCTGCGCCGGCCGACCTGGAGGAGATCCACCGGGAGCATGTCGAGGCGTACGTCACCGACCTCATGGAGAGGACGAGCCCGGGGAACGCGCACCAGCACTTCCGCAGCTTGAGGACGTTCTTCGGCTGGCTCGTCGACGAGGAGGAGCTGATGCGCTCACCGATGCGGACGATGAAACCGCCCAAGGTCAACGAGCCCGAAGTGCCGATCATCCCCGAACCAGATCTCAAGGCACTGCTCGCCACCTGCAAGGGCACCGGATTCATGGACCGCAGGGACAGGGCACTACTGCTGATGTTCCTCGACACCGGCGGCCGACTGTCCGAGGTGATCGACCGGCGGCAGGCCGCGCTCGACCTGGACGTGAACGTGCTGCACGTGATGGGCAAGGGCGGCCGGGAGCGGCCGTTGCCGTTCGGCCGGACGACGGCGCAGGCGATGGACCGGTACCTGCGGGCCGCGGGCAAGTATCTGGGCCGCGGGCTGGAGCCGCTGGATCCGCTGTGGTTCTCGTACAAGCGCCGGGACGCTTTCCAGATCTGGGGTATGGAGCACATGCTGCGGCGTCGCTGCGCCGAGGCTGGCATCGAGCGCGTTCACCCGCATCAGTTCCGGCATTCGTTCGCACACTCCTGGAAGGTGAACGGGGGCAACGAGGACGCGCTGATGCGGATCATGGGGTGGCGGTCGCGGGAGATGCTGTCCCGGTACGGGGCGAGCGCGGGGGAAGCGCGCGCCCGCCTCCAGCACCAGGAGTTGAGCCCGGGAGACCGGCTCAGGTAGAGCAGTCAGGAGGGCCCGGCGTTCCCCTTGCGCCGGGTCCACCGGCCGCTGTCGACTGCCTCCTGCCAGACAGCGGCGAGCGCTGCTGTGATGTCTTCCGGCGATGCGGTGAAGTCGATCGCCAGGTCGTACACATTCACTGTGTCCCGGAGGACGACAGGACATCCCTCGTCGAGGTGCACAGCTCGGACACGTACCTCGGTCACTCGGCCCCCATTCCCGGGCGCGCGCAGCATCATTGGTTCGCACGCCCGTTCGATCGCGCGAGGTGCGCTCACTCTACGCTGAGGGGTACAGCATTGCAGTCACCCGTTCGGGTGTATCTCAAGCGAAAATAGCACTAGCGGGTTTGTTCGATTACTCCTCGTCAGGCTCATCTTCTTCCCGAGATTTACGGACGAATTCCCCAACTCGCCTGGTGTCACGCGGAGTGACCCCGGTGCGTCTGGCCACCCTGATCACCTCGTCATCACTTCCCTCGCTGACACCCGGGTCCACCGCCTCCCACCCGAGATACTGCCGCGCCGCCGCGGCCTGGACTCGCGCGAGGGGGAGTCCGAGGCCGGCTGCGACGGCCCGGATGAGGCTGGGGTTCATCTTCACGTCCTGCGCTGTGCCGATCCGGTGCAGCAGATTTCGGGACGGGCGGTAGCCGGTCTCCGGGTCGGCGGACCGGTCGGAGAGCTGCTCGTAGGTGAGGCCGCTGCCTCGCGTGCCGGCGGCGTCGGCGACGAGTTGCGTGAGGGTCTCGGCGTCTCGAGTCGTCATGGCGTCCAGGCTCCAGCCTGCGCGACGCGGTCCGGGTGTGTCGGCTTCACCCGGGCGGGGAGGTGCCACGCGCGCACAAGACCATTGTCCACATCTTGTGATGGTGATGACCATCCGGCCTGCGCAAAGAGGCTGAAAACCGGGGGGCGTGTGTACGCATAAGGGGATTTGCCGTGTTCGCTTGACGCGGTGGGCAACTCTACGCTTAGCTATCCCCATCCCGAGACGGGGATGAGACCGGAGGACAGCACGTGCACACCGACAGGTACCGCCTGCACGACGGGCCGCTTCTGCGGCGGCTCATGGAATGCCCGCCGCCTGGTGGGCAGATCCACACCGTGCGGTCCCTGGCAGCGGCAACGGGACTGTCCTACAGCAAGATCCAAAAGCTGATCACCGAGGACCGGCCCACCGCCACCCTCGCCGAGGCGGACCGCATCGCCCGCGAGCTGCGCGTGCGCCGAAAGGCACTTTTTTCGCCATCATCATCCCCATCCCAGGATGGGGACACCAGGGAGGAGACACCTGATGGACCCCGCTGACCGCACGCTGCGCGCCCGGCTCGGAGCCCACACACAGTGGGCGAACGAACTCGACCCGGTGGGCCGCACCGCGAAGGCGCGCGCCGCCGCCGACGACCGGTTCGTGAAGCAGGCCCGGGAGAAGCACCCCGACGCAACGGAAGAGCAGATCGCGACGACGGCCGAGCACCTGCGCAAGGCGCACTACGTGCGGATGGGCCTGGCGTCGGCCGCGGCCCGCCGCCGGGGCGCCGCCGGCCAGACGAAGGCCGCCTGACCTACCCCCGACGTGACGCAGGGCCGCCCGGCCAGGGGCGACCCCACTGGCGTCACGCCTCCTGATCAACGACACAAGGAAGAGGCGAGAGCCTTGAAGAAGAACCCTACCTTCGCAGACCAAGTCCCGGTGTTCCTCGGCTACGTGGCCATCGCTGCGGAGTTCCCCGACCTGCCGGACGTGTACGTGACGACGCCGGGGACGCACGACCTCGACATTCAGGCCACCAACGCTGGTGACTTCGAAGCGTGGCGGTCGGCGTTGAACCTGTCGCCGGACGGCGTGAAGATCGTTTTCTTCCAGGGGAGCCGGTGGCTGGCCGTGCGCGGTGTGTGGCGTGGGCTGTCGGTCAACCTGACGACGCACGGTGTGGACATCCCGGCGGAGCCGGAGGACGTGGCGCCGGTGGGTCTGCCGTCGGAGTGGGTCGCGGCGGTGTCGGCATGAGCTTCAACGCCACGTTCTTCCTGTCGGCGCACGCCTACGCGCAGGCCACCGGGATGCCGAATCCGGTGCTGTACGTGTACCCGGACGGCGGCTACACGGGGAGCGTCAACTTCCAGATCCCGAACGGGGTTTCCCTGGATAAGCAGGTGAAGATCGCTGAGTCGATCTTCCGGGGGGCGAAGGCTTTCCGGGACGCGGTCGTGGCCGACGTTCACCGGCAGCGCACCGCCGAGGATGAGTTGGCTGAGGCGCGTGCGGAGATCGCCCGCCTCAAGGCCGACGCCGAGGACGGTGCCTCGTGACCGCCCCGCTGAGCGAGCAGCGGCTCGCCGAGATCGCGGCCCGGGTGGCCGCCGCGTCGGCTGGCCCGTGGATGGCCGACGGTGCGGAGATCTATCGCGCGCCGTGGGGCTACGTCGTCATTGACCTGTGGGTCGGCGAGATGCTGCGCATCGACGATCAGGGCGGCAGCAACGCGGACGCCGAGTTCGTCGCCCACGCCCGGACCGACGTGCCCGTGCTGCTGGCCGAGGTCGAGCGGCTGACCCGGCTCGTCGCCGCGATGCACCGTGCAGCCAGGGGCGATGACGCCCCCGTGCTGCTCGGTCTGGTGGACGACGTAGCGCTGACGCGGGATGCGTTCCTCGCGCAGCAGTCGAAGGCGGCGACGTTCGAACGGCTGCTGACGATCGAGAAGGCCGAGAAGAAGCGGCTGCTGACGCTGCTGCACGACGTGCAGAAGATCGCCCGCGACCGTGGGGCCGAGGCCAAGGGGCGCCGGATCCACGGTGAGGAGCTGGCCGCCCGCGTCGCCGAGCTGGAGGCGGAGCGGGCGAAGAACCCGCGGACCGCGCAGGACGCCGCCGGGGCGGGTGAGCTGTCGTGAACTGGCTGCCGTTGAAGCCCAAGCCGAAGCTCGGAGGTGGTTTCCGTGGCTGATCCGAGTGCTGACCTCGCTTTCCTGCGGGCCTTGCTCTACGCCCTGCTCGCGGTGGTGACCCTGTTCGCCGTCAGCCAACTCGTCGCCGTGCTGGGCACCGTCTCCGCCGCCGGGCGGGCCCGTGCCGGGCTCGCTGCTCTGCTGCTGGCTCTGGTGATCGGCCTGGCCCCGACGCACCGGGAGGCCTGATGTTCCCGTCGTGGTTCTGGCCCGCGATCTACGGGTGGGTCTGCCTGTGCGGCGCGTGCGTTGTGGCCTGGTGCCTGACGGATGCCCGCGCCCGGCGCCACCGCAAGTCCACCAACCGCAACAACAGGGGGGACCGATGAACGGACCCGAGCACTACACCACGGCCGAAGAGCTGCTGCGCAACGAGGACACCACCGTGTACGAGCTGCGGACCGGCCCGGACGACGACCCCCGCCCCGACGTGGTGGCCACCTACACCACGGCCCTCTCCGCGATAGAGCACGGCGAGGCCCTGTATCAGGCCAAGCACGGCAGCGCCGACGCGCTGGAGTGGCCGGTCACCGGCACCGACTCCGCGCCCCGGTGGCGGCTGGAGGCCGTGGACGGGATGGACGGCGAGGAGATCCTGACGGACTGGCACGTCGTAGCCGTCACGATCCCGGCCGCGTACATCCCGGCGGGCGGTGGCGCCGATGTCTGAGCCGCGCCTGCACGGCGTCACTGCCACCCCGCGCCCCGACGGCGCCGACCTCCACGTCGACACCTACCTCCGCACCACTCTGCACGACCTCATCGGCCTCCTCGACGAGCGGCCCGACCTCCTGGACGACCTGCTCGACCTGTACGCCGACCCCGCCCCCGCGCAGGACCGGTTCGCCCCGGCCCGGCCGGACCGGGGTGACGAGCTGGTGGAACGGCTCCTCACCGGGCTGCGCAGCACGATCCGCCTGTACGGGCCGGACGCGCAGCAGCTGGGTGCGGACCTGGACCGGATCACCCGGGCGCAGGCTGCCCCCGCGCGGGGTGAGGCAGCATGAGCGCCCGCGATGGACTGCTCCGGCACCTCACGGGTCAGTCGCTGTGCCCGCCGCCGCGTCCTGCCGAGGAAGCGACCGGACTGCTGGCCGAGGCCGCCGACGAGTTGGAGAACCTGCTCGCCGAGCACGAGTCCGGGAACGCCCCGGAGATCGTCTTCCAACGTGCGGTGGCGGGGCTCTACCGGCAGTGGCGTGACGAGGCTGGGAAGGACGCCCGTGAGGGCGAGTCCATCGAGGTCACACCGGACTTCTTCCAGCCCGGCCGCGAGACCCGCGCCGCCGCCCGCGAGGCGCTCCGCGGACTGACCGGCGGCGACGCCGCCCCTAGGTGGCGGGTGGTGTGGACCGACGACGAGTACCCCACGGACATCGGGCCCGTGTGCGGGGACCCCGACCACGAGCCGACCGATGGCAGCGCGTACAGCTGCTGCCCGGAGCCGATCATCGAGATCGGTGACGAGGCCCTGGCCGCGTACCTGGTCGCGCTGCTCAACCAGGACCGCACCCCTCCGGACGGCCCGGTGCAGTACGGCATCCGCCACGGTAACGGCGAGGTCCAGCCGGTGGGCGGCGACCGCCAGTACGCCGCCGGAACGCGCGCCAGAATGCGGGCCACCACCGACCCTGACGCCGTACTCGTCCAGCGCACCATCACCCCCGGCAGGTGGACGCTCGTCGGGAGCGAGGCGCCCCGTGACTGACCCGCGTCTCGCGGTCGCCACCGAGCGGGGTCGCTACTACCGCGACCCCGCCGGGGGCCCCGACCTCATCTCGGTGACCAACGCCCTGTCCGCCATCCACAAACCCGCGCTCGTCCCGTGGGGCGCCGGGCTGGTCGCCGATCACATCATCACCGCCCCGATCGAGACCGCCCGCCGGGCCCGCACCGAACCCACCGCGCTCCGCCGCGAGCTGGTCGCGCTGCCGTTCCACAACAGCGAGCGGGCCAAGAAACTCGGCACCCGTGTTCACGTCCGCGCGCAGCAACTCGTCCTCGGCACGCCGTACGCCGCCGACCCGGAAGTCGAGCCCTACGCGCAGCAGCTCGCCCGCTGGTTCCGGCTGTGGCGCATCGACTTCGAGCGGGACATCGAGGCCGTCGAGTCCACCGTCTTCAACCGGAAGCGCGGGTACGCCGGAACCGGCGACCTGTGGATCTGGCTCCCCACCGGCCCGCACGGCCGCCGGCAGCTCTGGCTCATCGACTACAAGACCAGCGCGAAGAAGCCGGCCACCACGGTCTACGACGAGCAGCCGCTCCAGCTGGCCGCGCTCCGGCACGCACCGCTGATCATCCTGCCCGACGACACCGAGGAACCGGCGCCGAAGGCCGTGCGCACCGCGCTGCTCAACTTGCGCCCGCGGTCGCACCGCCTCATCGAGGTGCCCTCCGGCCGGACCGAGTTCGCCGGGTTCCTCGGCGCGCTGGCCACCACCCGATACCTGCACTCCGCACCCGCCGCCAGCGCCTACCCGACGGTCGTCCCGTCGTGGGCGCCGACCGCCGCCGACCGAAAGGCAGCCTGACCGTGGGCTCCCGCCTGAAGAACATCCAGGCCCGCGCCGCCGAACATGGGCGCCTGCGCACCGGCTACACCCAGGGCAACCGCCCCGTCCGCTCCGCGACGTTCGTGGTCACCTCGCACTCCGAGGAGCACGTCCGCAAGGCCGCTGAGCTGTGGGGCGGCGCTCCCGAGCAGTGGACGCCGCTCAACTCCAACATCGCCCAGTGGCGCGTCATCACCACGGCGTCGTCCATCGAGGCGCTGATCACGCCGGGCGACCCTCTCAACCAGTACAACGAGCTGTGGACGGGCGGCGGGTGCCAGCGCCGCTGCGACGGCGAGACCGAACTCCTGACCCGGCAGCCGTGCCTGTGCGCCCGGCAGTTCGGCGAGGACTGGCACCAGCAGAAGAAGGGGACCGTCTGCTCCGCAACGTCCCGGCTGAACGTCATGCTGCCCGACCTCGCCGGCATGGGCATGTGGCGGGCCGAGACCCACAGCTTCTACGCCGCCGCCGAGTGGGGCGGCATGGTCGACATGGTCCTCAAGGGCACCAACGGGGACGGCTTTGTGCCGGTGACGCTGCGGATCGAGCCCCGCCAGGTGGTGCGGGCCGGGAAGACCACGAAGTTCCCGGTGATCGTCGTCGAGCTGCGCGGGGTCACGCCGCGGCAGGCCCTGGCCGGGCCGCTGTCGACGGCCACCGCTCTGGACCCGGCGGCGGCTGGACGCCCGGCCCTGGAGGCTCCGCGGCCGGACTACGCCGCGGAGGCCCGCGCCTGCCGGACCGTCGAGGATGCCCGCGCGGTGTGGCACCGGGCGAACCGCGTCGGGCACGTCGCCCGGGACGGGTCCGACCCGCTGTCGCAGGAGCTGGTCAAGATCGCCGACGACATCGGCAAGGGCATCGACACCCGCACCGGCGAGGCGCCCGCTGACGAGCCGGGCCCGGACGACGAGGGCGTGTACGACGTGGAGATCGTCCACGACGACGAGCCGCCCGCCGCATGGCCCGAGGTCGCCGCGCCCGGAGCAGGGGCCGCGCGATGAAGCCGATGATTCCTCTCCGCGCGGGAGCGCGCTTCGGCCGACTGACGGTCACCGTCGACCGCAAGCTCGGCGACAAGCGCATCCAGTGCATGTGCGACTGCGGCAACGAGCACTCGGTCATTCCGAAGGAATGGGGTCGTACCCAGTCCTGCGGCTGCCTCCGCCGCGAGTCGAACTCCGCCCGCAACACCACCCACGGCATGAGCAAGACCCGCGAATACGGCATCTGGAACCACATGCGCGAGCGCTGCCAGAACCCCGGGGATGACGACTGGCCCGAGTACGGCGGTCGCGGCATCACCGTCTGCGAGCGCTGGCAGGACTTCGCCGACTTCTACGCCGACATGGGCCCCCGTCCCACGCCGGCCCACTCGATCGACCGCATCGACAACAGCCGGGGTTACAGCCCCGACAACTGCAGGTGGGCGACTCCGAAGGAGCAGGCCAACAACCGCCGTGCGCGGCGGCTCAGCCCGGCGTGTGGAAACGGTCACCTGTTCACCGCGGAGAACACCCGCATGTACCGGGGCCATCGGGTGTGCCGGACCTGTCATCGAGAGAACGAGCGCGCACGAAAGGCGGTCACGGCATGACCATCCCCTGGCATCAGCAGCGGCTCGCCGCCCTCGACTTCGAGTCCTCGGACAAGATCCCGCAGACGGCCCGCATCGTCTCCTGCGCTCTCATCCTCGTCGGCGGAGGCCAGCCCACCAGCACACGCGAGTGGCTGCTCAACCCCGGGATCCCTATGGAGCCTGACGCGATCAAGACCCACGGCATCACCGACGAGTACGCCGCCGCGCACGGCAAGGACGCCAAGCAGGGCGTCCACGAGATCGCCCAGGCCATCGCCGAGGTCGTCACCGCAGGTGTCCCGCTCGTCGGCCACAACCTCGGCGGCTACGACCTCAACCTGCTTAACCACGAGTGCATCCGGCACCTCGGCGACACCCTCGAAGGGATCTGCCAGCAGCCGCTCACGCAGGTCATCGACTCGATGATCCTCGACTGGTACGCCGCGCCGTACCGGCAGCGGGTGTCGCCAGAGCAGGGCCCGTACGAGATGAAGACCACGGCCCAGACCTATGGCCTGGGCTGGGATGACGACAAGGCGCACGGAGCGACCTACGACGCTCTGATGTCGGCCCGCGCCGCCTACAAGATCGGCTCCATCGCCCACACACCGCGTGGCCAGCGCCCGGAATGGGTGCAGCAGTTGCGGAACCGGCGCGGCCCGTACGAGCGGTTCGACCACCTGGCCGGAATCGATGTCGCCGAACTCCACCGCCGTCAGGCCGTCTGGGCTGCCGACCGTGCGGCCGGGCTCCAGGAGCACTTCCGCAAGACGGACCCGACCGCTGTGGTCCGTGGCGAGTGGCCGCTGATCCCCGCGCCGACCGACGGCGGGGTGACGAGCTGATGTCCGTCACCCACATCGTCCTCACCCTCGTGGTCGGCGCCGCTGCCGTCATCGTCCTGATGGGCACCCGCGGCTACCGGCCGGTCGCGCCGACGCCGGATGCCGAGCCCGGCCACATGGTCACGGCGACCCGGTACTGCCCGGTGGAGCTGCGGTCCCGTACGGCGGTCGTGCACGCGGACGGCTCGGCGGAGTGCCTCGACTGCGGCACCCTCATCCTCGCCCGGGAGGTGTGAGCGATGCAGCTCGCCCTCGGCACGCCGACCCCGGCCGCCCCCGCGGCGGCCGGGCCGGGCCCCCGGCCCCTCGTCATCGGCCTCGACCTCAGCCTTCGCTCCACCGGATTGGCCGGCGCCGACTGGACCGACGCCATCCGCACCACCACCGTCCTCACCGGGCCAGCCCGGATCACCTACCTCCGCCGCGAGATCCGCGACCGCGTCAAGGCCGCGGACCTCGCCGTCATCGAAGGCCCGTCGCACGGCTCGGCGCTCCAGACCGGGCACCACGAGATGGCCGGCCTGTGGTGGGCGGTCGTGTGCGACCTGCACGCGGCGGGCATCCCGTACGCGGTCGTGCCGCCGGACTGCCGCACGATCTACGCCACCGGCAAGGCGCGGTGGGCCGGGGAGAAGAGCCCGCAGGTAAAGGGGCGGGTGCGGGACGTGGTCCGGGAGCGGTACGGCGTGGAGTGCGAGGGGCCCGCCCGGTACGACCGGGCGGACGCGTTCATCCTCGCCGCGATGGGCCTGGATTGGCTCGGCTACCAGCTCGCGCTGGTGCCGGTGCCGTCCTGCTCGCGCGGCATGGACGGCGTCACCTGGCCCGCCGTCGTCCCGGTGGTGGCCCGGTGACCGGCCGCCGGCAGGTCGTGGACGCGTGGCTCCTAGTCGTCGCCGAGCCGGCCCCGGCCGCGGACTTCGCCTGCTGCATCTGCCCGTACACGGCGTCCGCCGGCGGGCGCCGCCGGGATGCCGCGGCGGTCGCCGCATTCGTCGCCACGATCCGCAGTGATCACCGGGCTGTGTGCCCGGCCCTTCACCCCGAAAGGACCCACGCCGCATGACCGCTACCTTCACCGCCCGGTATGAGGGCTGGTGCGCCGAGTGTGGCGCCGAAATCGAGCCCGGCGACACCGCGGGCTACCTCGATGACGAGGTCTGTTGCGAGGACTGCGTCGAGAGCGCCGCCGAGGACTGACCTGCGGCCCGATCACCTGCACCACCAACTCAGAAAGGTCCGCCCACATGACCACCACACCCGAGCGCACCGGCGAGATCGTCGACCTCGCCACCTGGCTCGCCGGCCACCTCAACGGCCGCACCGTCGAACAGCTCAGCAACGAGTTCCACCAGCTCCTCGACGCCGTCCGCGAACACGGCAAGAAGGGCTCCCTCACCATCACCCTCGTCGTCGAGCCGGCCGCCAACGGAGTCGAGAGCGCGCCCCTGCCGATCGGCGTGGAGTCCACCGTCAAGGCGCCGAAGGCCATCGCGCCGAAGGCCCTGTACTTCCTCGACCCGGACGGCAACCCCGTCCGCGACGACCCCCGCCAGATGTCCATCCCCTTCCACACCGCCCCCGCCACCACCACTTTCAAGGACGCCCGATGAGCAGCACCTACGACAGCACCCTCCTCCGCGCCGCCACCGGCGACGGCGTGCAGGCCATCATCACCACCGCCCAGCAGGCCGCCGCCCCCGCCGAGCTGACGATCGGCAAGGTCTACGCCGTCCGCACCTCGACCGGCGTCGAGCGGATCGACCTCACCGGCGAGCAGTACCGCGACCTGCCCAGCCGCAAGACCGGCACCACCACCGTCCGCGACGCCATCAGCTTCGACGCCTACTGGTCCAAGCACGCCACCGACGACAGCGAGATCTACGCCGACGCCGACCAGCTCAGCGTCACCGCCGTCCTCGACGCGCACAGCGAGACCGCCGCCAACTGGTCCGGCCACCGCCTGCACCTGCGGCTGCGCGAGACCGACGCCTGGAAGGCGTGGACCGCGCTCGACGGCAAACTCCTCGACCAGGAGCAGTTCGCCGAGCACATTGAGGACCGCCTGCCGGAGATCCTGGAGCCGGCCGCCGCCGACATGCTGGAGATCGCCCAGTCCATCAGCGGCACCGTCAAGGCGGACTTCGCCTACGGCACCCGCCTCGCCACCGGCGCCCGGCAGTTCCAGTACACCGAGACCGTCACCGCCAAGGCCGGCCAGAAGGGCACCCTGACGATCCCGGAGACCTTCGTGGTCGGGCTGATCCCGTTCGAGGGCAGCGAGGGGTACCGGCTCACCGCCCGGCTCCGCTTCAAGATCGAGGGCTCCAGCCTCCGCATCGGCTACCGCCTCCAGCAGCCCGGCGACCTCCGGCGCACCGCGTTCGCCGACGTGGTGAAAACGATCGCGGAGCAGATCGAGACGCCGATCCTCAACGGCACCCCCGCCTGATGGCCACCCGCACGCGCCGCACCCCGCCCCCGGCCACCACCGGCCCGGCCCAGTGCGGCGCGTGCGGCGCCCCCGTCATCCGCCAGGTCGTCGGCCGCGTCGCCGCACTCACCATCACCGCCGACACCACCCCCATCCCGCGGGCCGACGAGCACCGGCTACGCGAACCCAACCGCCTCACCTGGTGCCTCACCACCAGCCGCTGGGCACCCACCGAACTCCGCTGGCGCTGCACCGAATACACCACCCGCTGCGACCACCAGATCGTCATCGAACACCGCTGCACCACCCCCCGCCGACCGCCCGCCGACCCGCAACAGCCCGCCGCCGCACAGCCGAGCCTGTTCTGAGCACCAGGAGACCCGCGTGGAGAACGTCCGCCACCTCACCCCCCGCGACACCGACGCGGGCGACGGCGGCCTCGAGCGGGTCCCACCGCAGGACCTGGACGCCGAGCAGTCCGTCCTCGGCGCCATGCTGCTCGCCGCACAGGCCATCACCGACACCGCTACCGCGATGGACCCCGCCGACCACTACCGGCCGGCCCACGAAACCATCCACCGCACCATCCTCGACCTCTACGCCAAGGGCGAGCCCGCCGACCCGATCACCGTCGCCGACGCCCTCACCAAGCGCGGCGAGATCGCCCGCGTCGGCGGCTCCAGCTACCTCTTCCAGCTCGTCAACGCCGTGCCCACCGCGGCCAACGCCGAGTACTACGCCGACATCGTCCACAGCAAAGCCCGGCTGCGCAGACTCATCGAGACCGTGACCCGCATCGCCGCACGCGGCTACGCAGGGGACGGCGACGTAGACGAGATCCTCGACCAGGCCCGTGCCGACTTCGAGGCCGCCACCACAACCACCGCCCGCGGCCCCGGCCACCTCGCCGAATCCCTCCTGAACTGGGACGACTTCTTCAACACCGACTTCGGGTCAGTGCAACTCCTCGTTGGCCGCCTCATGGGCCCCGGCGAGCAGATCGCCATTGTGGGCGACGGCAAAGCCGGCAAGAGCCTGTTCACGCTGGAGTGGCTGTGGCGCATGGCCGCCGGCCGGGCGTTCCTGGGCGACCGCCCCGCCGACCCCGTGCCCGTGCTGTACGTCGACGGCGAGAACGGCCGCGACAAGATCCAGGAGCGGCTGTTCTCCTACGGCGCCGGCCCCGGCCGGATGGGCCTGCTCACCTACGCCAGCTTCCCGCCCATCCGCCCCCTGGACACCCCGGGCGGGGGCGCAGACCTCATGGCCATGGTCCGTGCCACCGGCGCCCGCGTCGTCTGCCTCGACACCGTCTCCCGGTTCATCTCCGGCGAGGAGAACAGCGCGGACACCTGGCTGAGCCTCTACCGCTGCACGCTGCTGCCCCTCAAGCGCGAGGGCATCGCCAGCATCCGCCTGGACCACTTCGGGAAGGACAAGGACCGCGGCGCCCGCGGCAACAGTGCGAAAACGCAGGACGTGGACCACGTCTGGGAGCTGTCCGCGCAGGGCGGCGGAATGCTCTCCCTGCGCCGCACCCACACCCGGACCGGAGTCGGCCCCGGCAGCTTCGCGATGCGACGTGAGGCGAGGCAGGACGGCGACAACTGGATCCCCGGAGCCACCCGGCATGTCCTGTATGAGCCCGACGGGTTCGGCATGGACGACCCTTCCGGCATGGCCGCCGTCCCCGGCACCGTCGAGTACATCGTCGCGCACCTCGACAAGCACACCGTGCCCGAGGAATGGGGCTCCCCCCGCGTGATCAAGGCGTGCGCCGAACTCGGCATCCAGGCCCGCAAATCCAAGATCGAAGAAGCGGTACGAATCCGGAAGAACCGGACCCCCGGAGACCTCCCCCCGCACCTCCCCCCTTCAACTTTCAACCAACCTCCCCCCAATCCGGGGGACCCCCCACCTCTTTCCGCAGGTCAAACATCCCCCGGGGAGGTCGGGGGGAGGTCGGGGGGAGGGTCCCCCCAAGGCACCTCCCCCCGCCCCCCCTCTAAAGAGGGGGGAGGGGCCGAGGACCGGGGGACCCCCACCCCCCTCTGCCTCCTCTGCCGAACCCCCCTCGACCCCACCCGGCACGCCGCCGGATACGACACCCACCACCCCTGCCCCTGAACCGGAGACCCAGTGCCCAAGCCCCGCGTCACCCGCACCTACACCCCCGACCAGCTCGAAGCGATCGGCGTGCCCCACGAACTCCCCGGGCCAACCGGCCCCGAGGTCGCGCAGGTGCCCGTCACCGTCCAGCGCTGGAAGCCCGTCGAGGCCGCCGCGCCCATCGAGGAGCCCACCCCGTGACCGCCGTCCTGTACATGGTGCGCGCCGATCTGGACAAGCCGCACCGCTGCCCAGCTCCGGACCCACCCCCGCCTCACCCGCGCCGCCCACACCCCGCTCACAGCCCCGAGGAGGGCCCCATGACCGCCACCCCCCGCGCCCTCTGCGCCACCCTCCTGCCTACGGTTGGCGACCTCTGGTTCAGCACCAGCCCAGCCGACCGCGAGCAGGCCAAGGCCATCTGCTCCCGCTGCCCTCTGAAGGCCACCTGCGCACAGGCCGGCTTCGCCGAGCCCACCACGCGAGGCGTGTGGGGCGCCCTCGACTCCGGGGACCGCCTCGCCCACCGGGGGCAGACCGGCCTGCCCAACCCCGACGACGAGGGCGACGACGAGGGCGACGACGAGGGCGACGACGAGGGCGACGACGAGGTCTTGGCCCTCCGCCGCAGCTGCGGGACCGAGACCTCGTTCAAGGTGCACCGGCAGCGGGGCGAGTCCTGCCAGCGGTGCGAGACGGCGCACGACGCCCGGGTGCTGGAGCAGCGCCGCGCGGCCCTGGACGCCGCGCACGTGGCCGGCGGGACCGAGGCCGGGGCGCAGACCCACCGCGTCCTCGGCGAGCGCCCGTGTCCTGCCTGCCTGCTGGCGTCGCGGCGGGAGCAGGCCCGGCGGGACGCGAACCGCCGCAGCCGGCGGCTGGGCAGTATGCCGAGCCGCCGGCAGGCAACCACCAGGGCCCCGGACACGGCCGCCCGGGACGCCGCATAACCACCACTCTCCACCACCCCGACCAAGGAGCCCAGATGACCGACACCACCCCGGCCGCCGAGCTGCGCAACGCCGCCGCCCGGCTCCGCGCCCACCTGACCGACCCCCAGCTCACCCCGGGCCCGTGGCTCTCCCTCGACCACGGCGACCGGCTCCTGCGCAACCAGCCCGGCGACGAGGACCGGGCCCCGGTCTACGTCGTAGACGAGCCCATGAGCAACGGCGCGAACGCCGACTACATCGAGCTGGTGCACCCCGGCGTCGGCGCCGCGCTCGCAGCGTGGCTCGACTCCGCCGCCCACGGCTGGGAGGCCCTCCAGCTCGCCGCAAAGCGGGGGCTCGACCCCACCAACCCGGACCACGTCAAAGCGGCCCGGCTGCTCAACGACGGCCCGTACGACGCCCAGGACGCGCTCGCCCTGGCCCGCCTGATCAACGCCACGGAGTCCTGATGACCGACACGACCACCGCTCGCCGCGCCCTGCTCGCACTCCTCCTCGACCGAGCCGACCGCGGCGCGCTCCTGCCCGCCGAGATGCTGCTGCTGCGCCCGCTCATCGCCGCCGAGCAGGAGAGCGCCGACGCCCGTGGCACGGCCGCCCACGGAGCGAACGAGGAAGCGTGGGACTGGCACGACCGCGCGAGCACCGCCGAGGGCACCATCGCCCGCGTCGCCGACGCCCTCAACTCCCTCGGCCCCCTCGCCCGCTTCCACATCGCCACCGCCCTCGGAGCCACCGAGACGGCCGCCGCCGCCCGCCGCGAAGCCATCGCCGGGCCGTCCGGCGGGCGGCACTACCGGAGCACCGACGGGGAGGACATGCACGCCGCGTACATGGACGGACAGGCCGCCCTCGCCCGCGTCCGGGTCCTCGCCAACGGCCTGGAATCCTTCGCCGGAGGAGCCCACCCCGACGACGAGATCAGCCGCGGCCTTGCCGCGCAGTGGATCCTCACCGCCCTCGACGGCCCGTCGCCGACGGACGACGCCACCGAGCCGACGCCCCGCTACGGCGGTCCCCTCTGCCACGACACGGACCCCACCACCCTCAAGGAGTGCGCCCTCGACCACGAACACACCGGCGATCACGCCGACGCCAACATCACCTGGCCCCGGCAGCCGGACAACGACACCCAGCCCTATGACGACGACGGCCGGCCCACCTGCCGCGTCATAGAGACCCGTACCTGCCCCGACAGCTACGACGGCCAGCCTTGCGGCGACCGGCCGTGCGCCCGCTTCGAGTCCGACGACCCCACCCCCTGGGTACCCGAAGGCACCCCGGCCGCCGTCATCGAGGCCCTCCGCACCGGCCAGCCCGTCACCCTCACCCGCTGCTCGCCGCTGTGAACCCGAACTGCCCCGGCCACACCGACGGCAGCACCTGCGACCACGCGCCGTCAGCCCACCGGCCGGCGGGGCGCAGCTGGGCTCGACCACCCGGACGAGAGGACACTTGACCGACACACCGACCGGACCCCTGCCGACTCTCCAGCGGCAGGGGCCCGCCGCATGCCCGCCAGGTGCTTGACAGCACCCAAGATCCCCGAACCCACGGTTCGTCTACCCTCCCGACAAAAGGGAGGGCAGACCCATGGGCGGATCACAGCGCGGACCCACACCGATCAACGAAGCCATCGCCAGGCAGCGCGAGGACGACGTGGTCCGCCTGCGGACCCGCGAGCGCCTCATGTGGAGAGAGATCGCCGCCGAGCTGAACTGCGACGAGAAGACCTGCCGCGAGGCATGGAAGCGCGCCCGGACCAAGTCCAACCAGGACGCGCAGCAAGCCCTCGACGCATGGCGCGGCGAGATGATCGCCACCTGCGAAGCCATCATCGACGGCCTCATGCCGAAGGTGCTCGCCGGTGACCCGCGGGCCGCCGAGGCCGCCACGAAGACGATTGAGCGCACGTCGAAGCTGCTCGGCCTGGACGCGCCGACCCGTATCAACGCGACCGTGACCGACGAGATGACCGCCCGGGTCAAGGCCCTGGCCGAGGAACTCGCCGCGATGGCCGACGCGTGACCACACCGGACCTGGACGCGCGGCTTGCCGGCATGGGCCCCGAGGAGCTGGCCCTGCTGGAGGAAGAGCTGCGCACCGCCCTGTGGAACCGCCGGTGGGGCCGGTGGACGCCGTACCCATGGCAGGTGCCCCCGGACCAGATCAGCACGCTCGGGTGGTGGCTCCAGCTTGGCGGCCGCGGCACGGGCAAGACGGACGGCTGCGCCCGGTACATGGTGGCGCACGTCAACGGGCCCGCCTGCACCGACAAGGTGAGGGGCGGGCACCGCATGGCCATCGTCGCACCGACACAGGGCGACGCCGTTGAGGCGTGCGTCAACGGCCCGTCCGGTCTCAAAGCACACGACCCGCGGGTGGTCCTCCGCACCACCACCGGCGGCACGTACGTCCGCTGGCCGTCCGGCGCCGAGGCCAAACTCTTCGGCGCCCACAGCTCGGATGACATCGAGCGGCTGCGCGCAGGCGGCAACCGGTGCGTCGCCGAAGGCACGCCCGTCCAGACCGAGCACGGTCCCGTGCTGATCGAGCAGGTCCGCCCCGGCGACCGGGTGTGGACCCGCAACGGGCTGCGCCGCGTCCTGCACGTCTGGGACAACGGCGTCCGTGAGGTGCAGTCGTTCGAGCACGACGGCGGGGCAGTGTGGCTCACCCCGGACCACCAGGTGTGGACGGCCGAAGGATGGAAACCAGCCTGCTTCGTCCGGACGAACGATAGACTTTCCGCATGGGCATACACGGCGAGTCCGTCGACTACGCAGGCGTCAAGTGGCACCCCCGCAAGGACGGCTACTACCAGAACAAGCACCGCGGGCTGCTGCACCGCTTCATGTGGGAAGAGGCAAATGGGGCGATCCCTGACGGCATGCAGGTGCACCACCGCAACCACGACAAGCGCGACAACCGCGTCGACAACTTCGTCCTCGTCACCCCCGGTGAGCACTGGCAGGAGCACGGCGACGAGCGCGGCGCGGACTGGCACAGCCTCGGCGGCCAGTCCGGCTGGGTGGACAAGCCCTATCGGTCAGTCACCTGCACGATCTGCGGCGAGGACTTCACCACCCGCGCCACCGTTGACCCCAAGTTCTGTTCACCGATCTGCCGCAACCGAACGCCACGACCGCAGTCCGAACGGGTGTGCGTGGTGTGCTCAGCACGGTTCACCGTCCGAGCAGGGACGCCGACCCGCACCTGTTCGCGCAAGTGCACTTCGGTCCACGCCTACGCGCAGCGTGGCAAGGGTCTATGACCTGACCGTCGAGCACGACCACGAGTTCTTCGCCGGTGGCCTCCTCGTCGCCAACTGCCTGGTGTGGATGGAGGAGGTAGCCGCGATGCGCCGCCTCAAGGAGGCCATCACTCACAGTGAGATGGGTCTCCGTATCGGGCCGAATCCGCACTACATCGCGTCCACGACCCCGAAGCCGCGCACCGAGATCCGCGAGCTCAAGGCCCGCGCCGACGTGACCGTGACCCGCGGCCGGACCCGCGACGCCGTGCACCTACCGCAGGCGCAGCGGGACTTCCTCGTCGCCAAGTACCAAGGCACCCGCATGGAGGCGCAGGAGCTGGACGGGGAAATCCTGGAGGAGATCGAGGGCGCCCTCTGGTCGGCCGGCCTGCTCGACGCCACCCGGGTCGGCGCCACCCCGCCGCTGTCCCGCGTCGTCGTCGCCGTCGACCCCGCCGCCACGTCCACGGACGAGGCGGACGAGATGGGCATCATCGTCGCCGGCCTCGGGCGGCAGCGCATCCCGGACCTGAACGGCACGTTGCGGCAGCACGGATACGTGCTGGACGACCTGAGTAAGCGCATGCGCCCGATCGAGGCAGCGCGCGCCGCCGTCCGGGCGTACCACCTGCACAAGGCCGACGCGATCGTTGCGGAGGTCAACAACGGCGGCGAGTGGATCGGCACCGTCGTGCGGCAGGTCGACCCCACGGTGAACTACCAGACGGTCAGCGCCTCGCGCGGCAAGGCCACCCGCGCGGAGCCCGTCGCCGCCCTCTTCGAGCAGCGCGCCGCGCACATCGTCGCGTCCCTCCCGGAGCTGGAGACGCAGCTCACGACCTGGGTGCCCGGCGAGGACGACAGCCCCGACCGGCTCGACGCCATGGTGTGGGCGCTCACCAAGCTCCAGCTCGCGTCGGCGGGCAACATGTTCGCGGTCGCGTAGGAGGACGAGTTGAGGAACCCCACCAGCCCGCAACTGCGCCGGGCCGCCGAGCGCCGGGCCTTCGGCGGCCTGGACACGCTCCGTGACCGGCGGCCGATGACGGTGGCCGGGGTCGGCGGCCAGTACACCGTCGCGCTGTCGCTGGACGCCGAGTCGCGCGGGTACAGCCACAGCGCGGTCGCGTACCGGTGCGTCGCCGCGATCGCCGACAACGGGTCGTCGGTGCCGCTCGCGGTGCGCCGGCCGGACGGCTCCGTGATCGCCGGGCACCCGATCATGCAGCTGTTCAACAAGACCCCGAACCCGCAGATGAGCGCAAGGGTCCTCAAGTCGATCGTGCTTCAGCAGATGGAATTGGCCGGGCAGTCCTTCGTGTGGCTGGACCGCGGAGAGACCGGCCTCGGGGAGCCGACCGAGGCGCACGTCCTGTTCGACAGCGTGCAGGTCATGGTCGACAAGCCGATTCAGGACCGGCCGACGACGGCCAACGTGATCGGCTTCATCATCAACCGGGCTGACGGCGCCCGGGTGCCGGTGCTGCCCGAAGAGATGCTCTGGCTCCGCTACCCCCACCCCTTCGACCCGCTCGGCGCGCTCGCCCCGTGGAAGGCCGCCCGGCACGCCGTGGACATGGACGCCTACGCCCGCGAGTGGCAGCGCTCCAGCTACAAGAACGGCGCCGCACCCAGCGGCGTGGTGTACCTCGGCGAGATGGATAACGAGACGCTGGCCGCTGCACGTGCGGCGTGGCGCTCCGGCGTGCAGGGCCCCGAGAACGCGGGCAAGAACCTTCTCATCTCCAGCCCGCCAGGCGGCAAAACCCCCGCGTCGTACTCCCGGGTCACGCTGACGCCGGAGGAGATGGACTACCTGGAGTCCAGGGTCGCCAACCGGGAGGAAGTCGAGCTCGCCTTCGGCGTCCCGCACGACTACCTGTCCGGCGGCACGACGTACGAGAACCGCACGGCGGCGAAGACCACGTTGTGGAGCGACACGATCGTCACCAAGCTGGAGATCATCGGCAGCGAGATCGACCGCGTGCTCCTCCCCAGCGACAGCGAGGAGGCCGAGTTCGACCTCAGCGGCGTCGACGCCTTGCAGGACAGCCAGGACGCCAAGGCGTCCCGGGCGCGGATCGCGGTCTACGCGGACATCGCGATGATCGACGAGGCCCGCGCTGACCTGGGGTACGACCCGCTGCCGAACGGCCTCGGGCAGCACACCCTCACCCCGTACCGGGCGCAGTTCGCCCCGGTATCCGGATCTGCGCCCGTCGGCGCCGACGCGGCCGGGCAGGCATTCGCGGACCTGTCGGCCGTCGTCGAGCGCCTCGACGGCCTCGACGGCGACGAGCTGGTCCGCACCCTCCAGTCCATCGAGGCCACCCTCGCCCGCGGGCGGCAGATCATCGACGCAACTGCCAGGCCCGCGCTGCCCCGGGCCGCCGAGCGCCGGGGCCCGTCGCTGGCGGACATCAACCAGGCGTACGACGCCCTGGAGGCCACCGGCCGGGCCGCGGTCCGGGCACTGGCCCGGGAGCAGCGCGAGCGGGTGCTACGCGACTTCGACCGGCTCATGAAGAAGCCCGAGCGGTCCGTGCAGTGGCTCGGCGAAGTCCGCGACAGCGCGGCCGCCCTGGCCCGGGAGCAGACCCTCACCCTCGCCGTGCCGGACCTCGACGCCGTACCGGCCACCGCAGTCACCGGCCTGTCGGTGGCATCCGGCCCGGACGGCTGGGAGGAACGCATCGGGCTGAGGGACCTTTTCGACGGCGCCTACTGGCGGAAGCGCACCGCGGCGCTGCTCGCCCCGTTCGTCCGGTCGGCGGCGAAGCGCGGCGGCACATCGATCACCGCCAGCTTCGACCTGGACGAGCCGGCCGTGAGCGACTTCCTCGCCGAGCGTGTCGCCGAGCTGGCCGGCCAGGTCACGGCGACCACGGAGGCGGTGCTGCGGGCGAGGGTGCTGGAGCACGGTGTAGCGGCTGGCGAGTCGGTGCCGGAGCTGCGGGCGCGGTTGCAGTCGGTGTTCGCGGACCTGTCGGACTACCGGGCGACGATGATCGCGCGCACGGAGACCGTGGGCGCCTACAGCGCGGCGGCGCAGCAAGCCGCGCTGGACGCGGGCGCGGTCCGGAAGACGTGGTTGGCGACGGACGACAAGCGGACCCGGCGGACGCACCGGGCCGCGTCGGGGCACAGCGTGCCGCTCAACAAGAAGTTCCAGCTTACGCAGTCGCGGTGGCCGGGGGATCCGGTCGCGCCCGCGAACCAGTCGATCAACTGCCGCTGCTGCTTGACGTTCCAGTTCGAGGAGGACTGACCCATGGACCGAGCCGACGCCGCTGCCCTGCGAGCGGCCATCACCGCGCTGCCCGCTCGCTGCCGCTACCACGGCGACAACACCGAGCCGTCCGAGTCGCTGATCCACCGAGAAGCGTGCTGCGACACCGGCATCCCGGCGCAGCGCCGGAAGCACGCCGAGGCTATTCTCGCGCGGCTCGCCGGGGAGGTGCGGGTCTGATGGCCACGCTGTTGCGCGGTGAACTGCGTGAGGTCCGCGTGATCCTCCAGCCCGCCGCCTACGCCCAGTACCGGGGTGCGTACTGCCCGCCCGGTGTGCCGTTCGCGGAGGTCCGCCGGGGCCCGCTCGACGGCCACAGCCAGTGGACGGTGACGGCCGACGCCGACGGCGAAATCCCCAAGGTCATGTCGTTCGACGGCGGCCGGTTCGCGTACGAGTACGACGGCCGCGACCAGCAGGGCCGCGCCGTCTACCGGTACGCCCCGAACCTCAGCCCGGCGCACCGGGGAATCATGGACGGCGTCGCCGAGGTCTACGCCCAGCACGCCCGCAACCAGGCCGCAGGAGGCCAGTGATGGACCTGGAGTTCCGCTCCCTTGACGACGTGCAGTGGCGCGTCGACCCCGGCGACGAAGGCACCTTCGAAGGCGTCGCCTGCCGCTTCAACGTCGTCGACTCCTACGGCACAACGTTCCACCCCAACGCCTTCAAGAAGGGCGGCCTGCGCGGCTCGTACGCCCTGCTGTTCATGCACGACCCGTACCAGCCCGTCGGCACCTTCACCGCCGAGGAGCGCACCGACCACCTGTGGATCTCCGGACGGTACGACGACACGCAGGCCGGCCAGGACGCCCGGACCATGGCCCGCTCCGGCAGCGCGAGTGAGCTGTCGGTGGGGTTCGTGCGGACCGACATCCCCAAGTGGGACAAGGTCAAGGAACTTTCGGAGGAGGATCAGAAGGAGCTGTTCGCGAACATTCGCGCGGTGCGGTTGGTGGAGACCAGCCAGATCACTGCCCGGATGGCGGCGGTGCCCGGCTCGAAGCTGAAGACGGTGCGGCACACCCTCGGTGATCTGTACGCCGAGGCCGGTGAGCCGACTCTCGCTGACCGCCTCGCTGAGCAGGAGCAGCAGCGGGCGGCGGCCGGGGAAGAGCAGCGGGGGGCGCGGATGCGGGCTGCGGCCCGGCTCCGGCTGACCGCCGCGGGCCCGGCTCCGGCCGCCCCCGGGCGTGCTTGACAGCACCCAACGCCGCGCCCGTCCCGATGTGATCTACTCTCCGACCATCCGGGCCACCCGCACCGGACGTGAAAGCCGCGGGCATGCCGGGCGCGATCCACCGGCCGTGAAAGACGGACGCAGACACCCAGACATGGGCGGCTGCGAGCCGTCCACGGACCGAGAGGACCGGCATGAGCACCAGCCGCGCACTCGGCTACCGCAAGGGACGCGCCTCTCGCGGCGAGGACCCCCGCAAGCGGTACCCGATCTACCCCATCCGGGGCGCCGCCCCGACGCTGACCGAGCAGCGCGACGAGGTCATGCGCCTCCTCGCCGACGACGGCTACGACGGCGACCTCACCGAACTCTTGCAGCGGGCCGAGGCCATCACCGGCCAGATCGAGCTTGCGCAGCAGCGCGACGCCCGGCTCCGCGCGCTCCAGGGCGCGCTTCCCCCGGGTGACCCGCAGCCCACTCCCGGGCAGCGCCGCGACATCCCCGGCCAGCAGCCCGGCGACACCCCGCAGGACCCGGTGTCCGTCGCTGAGGCGTTCGTCCGCTCCAAGGCCCTGGAGAACTTCCGG
Organism: Streptomyces sp. ITFR-21; assembly: GCF_031844685.1. Taxonomy (NCBI): domain Bacteria; kingdom Bacillati; phylum Actinomycetota; class Actinomycetes; order Kitasatosporales; family Streptomycetaceae; genus Actinacidiphila; species Actinacidiphila sp. ITFR-21. The sequence continues at coordinate 1,920,463 of NZ_CP134605.1, forward strand.
GCCAACGGCAAGCAGGGCAAGTTCGCCGTCGAGCACCGCGCGGCCCCGGCTGGCACCGTCACCACCGGGACGCTGCTGCCGCAGAACAACCGGATTCCGGGGATCATCCCGCAGAACCCTGACTTCCCGCTGCTCATCGCGAACCTCCTCGACAGGCAGACCAGCGACGGCACGACCCTGGAGTACATGCGGGACACGTCCGGCCCGCAGTCGACGTGGAACGCCGCTGCGGTCGTCGCCGAGGGCGCGACCAAGCCGCAGTCGGGCCCGTTCACGTTCGACCTGATCAGCACCAGCCTCAAGACCGTCGCCCACTGGGTGCCGATCACCCGGCAGGCCGCGGACGACGACTCGCAGCTCATGGGCTACATCAACGGGCGCCTCACCTACGGCCTCGATTTCAAGCTGGACCGGGAGATCCTGACCGGCAACGGGTCGACGCAGATGCAGGGCATCCTCACCACCGCGGGCATCGGCGCGTACCAGCCGCCGGTCGGCAACACCGACTCCAAGCTGATCACGATCCGCAAGGCCAAGACGCAGGGCGAGTTGGCGCTGTACCCGCCGGACGCCGTCGTCCTCAACCCGCTCGACTGGCAGGACGTCGAGCTGGACCAGGACGGCACCGGCCAGTTCCGGGTCATCACCGACATCACCGGAGGCAGCGCCCCCACCCGCATCTGGGGTCTGACCGTCGTGTCGTCCGTGGCGATGGCGGCCGGCACGGCGCTCCTCGGCGGCTACCGGATGGGCGCCACCCTGTGGGAGCGGCAGGGCGTCACGATCCTGATGACGGACTCCCACGCGGACTACTTCACCGCGAACACCTTGGTGATCCTCGCGGAGCGCCGGGCGAACGTGGCGGTGCACACACCCGCCGCGTTCGTGAAGATCACTTTCGCGGCGGCGACGTCCTGATGGCCACCGCCCCCATGCAGGTGAGCCTGGTCAAGGGAGGAACGAAGCTCCCCGGTCAGGACACCCTCACGCTCCAGGTGCTGGGAACCGCCCCGGCTCTCCTCGACGGCACCACGAAGCCCGTCGTCAACAACTCCGCCGTGCCCTTCGCGGATCTCACCGCGGCGGCCAACGCCTACAACTCGCTCCTCGCCGCGCTCCGTACGCGCGGCGTCATCGGAGGTGCCTGACCATGGCCGACAGCCCGACCACCACCCCGCCGACCGAGCCGGAGAAGACCCCGCCGCCCGCCGCCGCGCCCGCGCCGCTGCCGCCGGCCACCGTCCGCCCGCAGGAGTACGCGGCCGGCGCCGGCTGGGACGTGGGCCAGACCGCCCCCGAGGACGCCTTCCGGGCGCTCGACACCGCGGACTTCGCGACGCCCACCGGCCCCGTAGTCCACCGGCACCCGGGCGGGTACGCCCGGCAGATCGTCGCCAAGGGCGCCGTCATCACCGAGGGCGTGCGCCGCGAGCTGGACGCCGCCGACGAGAGCGCCGGGGCCTGACCGATGCTCTGCACCGTGCAGCAGGCCAGAGACGCCGGCACCACCGGGACAGACCCGGAGGTAGCCGCGTGGATCACCGCTGCCACGGAGCGCATTACCCGGTACACCTCGCAGCTCTTCGAGCCCACCACGGTGGCGGTGGTCGCGGACGTGGCGCCGGACGGATTGGTCATCCTCCCGCGCCGCGTCCGCACAATCACCAGCGTCACTCCCCTCTGGCCTTGGGCCAGCGACCCGCCTGCGCTTCCCGCGTCGGCGTACCGCGTGTCCTCGTCGGCAGTGCTCGGCGCGGTGGACTCGGTCTGTATCGCGCTCGGCGGCTGGGACGACCTCGTGGTCGGTGCCGAGTCGTATAACGGTGGCTGGGGCAACCTGCTGGACGGATGCGGGCAGGTCACCGTCGCCGGGAGCTTCGGGTACGACAGTCCGCCGGCCACGGTCGTCACGGCGTGCGCGCTGCTGGCCGCCGACATGCAGGCCAAGGCCGTCCCGTCCGACGCTGATGCGGCGGCCGGTGGCAGCGGCCTGGACGTGGACGACGAGGGCAACAACGTCCGCATCACCTCCGACAGCAGCGCGCAGGCCAGCGCCGCGCACCCTTCCTCTTCTACCGGTTCGGCGGCGGTGGACGCGCTGCTCGCGCCGCTCATCGGCGGCGGCCGGTTCGTGCTGGGGGGCATCTGATGGCGGTCCGTCCCGGCTCCGGCACCAGCGCCTCGGTGTCGCTGAACACCCGGCAGTACGAGAATGCGCTGCGGCGCGCGCTCGGGCAGCAGTCCGAGGACGTGCGGCGGGCGATCGTACAGACCGGCGTCGACGTGCAGAACGACGCGCGGCAGCGCTGCCCGGTCGACACCGGCCGCCTGCGGTCCAGCATCGTGCACCGCACTGACGGCTCCGGTCGGGTGACGGGCGTGGTCGTCGGCACGAACGTCAGCTATGCGGCTGATGTCGAGTACGGGACGGCGCCGCACGTGATCGTGCCGGTGAACAAGAAGGCCCTCTACTGGCCCGGGGCGAGCCACCCGGTGTCGCGCGTCAACCACCCGGGCACTCGCGCGCAGCCGTTCATGCGGCCCGCGCTGGAGTTGGCGCCGATCTTCTTCTCGCGGAACATCGACCGCATCCGCGCCGGGCGGGGGCGCTGATGGCGGCCACATCGAGCGGCGCGATCAAGGCGTACCTCGAATCCCTCGCCTTCGGCGTGCCGGTCTTCCGCGACGGTCCCCGGCCCGGCCAGGGCATCCCGTACATCGTCGTCACCGAGGGCGTCTCCGCAGGGCTCGACGGCAGCGGGAACGGCGACTACGGCGACCCGCACGCCCCGCTCAACATCATCGAGCTGGTCACCGTCGACCTCGTCCAGCAGGCCCGCGTCAAGGCGTCCGGCGGCGGCACCAAGTCGGCTGAGCGGTACGGGCTCGCCGAGGCCATCGCGCACGCGCTGAACCACGCGACGCTACCCGCCCACCCCGCGAAGGTCACCGCGGTCCGGGTGCAGGACATCGACCGCATCCCCATCGCCGACAACACCGTCCGGCACGCCATCCACATCGCGATCCACCGCGAGCTGCTGCTCTCCGAGGTGATCCCCGCATGACCACCCCTCCCCCGCCGGTGTTCACGCCGTTCAACCGCGACGAGGTCATCCGCTACCTCGGCCCGTTCTGGCCGCCCCGCAACAACAGGCCGAGCCTGACCCTCCCGCCGGACGCGACCGGAACGGACGGGGAGCCCTTCACCACCGGCGCCGTCGCGGTCTGGCCCGTGCCCGGCCGGCCGGGCCAGACGTGGTGGGCCGTTGACGGGTCCGTCCCCACGCAGCCGGCCGGTGCGCCCGATCAGGCGCTCGCCGACATGGTGCCCGGCTCGGTCCTCGTCGTGCCGCCGCCGGACAGCCCCCCGTTCCCGCCCAGCTGAGCCGGACCCCGGCACCAGAAAGGACACACCCCGATGCCTCTCTCCCCTGTGACGAAGCTCTACTCCGTGCAGGACTGCAAGATCTCCCCGCTGCTGACCGACCCGGCGGCCGGGGCCGCGACGTACGGCGACCCGATCGACGTGCCGGGTATCCAGACGATGGCGATCTCCGGGTCGATGGAGACGAAGGTCCTGCGCGGCGACAACATGAAGCTCGCCAGCAACAGCGCGCTGACGGATGTGAGCGTGCAGGTCACCCACGCCAAGCTGAGCGTCGCGGTCCTCGCGGCGATCCTCGGCGGCGCGTCGACCGCTGCGGGCACCACCCCGACCCAGACCCTCACCTGGGACCTGAGCAGCGACGATGCGACGCTGCCGCCCTTCAAGCTCGAAGGGATCACACCGCCGAACGGCGTCGACATCATCGGCGGCGACCTCCACTGGATCCTCCACAAGTGCAGCCTCAGCGCCTTCCCCGACCTCGGGTTCGCGCAGGAGGACTTCCGCGTCGTGTCCTTCACCGCGGCGGCCGACCCGCTGATCTCCACCGGCAAATGGATCACCGCTGTCCTCCACGAGACCTACACCGCGATCGACGACGGCTCCTGACCCCGTGCCGGGCGCGGCCCCCACCCCGCCCGGCACGGCCCCCTCCACCCGCAGGCCGAAGCCCGGCACTGACCCCGGAGACACCCATGACCACCGCACCGCCCACCGCCCCCGGCCTCGCCCTCGCAGGCGACGGCCTCACCATCAGCCTCACCGACGGCAGCGTCGTCCGGATCCGCTACAGCATGCGCAGCCTCGCCCTGCTGGAGGCGAAATTCGGTAGCGTCCAGGCCATCCAGACCGCCATGGACGCCACCGGCGCCGGCGCGGCTTTCGGCCCGATCATCGACCTCGTCGGGCCCGGCACCATCGGCGCCGGGGGTTTCGAGCCCCACATCCGCGAGCACCTCGACGCCAAGGGCACCCGCACCATTAGCTCCGTCACCTACCGGCGCAAGAGCGACGGCGTCGAGCTCGGCGAGCTGCTGAGCCCGGCCCTGATCACCGAGTACGTCACCGCCATGGCGACCGGCATCACCGAGGGACTCGGCGGTGGCCAGGGAAACGACAACGCCCCGACGGCTGGGGCGACGGAGACGGTCCTTTCCCCTGGGCTGACCTCTACTACCTCGCCGTCGGCGCCCTCCACATCAGCCCCGTGACCTTCTGGGACATGACGCTCCACCAGCTCATGACCCTCATCGACCGGCACCGGCTCGCGACCGCGAGCAGCCAGCCCCCCGCCCAGCCCGGCGGCCAGCCCGACACCGGAGTTGGTGTCCTCGGCCTGGCCGCCGTGGGCGCCATCTGACCAGCACATAGGAGGTGACCACCAGTGGCCGACGACATCAATTTGCCGAACCTGGTGTCGCACCTCCAGGTGCAGTTGGCGGACACCAACGGGATCGTCGCGGACGCCGCCAGGCAAGGCTCGTCCGTCGGCGCGGCCCTCGGGGAATCCCTCCGGCACCGCGTCGAAGACGCGACCCGGGCGATCCCCGAGGTGCAGATCGACGCGGACTCCACCGAGTTGGACCGCGACCTCGACCGCGTCCGCCGCGACCTCGACCGGCTGGCCGACACCCGCATCGGGGTCGACATCAGCGTCGCCGAGGCGCTCCGGCAGCTGGACGAGCTGGAGCCGCATCTCGACCGGCTGGAGCGCACCCACCCGCGGATCGACGTGCAGGCCGCGGTCGGCGGGGCCCGCGCGGGCCTCGCGGAGATCCTCGACGAGGCCCACCGGGTCGACGGCACGGACGTGGACATCAACGTCCGCGCCGACACCGCGCGGCCGGTCGCCGACCTGCGTGACCTGGACCGCGCCAGCGGGCTGCTGACGCGGTCGCTGGGCGGCATCGGCAGCGCGGCGGCGTCGCTGGGCACGATCGGTGCCGTCGCGGGCGGGGCGATCCCGCTGGTAGCCGGGCTGGTGGCGACGCTGGAGCAGATCGCGCCGGCGGCGGCCATCGGCGCGGCGGCGGCTGCGGCGGTCGGGTCGGCGGTCGGCGCCATCAAGATCGGCACGTTGGGTGTGGGCGATGCCCTGTCGGCGGCGTTCGCCCCGGTCACCGGCGGCGGGGGTGGCGGCGGGGGTTCGGCCGGCGCCGCGGCGGCAGCGACGAACGCGGTCGCGGACGCGCAGCGCAATCTGCGCGACGTGGTGCAGCAGACTGCGCTGTCCAACCGGGAGGCGCTCCGCCGCGTGGCTGATGCGCAGCGGGACCTCACCGACGCGCAGAAGGCCGCGACCGACGCGCAGAAGGCTTTGCTGTCCGCGCAGAAGGACGCTGCTCGGCAGCTGGAGGATCAGAACGCGCAGCTCGCGGACGCGCAGCTGGACGAGCGCGATGCCGTCCTCGCGGTGCAGGACGCGCAGCAGACCCTGGACGCCGTCAAGGCCAAGGGATCGGCCGCGTCTCTTGAGGACCAGCAGAAAGCGCAGCTCGCGTACGACAGGGCGGTGCAGCAGCTGGCCGAGCAGAGGACAGCGGTGCAGCGTCTCCAGGCCGACACGGACGCCGCGAACCGGGCCGGGGTCAACGGCAGCCAACTGGTGGTCGACGCGCAGACGAAGGTCAGCAGCGCCGCCCGGGACGTGTCCGACCGGCAGCGCGATGTGTCCGACGCGCAGCAGGAGGTAGCCCGCACTGCGGCGCAGGGCGCCGAGGCCGTCGACAGGGCCACCGAGGCGCTCAAGGCCGCGGGCGCGGCGGCGGCCGGCGGGTCCGGTGGCGGGGCGGCCGGCGGCGTGAACGCGCTCGCCGCAGCCATGGCCGCGCTGTCGCCGTCAGCGCGGGCGTTCGTGCTGGAGGTCGTGAAGCTCAAGCCCGCGTTCGACAGCCTCAAACTGGCCGTGCAGGAGCGCCTGTTCGCGGGGCTCGCCGCCGAGCTGGACACCACCGCGCGCAGCCTGCTGCCGGCATTCCGCCGGAGCTTGGACGACTCCGCGTCCAGCCTCAACCTCATGGCCAAGGGGACAGCCGCCGCCGCGCGGGACCTCGCGGACAGCGGCACTCTCGGCCGGGCGCTGGACGGCGCGAACCGGGGCCTGTCCAATTTGGTGCCGATCCCGGGGCGGGTCGTCACCGCCCTCGGCCAGATCACCGCCGCCGCCGCGCCCGCATTCGACACGCTGACCGGCGCCGCTGCGGACGGGGTGACCCGCCTCGCCGACAGACTCGACAAGGCTTTCGCGTCCGGGGGCCTGGAGAAGGCCATCAGCTTGGCGGTCGACACCCTCGGCGAGCTGCTGCACGTCGGCGGCAACGTCGCCACGATCATCAGCCACATCCTCTCCCCGGCGCACGCCCAGGGTGGGGGACTCATCGGGATCCTGGACCAGGTCACCGAGGCGCTGTCGAAAGCGACGGGCACGGAGGGCTTCCAGTCCGCGCTGGTCGCGCTCTTCGGGGTGATGGGTGAGATCGGCCGGGTGGGTGGCCCGCTGATCGTCAAAGCTCTGGGCGGCCTGGAGCCGGTGCTCGTCCAGCTGGGCGGCCCGGTCACGTCCCTGGTGGACGCGCTGGGAGACGCTCTGGGGCCGGTCCTCGATGCGCTGGGCCCGCTGCTGACCACCGCTGCGGTGGGCGTCGGTGACCTGGTCGTGGCGGCGCTGCCGCTGCTGCCGGTCGTGTCGGACCTGATTGCCAGCCTGGGCCCGGACTTGCAGCCGATCCTCGATGATCTCGTTCAGGTGGTCGAGGAGCTGACGCCCGTGGTTGAGGATGTGGCCGACACGCTGACCGTCGCCCTCCAGCCCATCCTCGCCGACCTGCCCCAGCTGATCGGCCCCATCGCCGACCTGATCGCCCGAAATCTCACCGTCGCCCTGACCGCCTTCTCCACCATCCTCACCCAGAACGCCCCGCAGCTCGCCCAACTCGGCCTGGACCTCGGCAACCTGGCCGTCGCCCTCGGCCCCCTGATCACCGCCTTCACGCTCCTCACGACCGAAGCCCTGATCAAGGTCTCGCCGCTGCTGCTGGGCATCCTCAACGCGGCGACCCGCGCCGGCGCCTACTTGGGCGGCGCCTTCTCCGGCGTCATCAACAACCTTGTGATCCCAGCGATCCGGACGCTGACCGACCTCCTCCACGGCAACTTCTCCGCCGCGTGGACCGAGGCCAGCACGCACGCGGCCGGCGCGGTCGGATCCATCGTGCGGCTGCTGACCGGTCTCCCCGGTGCGGCTTCGGCCGCCCTCAGCCCGCTCGCGTCCAAGCTGTCCGCGAGGGCGGTCGACGCTGCGAATCGGCTGACGGCACCGATAGGCGACGGGATCAACCGTGCTACCGAGTGGATCGGTGAGCTGCCGTCCCGGGCCGGGTCCGCGCTCGGTGACCTCGGCAACTACCTGTACAGGTCGGGGCGAGCGCTGATCGCCGGCTTCATCGAGGGGATGCTGTCGAAGCTGTCCGACGCGAAGGGGGCGGCCTCTTCGATCCTCGGGAAGATCAAGGACTACTTCCCGAACAGCCCGGCCAAGGCGGGGCCTTTCAGCGGGCGGGGCTGGACCGGGTACTCCGGGCGGGCCGTCGTCGACGACTGGGGCGGCGGCATGGTCGCCGCCATGCCCCGGCTGCTGGCCAACGTCCGCACCGTCGTCGGCGGCGCCTCGGCCGCCCTGGCACCGGGGCTCGCCGGCGCGATCCCGTCAGCGGGCGCCCTGGCCGCCTCGTACGCCGGGTCCGCGGCCCCGACGCAGGGCCCGGTCACGATCAACCTGTACGGGACTGAGGCCACCCCCGCGGGGGTCAGCGCCGCCCTGTCCTGGAACTCACTGGTAGGGAGGCGCTGATGGCGACGCCGCAGAGAATCGGCCGCATTCAGTGGGGTGATCTGCTCATCGGGCCCGGCACCGGGTACCACGTGCAGGCCCTCAGCGGCGTGGACGACTTGCCCGACGTGCGCAGCGCCGACACGGCGAAGTCGGACGCGCACGGCGACTACACCGGCCCGGACTACGTCGGCCCACGGGTGGTGCAGCTCAGCCTCAACCTCATGGCTGACACCCCCGACGAGCTGCGGCAGATGATCCTCGACCTCCGCCGAGCCACCCAGCCCGGCCGGGCCCCGGCCGACTTCCAGCTCCTGGACTGGGGCATCAGCGTCAGCGGCAAAGTCCGCAAACGCAGCATCCCGTACGACGCCGAATACCTGTGGCGGTCCGGTACCGCCGCCATCGAGTGGTACTGCGCCGACCCCTACCTGTACGGCCTCGACCAGCAGGCCGTGAGTACCGTCGCCTACTCCCCTTCAGCCGGCCGGACGTACCCGCGGACGTACCCGATGTCGTATGGCGCGACCGGCAGCTCCGGCACCGTCGACGCCGTCAACAACGGCGACAGCCCGGCATACCCGGTGCTGCGCCTGGACGGCCCCGTCGCCAACCCGTCGATTGAGCAGCCCGACACCGGGGCCCTGCTCGCCCTGGACGCCACCCTCACCACGGGCGACTACCTCCTCATCGACACCCGCTCCCGAGCCGTCCTCCTCCAGGGCACCACACCCCGCCGCAACTGGATCCGCGGCGGCTCCACATGGCCGCTGCTGATGCCCGGCTCCAACCAGCTCACCTACCGGGGCAGCGCGCTACCGGGCGCCCCGGGTCAATCGTCTCTGCTCACCGTCACCTGGCGCGACACCAGCCTGTAGAAAGGGGCGCCCTCATGGCCGTCATCTCACCGCCCGCGTGGCTCCAGGCCGGCTCGTACCCGGCCCGCACGGACCGGCTGTCCGCGATCACCAGCCAGCTCTGGTACTCCGGTTTCGCGATCGACGAATCGACGCCGCTCCGCCCCCGGCAGGGTGTCCGCCCTTCCTACCAGGGCTACCAGCTGAAGGTGCGGGCGGCCGGCACGCCGAACATGACCGTCATCGTGTCCGCGGGCATGGGCTTCATCGACAACCACGACATCAACGGCTACGGCACGTACACCGTCGTCAACGACGCGGACGTGACCCTGAACGTCGCAGCGGCCGGCGGCGCCGGGCAGTACCGCAAGGACTCCGTGTGCATCAGCGTCTACGACGCGGAGACCGCGGGCGCCGTGAACAGCGCGGTCCTGGAGATTATTCAAGGCCCGTACGCCTCCAGCGCCGGCGCCACCGTCCGCGGCACCCTCCCGCCGAACTCCATTGTCCTAGCCGACCTGGCGATCGCCCCGTCGCAGACGAGCGTGGCGGCGGGGGGCATCACCGATGTCCGGAATTTCACCGCCAGCTTGGGCGGCATCGCGCCGATCCCCAGCACCATCGCCCCGGGCCACCCCCACCCCGGGCAGATGTGGTACGAGGCGGACCTCGACCGGTTCCGGTACGGCGACAGCACCGGCACTGTCAAATCGCTCCTGCCGGAGTGGCAGACTTACACCCCCACCTGGACCGCGGCTACCACCAACCCGACCCTCGGCAGCGGCACCCTCGTCGGCCGGTACGCCATGGTCGGCAAGACCTGCAAGGTCAAGATCGAGCTGGCCACCGCGTCGAACACTGGCTTCGGCAGCGGCCAATACAGCTGGGCGCTGCCCTTCACCGCCTCGGCAGCGGGCACCGGCACCAGCGTCGGCGCCGGCCACGGCATCACCGCGGGCAACGCGAGGTGGCCGATTCAAGCTCTGGTGACGGCTGCTGGATCGACTGTTGCGGTCTACAGCCCGATCGGGTCGGGCGACTGCCGCCTCACCGTACTCGGCTCGGCGCAGGGCATGGGCAGCGTGGCGTGGGCCACCGGCCAGACGATGCGCCTCGCGTTCGACTACGAGGTCGCGTAGATGACCGCCGACCTCCTGAGCGCGCTCGCCGCCATCGGCCAGGCGAGCGACTACCCGGACCACACGTACACCTTCCTCGCGTGCGACCTGCTCACCGATCAGGTCATCGCCGAGCTGCCGTTGCAGCAGGTGCAGTACGAGCGGGTCCTGTCCGGCATCGGGACCCTGACTGCTTTCCTTCCGCTAGCCGACGAGACGCTGCCGCTGGACCCGATCACCGCGACGACCGGCGGCCGGACCGCGCTGTACGTGGACCGCGACGGGGTGATCGTCTGGGGCGGCATCATCTGGACGCGGCGCCCGGCGCCTGGCGGCGTCACCATTCAGGCTGCGGAATTCCTTTCCTACTACCAGCACCGCTATATCACGCAGACCCTTTCCACTGTGGCAGCGAATGTCACAGACACGGATCTCGTACCGAACGGGCAGCTCCTTTACGGTGATCAGAAATGGATGATGTGGTCACTATTCCAGTGGGCCGCCCTATCACCGGGCGGCAACATCGGGATAGATATCAACCTGCTCGGCGGCGCGGCCGATGGCATCACCCGTGAGGCGACATTCTTCGGGTACGAGCGGCCGGAGCTTTTCGCCACCATGCAGCAGCTCTCACAGGCGGACAACGGCTTCGACTTCGCAATAGAGGTCGGCTGGAATCCCATCCACAACAACGAGGCGCCCACCCGCTACCGCCGGGCCCGCACCTACTTCCCGCAGCGGGGCCGCTCAGCCGTCGACTCCGGTCTGGTCTTCTCCAAGGGCGGGCCGGCCGCCAGCATCGTGGCCTACGACTGGCCGGAGGACTGGACCTCGATGGCGACCCGTACGTACGCCCTGGGCGGCGGGGACGGCGAGGCCCGCCTGATCGCGCAGGGGGTCGACGCTGATCTCCTCATGTCGGGGTGGCCGCTGCTGGAGTCGGTGGCCACGTACTCCGGGGTGACGCAGTTGGCCACGCTCCAGGGGCACGCTAACGCGGACATCATCACGCGCAGCGGCGCGGCGGTGGCGCCTACGTTCGACGTGCTGGCCGACGGCGACCCGGCTTTCGGCACGTACACCGAGGGCGACAGGGCAATTTTCAGCATCGCACCGGAGCCGCGTTTCCCTGACGGCCTGGACGTGGAGCTGCGAATCCTGGGCGTGCAGGTGACTGCGGCGCGGGGACCGGAAATCGTACGGCTCACCTGCACGGGAGCCTGATATGCCCTCATACGCGCGGCAGAAAACATTGGATGAGCGGGTCGCTATTCTCGAAGAGCGCCTAGCGAAATTGGAACGCTCGGGTTCCGTCGTGGACGATATCAACCTGTTCCGGGTCGGATTCGAGAATTACAATTACGACGACTCACCATCCCTCAACACCATATTCGAGAACTGGTTTACACCGCGCGGCGGCAGGCTCACTCTCGGTCTGACATTTTATGGCGACCAGGTCGGCACCTCACCCGCCGTGAATACAGGCGGTGCGTGGACGATTCTGCTGAATTCCGTTGTGGCAGCGTCCGGGACGGTACCGGCGACATTCACCCTGACCGACGCTTATGTCGTTCTCGACATCAGCCCCTACCTGGGGCAGAACACGCTGCATCTGGAGGTCCAGACACAGCGCACCTCGGGCGCGACGACCGGCGGCCGGTACGGCGGTGGCGGCTGCATCGGCTCCGCTGTCCACCAGGCCCGCATCAACTGAAAGGGAACTCGATGGCCCGTATGCCGGGCGCTACCTGGCGCCCCGTACCGAACTGCACCAAGGGCGGCCAGCAGGCCGTGTACGGCGTGGTGCTGCACATCATGGAGGGCACCCTCGACGGGAGCGACGCGTGGTTCCGCAACCCGGCGGCGCAGGCGTCCTCTCACTTCGGCGTCGGCAAGGACGGCCGGATCTATCAGTGGGTGGACACCGCGGACCGGGCGTGGGCGCAGGAAAGCGGCAACCGCGCCTGGTTGTCGATCGAGCACGAGGGGAACAGCGGCGACAGCCTCACCCCCGCGCAGCTCGCCGCGACCGCGCGCGTCGTCGCCTGGGCCCACGCCGTGCACGGCGTGCCGCTCCAGACCACGGACTCCGTGACCGGCCGGGGCATCGGCTGGCACGGCATGGGCGGCGCCGCGTGGGGCGGTCACCCCGACTGCCCCGGCAACCCGGTCAAGGCGCAGCGCGCCGCCATCATCACCGCCGCCAAAGGCGGCACCCCGACCGTCCAGGAGGACGACATGGACCTCACCCCCGCCCAGCTCACGGCCATCGGGAAAGAGGCCGCCCACCAGACGGCCATCTACCAGTGGGCCGACCCGGTCACCGGGAAGCCGGCCATGCTCGGCAGCTTCATCGCGAAGGCGTCCGTGCTGGAGCAGACCGTCAAGGCGCAGGCCGCAGCCATCCAGGCGCTGGCCGCGAAGGTCGGCAGCGGCGAGGACACGGCCGCGATCGTCGCCGCCGTCGAGCAGGCCATCGCCAGCAGTGTCGTGCACGTCGACGTGGACGTAACTGGCGCGGCAGTGCCCACCAGTTGATCACTTTGCGGGCACCCGCAAAGCCACCACCAGCAGCAGAAAGGTTCCACCACCATGAGCACCATCGGACTCCCGTCCAGCACCACCGTCATCAAGGACGCCAAGACCTACGCCATCGACCTCGCCGAACGCGTCGCCACAACCTTCGTCGTGGCGGCCGGCGGCATCCTCATCACCGCCGACGCCGGCAACATCGGGCACGTCACCTTCTGGCAGGGCGTCGCAGCGGCCGGCGTCGCAGCGGCCGGGTCCCTGGTCAAGGGCATCCTCGCGCGCGCGTTCGGCACCAAGGACAGCGCGTCCCTGGCCAAGGGCGTCTGAGGTGAGCGTGGCACGAGGCGAGGTGAGCAGATGGGCGAGCTGATCAGCCAGGGCGGCCCGGTCGGGCTGCTGTCCCTCGGCGTGGTCCTCATCCTCACCGGCCGCCTTGTGCCGCGCTCCACCCTGCGGGACGTGCAGACCGAGCGGGACACCTGGCGCGAGGCCCACCGGGTCTCAGAGGAAGCGCGCCGGCTGGACCGCGAGCAGCTTGGCGAGCTGGCCGAGCTCGGCCGCACCTCGACCCGGCTATTGACGGCCCTGCCCCGCGGGGAGGTGAGCCATGGGACTGCTGCGGAGGTGGGTGATGCGTCGCCGCGGTGACGCGTCCGGCCAGGCGGCGGCGGACGCCGCTCTGGTCCGGGCGAAGTGGGCGAAGGACGAGGCGGAGAAGCGGGGGCCGGAGGTGTCCGAGATCGCGGGGAGGCTGCGGCATCTCCGGGAGCGGAACGGCTTCGCGGAGATGATCGACAGGGCTTTGCGAGGGGGGACGTGATGGGTGGGTCTCAGGGGTGGAGCGCAGCCGCATCAGGGCTGGTGGCTGCTGCGGCCGCGGTGTTCGTGCTGGTGTACAACCACCGGGCACCGACCTGGCGGCAGTCGGCGATCGGGCGCCACATGGTCGCGGTGACTGCGGTGATGGGTGCACTCGGCCTGTACACGGTGGTGATCACAGTGTGGCCGGAGACGCTGCCGCTGCTGCGCTGGGTGCGTACGGGTGTCGTGACGGCGGCGGCCGGCCTGCTGGTGCAGCGAACGGTGTTCGTGATCCGGGCGACCAGGAAGGATGAAGGCGATGGGTCTGCCTGAGGGAATCCAGACGGTGACGCTGACCGGGCACATCGCCCGACCGGACGGCGCGAACAGCCCGGACTGGGTGCGGGTCAGCCCGGCCGCGGGCGAGCTGGTGTCCGCCGTGCACGGGGTGATCCTGCGCGGCGACGTGCCCGCCGTGCCGGACAGCACGGGCGCCTGGTCCATGGTGCTGCCCGCGAACGACGACCCGACCTTGCAGCCTACGGGCGGGACGTACCGGGTCGACCGGCCCGGCCGGAGCTACTACGTGCAGCTGCTGCACGCGATGGGCAGCGTCGACCTCGCGGAGCTGACGCCCGTCCCGGAGGACGACGGCGAGTACGTCCTCACCCCCGGCCCGCAGGGGCCCACCGGACCGCCCGGACCGGAAGGGCCAGCAGGCCCACAAGGACCAGGTGGCGGCGACACCGGACCACAGGGCCCCGCAGGGCCGAAGGGCGACACCGGAGAGCAAGGCCCGGCGGGCACCACCGGTCCGAAGGGCGACAAGGGAGACCCCGGCGACCCGGGCAGCGGCAGCTCAGCGATCCGCACGGCGGAGACCCGGGTCATCGCCGGAGACGTGATCCTCGCCGCGTCCGTCCCATGGGTACCGGTGGTCAGCGGCGGCGCGTTCCCCCTGGCCGTCACCATCCCGGCCGCGGTCGGCGACCGCATCCGGGTCGACGCCGTATTTATGCGGACCGGCACCGGCTGCTACATGGACCTCGCCGTCCTCGACGCCAGCGGGGCACCGAGCTGGTTCCTCGGGTCCCGGTCGGCCACCCCCCTGCCGGAAGGCAACCCGCTCTACTACCCGCAGACCGGCGGCTTCCCGGCCGCCACGTCCTCGCTGCAATTCACCGTCGAGGCGGGGCACGTGCAGGCCGGGGCCGTCACGATCGGGCTGGCCTACCGCGGCTCAGGCCCGCAGACCGTGTACGCCAGCGCCACGTACCCGGCGAGCCTGCTGCTCACCAACCTCGGCGCCGAGCCGGCTTAGCCGGGGACGGGTCCGCGGTAGAGCCACAGCAGCGGGTCCCCGCCGGGCTCCGGCTCGTAGTCGGCCCGGTCCGCCCACCCGTCCACCACCTGGTAGACGCCCCGCCGGACGGAGTCCTCCGGCCAGGCGGCCACGTCCATCTCCTGGCCGTCGAGCGGCCCGCCCACGTACCGGACGATCCTGCTCACCGCGGCGGCCCCCAGTGCCCGGTGGGCGGCTGCTGCTGCGGGTACTGCGCGCCCGGCGGCGGCCCGTACGACTGGCCGGGTGGCGGGTAGTACCCGGCGGGCGGCTGGTACACGGTGGTCCGGGTCTTCCGCCCGAGGATGGCCGCGATGGGCCAGCCGGTGACAGCCCACAGGCCGCAGGTCGCGATGCTCAAGACGATGTGCAGGGTGTGGTTCGCGCCCCGTTTGGTGACGTACTGCTGCGGCCTCGGCTGCATGATCCCCCCGGATCTGGTCGTGAGGGCACGACCGTAGCGCCCACCGGGGCCGCGCGTCAGCGCTTCGCGACGAACGTCCCCTTCGCGGGCAGCGTGACCACAAGGCCGCGCTCCCTCAACAGGCGCACCGCGCCACGTGCCGTATTCAGTGCGACCCCGTACTCCTCGGCGAGCGCCCGCTCACCCGCGAGCATCGCGCCCGGGGCCAGCTTGCCCGCCTTGATCTTCCGCTCAATGTCATCTGCGACCTGCACATATACGTATTCAGGCCGGGACGGGTCAACCGCTGGGATGTCCGATTCGCCCATGCCCGGACCGTAGCCCGGCAGGGTGCGCCCTGCCCGGCCAGGACGCGGCAGGATGCGGCTAGCCGCTGCCATCTGCGGCCATTCCCTCTACGCTGTACGCAGGACAAACCCCCGCGGCCTGGCAGGGCCCGGGGGACGGACGACCGAGAGGGGTCGACATGGCCGAGCGTACCGGCGGCGGACACTGGCTGGACACAGGCGACGGACTGGTCTCGGTGGACCCGCTGATCACCGGGGACCCGGACCCGCATCGGGACGCGTGGGTCACGTATCTGGATCACGTCGACGGGTGCGCGGAGTGCAAGCGGCGCCTGTACGGGTGCCCCGACGGCGCCGACCTCTGGAAGGCGTACAAGGCGGGCCGGTCGCAGTAGCAATCCGCGGGCCATTCGGCGCCGAATGCGCCATGATGACCCACTGCCGCGCGAGGCGCCTTCTGCGCGAGGTGCGCCGTACCCGCCCAGACGGCGGGCGCGTGGCCACTGGACCCCACCCCGCTACCCTGCGGAGTGGGGTCCACGTGTACCCGGAGGATCAGGCCAAATCTAGGGGCGGATACGCCAAGCGCCCCCCATTAGTTCCGGGTACCGGACCCGCAGGAAAACGCAGGTAAGCGCAGCGTTCAGGGCAGCACACCTTCTAAGCGCTTGGCCGCAGGTTCGAGTCCTGCCGGGGGCGCTCCTCGTCGCCTCGTGCCTGATGGTGGACACCGGGCATCCGCGCAGGTCGATCAGCCCGGAGAGGCCGCCCGGGCGGTACCCCCGGAGCAGTCACAGCCAGCGGCCCAAGGCGGTGCCATCCGGTCGACGGTGACTGAAACCGTACAGGTCGCCCTCCCTCGCGCGTCCCACGGCTGGAGACTCCGTCGCTCGAGGACGTGCCGTTGCGATCCGGGTCAGGTGCGCAGGCGGATGCCGGTGCGCTCTTCCAAGAGGGCGACGGCGAGGAGTTCGCCGTCAACCGGGCCATAGCGCTCAAGGGCCTGTCGATGCAGCGCGCGTACCGTCTCGGCGATGTCGTGCGGGGTGCCCAGTTGGCGTGCGAGGTCGACCACAACGGCCAGTTGGTCATGGAT
The DNA here is from genome assembly GCF_031844685.1 of Streptomyces sp. ITFR-21. Taxonomy (NCBI): domain Bacteria; kingdom Bacillati; phylum Actinomycetota; class Actinomycetes; order Kitasatosporales; family Streptomycetaceae; genus Actinacidiphila; species Actinacidiphila sp. ITFR-21. The sequence goes on from NZ_CP134605.1 coordinate 1,937,133, forward strand.
GTGGTCGAGTCCGAAGGACCGCAAGTAGTCGCCGGCGAACAGCGCGGGCAGATCACGGCGGATGAAATCACTGCTCGCGGCGCTGTCCGCAAGGGTGCCGTGCAGCACGTCGAGGTCGATGCCGGCGCCGCGCCCCAGCAGCAGGACTTCAGCGGTCGCCGCGGCCTGTCCGAACCAGAGCATGTTGACGAGGAGTTTGAGCGTGTATCCGGTGCCGAGGCTCCCTGCATGCGCGATCCGGTCGGGCGCGGCGACGGCCGTGAGCAGGGTCCGGTGGCGTGCGAGCAGTTCGGCGTCACCCCCGACGAACAGCCGCAGCGTTCCGGCTTCGGCGTCCGCCGGACCGCCACCCACCGGAGCTTCGAGGACCCCGACGCCCATTGCCCGGGCCCGCTCCTGGACGGGCGCAGCCGCGGCGGGCGAGTTGCTGGTCATGTCGATCCAGGTGGCACCGCGCGCGAGGGCGCCCAGAAGGGAGTCGGTCACCGTCGCCGCCGCTTCCGCGGGGCCCGGCAGTACCGTGATGAGCACATCCGCGCCTTCGGCCGCCTCGGCGGCCGAGGCCCGCCACTGAGCTCCGGCGGAGACCACCGCCCGTTCACGCTCGGGCAGGATGTCGAAGGCGACCACCGGATGACCGGCGCCGACCAGGTTGGCGCATATGGGTGTGCCCATGCGTCCCACACCGACGAGTCCGATCCTGGCCACCACCGGAGCATAGCCCGTACGTGATCAGGCGTACGGCGGACCTCCGGCATCCGCGCCACCCCCGGCACTCCGGGGCTCAGGACCCTCCCGGCACCGCACGACAAGGGTTCGGCGGACGCACGGGAGACGGAGGGGAGTCACTCGGCGGCTCCCCGGCGACCGGCGTCAGAGCCCCGCTCGCAAGGCGTCCGCCCAGGTCAGGGGCCCGCCGGGATAGTACGCGATTATGCTGCTTGCGCTGATAGCCTGCGCACGCAATGATTGCAGACCGCGTATAAAGGCGCACGCACTGCGACGAAAGGTTTGGACATGCCTATCGGGCTTCTCGCCTTAGCACTGGGGGGCTTCGGCATCGGGCTCACCGAGTTCGGGATCGTGGGCCTGCTGCCCGAAGTGGCCTCGGACTTCGACGTCAGCGAGCAGGTCGCCGGATACCTGGTCTCCGGCTACGCGCTGAGCGTGGCGGTCGGAGCCGTGGCACTGACCGCCGCGATCGCCCGGTTCGACCGCAAGAAGGTTCTGCTCGCGCTGATGGTGCTGTTCATCGCGGGCAACCTGATCTCGGCGCTCGCGCCGATCTACTCGGTGCTGCTGGTGGGCCGGATCGTCGCGGCGCTGTGCCACGGCGCGTTCTTCGGCGTCGGCGCGGTGGTCGCCGCCGACATGGTCGCGCCGAACCGGCGGGCCGGCGCCATCTCGCTGATGTTCGCCGGGCTGACCGCGGCCAACGTTCTCGGCGTACCGCTGGGCACACTGCTCGGCCAGCAGCTCGGCTGGCGTTCGACGTTCTGGGCGATCACGATCATCGGTGTCGTCGCACTGGCCGGGATCCAGCTGCTGGTACCGCCGACGCCGGCGCCCGCCGAGCTGAACCTGCGCAAGGAGCTGGGCGCGTTCCGGCGCCCCCAGGTCTGGATCTCCGTCACGGTCAGCGCGCTCGCCTTCGGCGGAGTGATCGGCGGATTCACCTACATCGCCTTCACGCTCACCAAGGTCACCGGGTTCGCCACCGGTACGGTGCCCTGGCTGCTGGTGCTGTTCGGGGCAGGCACCTTCGTAGGCAACTTCGTCGGCGGCAAGACCGCCGACCGGGCGCTGAACACCTCGCTGATCGTGAACCTCGCACTGCTCGCCGCGGTGCTCGCGGTGTTCGCGCTGACGGCGCACAACAAGGTCATGACGGTCATCTCGCTGCTGCTCATGGGCACGATCGGACTGGCCACCGCGCCCGGGCTCCAACTGCGGACCATGAAGCACGCCCAGGACGCACCGACGATGGGCTCCGGCGCGAACATCGCGGCCTTCAACGTCGGCAACGCGCTCGGCGCGTGGCTGGGCGGCCTGGCGCTCGGCGCCGGATTCGGCTACATCTCGCCGCTCTGGGTCGGCGCCGGCGTCACCGCCGCCGGGCTCCTCGTCCTGGCCGCCGGGTCCGTACGGCCCGGCCGGACGGAAGCGGACGCAGCCCCGGCGGAAGCCGCCCCCGCCGGCGTGACGACGGGCTGAGGCCGCGACAGACTCCGACTCCCCGCGCCGGCCGGTCACCGGCCGGCGCGGGTGCCCACAGTGCCGCGCCGGCGCACTGGCGCACTGGCGGACCCGTCGGAAAGAGAATGACGCGTATCGCAGGGTGACGACGTGGTTGAGAAGTGTGACCGGGGGACCGACCGCCCACGGTTCGGGCCGTCCGGGTTGAGGAGCGACCGGGCACTCGACCGGAGAGATCCGCCCTCGGCCTCACGGACAGGACTCGGGGCAGGACCTGCGCCGTCCCGGCGATCGGCATGTGACCAGCCGGGGTAGTCCGTCGGAATTGATCTCGCTCCGACCAGGACGATCCGCGGATGACCCGCCCCTACGGGCCCCCCTGGCGAGCGGACGCTGGCCGGATCAACTCGCCGGTCAAACGCACCGGATAGCCGTTCCGGGTTTTGGTCATATTGTTACACCTATTCATACGCCGAAGAGATCCACTTCCCGGCGCCTTGCCGAGGCGAGTGCTTGCGCACTTCATCCGACACTCCCTGCTCATGCGTCACAATAGGCCAAGAGCCGAAATCAAGAAGCACCGGATTATCACCGGCTCACCGGCGGGGGCGTCGGATTCGGCGTCCGCCCAGCCCGTCCGCACGGCCGCGTCGGACCCTGTCCCGCCGCGCGGCGCGGGCCCGTCCGGGTGGATCTCCGCAGCTGGCGCCACGTTGCCATGAGTAATTTCACGGTTACTCCATGTCTCGTTGCGGGATCCACGATCAAGACTTCTGCGATCAACACGCCGGCAAGGGTGAAGAGTTGACAGGGGCCCGGGGAAAGACGCCGCCCGCAGCGGTGCCGCCTTTGACTTCCTCGTCCAGCCGCTTGATCGGATCCAACGATAAGATCCTCTTCCGGTACTCAGACGGGAAGCCGATGATCGCCGACAAGCGCCGGGCGGCGATGCCCGGCATCATCTTGACCTTGGCTGAAAATTGGGGGCTTGACCCTTGAAGGTCACCGGTGTTCAATAAACGCAGGTGCGATAGTCACCCATTGGCGTGCGATTACCGCCCGACTGCGTGAATGGCCGGATTATCGGCCTCGCTGCCGTCTCGACGGACTCACAATGGATGAGCCAGCTCGATGACCACCGAAATTGCGGTTCAGCATGGCGCCGGCACCCGGGCGTGGCTACTCCTGCTCCGGGCCGCCGCAGAAGCAGACCGATGCACTGATCCCGGAGTTCCTTGTCATCGCCCTGGGGGAAAAGCATGCTCCGAACACGCCTACAAGGCCAGCAAAGACCTTGTCATGTTGAACCGGTCCATCGCGGTTAGTTGACGGCCGCCGGCACCAGCGCCGGGATCAGATGATCCTACCGGCCGTCACGGGGGGAACTAGTTACGCGGGACTCACGTTCCCGGCGGAGTTGGCAGCATTTTCTCACGTAGCGGTAGCCGCAGTGCACTTTTCAGGCCGGATGCCGAGCGGAGCTGCGTCGATTTTTAAGAGTTGCTGACCATCAGATCGTGCAACGCTTAAACGTTCGCTCAAACCTCGGCGTCGCGTTGGACCTGGCGTGCGGCTGGGCGCAATCTCGACGACGAAGGGGTTCCTGGCTCGTGAACGAGACACGTGTACTTCCGACTGGGCGGACCAGCGGACTTCCCACCCGATTATCAGCGGCGCGGCCGACCCGCTCGAGGCCGCCGACACCCGGGCGGGCTGGGCTGAGCAGGATGTCCACGCGGCCGGCAAGGGGTGGGGAGGGCTTCCCGTCCGGGAGCCACTCCGTGCGCAAAGCCGGGTGGTTGCGATGAACCCGCAGAACACCCACCGGGCCACCGGGACGCTGCGCCCCGTCAGCCCGGACGTCCCCGGCATCCCCGATCACGTCCTGTCGTCCCTGCGGAGGACGTACCCGCGGGGCTATGCCGCCTTGGAGAAGGCGATCGCCGAGGCTCCGGGAGAGACCGGCCTCCAGCGCGTTGCGGACATCGAGGTCCACGCCGACCACCTGCTCCTGCGCACCGACTCGGGTGACGCGGTCAGGGAGATCCCCTTCGACGTGTCGAACATCACCCCGCGGGGTGGGACCTTCGACCTCCTGCTGGACCGTGATCAGCAGACCGTCTTCATACTGAGCGGGCACGACACCGGTGCTCTGACACCCGCCCTCAAGGGACGCCTTCTGGACGTCCTGCGCCCCCACTACTGGCTGGTGGAGGGAGCGAAGGAGCCCGCCGCCAATCCGTTCCTCTTCGGTACCCGGGAGATCAGGGAGTTCCTCTCGTCCCTCCTCGAAGAGCCCGCCGTGGGCGTGATCCACCCCCACATCCAGGCGGTCGCGCAGGCCATGAGCCGCGGGGAGTACCTGGGAGCGTCGGAGTTCGTACAGAGCCTCCAGCGCGCGTCCCTGGAACTGCGGCGCAGCGGCCTCGACCCGGCCCTCCAGCGCAGGCTCGAAACGGTCGCCCGCACCACCGCCCAGCTCCGCCGGGGCTTCCAGCCCGTTCTGGCCATCCGCAAGGTCACACGGCCGGCGATCCTGGAAACCCTGGGGGTGGACGACGCCAAATCCCTTCGGCAGACCCTGTCGAAGCCCGAAGTGCTGTCCCGCCTGATCCCCTCCCACGCGATCGACACCGAGTCCATCGGGAGCATGGACCTGGCGCGGCTCCTGGAGCTGGTGGAGGAGCTGCGGGAATACGAGTTCTGCGACATCTTCCTGGTCGACAGGACACCCGAGCCGCGTCCGGGAACGATCGGCGCGACGATGAGGCGCGAGGGCATGGAGGTTTCCCCCCTCTCGACCCCGGACAACCTGGGCGAGGCGATGAAGCTGATCCACTCCCTTTCCCGCGCCAGCTCGTTCCTGTTCTCCCGGGAGCAGTCCCGCCGGATGAACATCGCGGTCCAGGACCATCTGCCGAAGGCCGGCCGGGACCACATCGTCGGCTTCTTCCCCGGTCTGGGCAGCCGGGCCTCCTACCAGAACCTCGGACGCTCCCTTCTGGACTCCGGGATCCCGGACGTGGTCAGGATCTATCAGGACTGCGCGCGGGCCCTGGGTTTCCCCGGCCGGCCCGAGAAGCTCCTGCTGGTCCCGGAGAACATGCCCGAGGGAAAGATGGAGCAGCAGGGGTTCATCGGAGCGGCGCTCCTCGTGCACAGCCTGGCCCTGGAGGCCCATCTGCGGGCCGGGGCACAGGAAAGCGGAGCGCCGGTGAACTTCGTGGCCTACACCGGGGAGAGTTTCGGTGTCATAACGTCGGCGGTGGCAAGCGGTTCCATCTCCTTCGGCGACGGCGCCAAGATCGCGCAGGCGTTCACCCCGCTAATGCTGGTGGCCGCCGAGGGCGAGGCTCCCGACGAACCGTTCGCGCGGAAAATCGCCACCTATCTCCCCGACTCCCTGAAAGGGCAGAAACTGGTGCCGGAGCCGTCCCATGTGGTCGGTCTCCAGGCGGACCCCGAGGATCTCGCCGAAGCCCTGGAGGATATCGAGAGGAGCTATCCGAAGACGGACGTCGAGGTCCACAAGACCTATTCGCTGCGGCAGACGAACATCTACGTCCGGACCGGCGTCAAGTCGGACTTCGACCGGTTCATGAGGAAGTTCCCCGCCGTACGGATGGAGGAGCTGAAGGCTCCGACGAAGTTCCTGGCCCACTCGGAACGGATGACAGGCGTCCGCCAGGCCCTGGAACGGTTCATCGAGAAGAACAACATAGTTTTCCGGAAACCCCACACCCCGGTGGTCTCCAACAACAACGCCGGTCTGCTCACCACGGCCGCGGAGGTCCGCAGCGGAGTCCTGGCGATCACCAACGAGATCATGGCGTCCAGGACGACGGTGGAGACCCTGGCCAGCCTCCATCCCGACATGATCCTGGAGCTCGGGCTGGGGAACAAATCCGTGCAACTGCTGACGGACAACAACGTCGAGGCTCCCGTGCTGGCCTATACCGGAGCACCCGACGAGACGGACCTGTTCCTGCGCGCCGTGAAGCTGGTCGACGGCCTGATGGAGGAACTGGGCCGGCTGCACACCTCCGGCAGCCGGCTGGCGGCCCAGCACTACGGCACGCTCAGGGGCCTTTTCCGGCTGGCTTCGAAGAGCCCCTTCTACGAGCGGTACTTCCATCGGACCATGGGCCGCGTCATCACCAACGAGATGCTCCACTCCGAAAGGGACGGATCGCCGGCCTTCTACCGGTTCCTCGAGATCTTCCAGCACACCTACAACCACCGCGGCAGCATCCTGCCGGACCAGGGGGAGCTGGTGCTGCAGGCCCGGTTGAAGAAACGGATCGTCGGGCACCCGGAAAGGCTGGGCCAGGTCTACGCCGAGCTCCAGGTGATCAACGGGACGGGCGACGTCGCCGACCGGAGCTCGATCAACATCAGGCAGCCCGAAGTGGTGGTCTTCCATTTCGACCGTCTCGCGGACCTCGGCTATGCCGATCTCGCCCGCAAAACACGGCTACTACTCGACACGCAACCGCTGGCACGGCAGATCTACGACCAGATGCTGGAAAGCCTGCGGATCGAGGACGACGGTTTCCTCACGCTGGCGGGCACCACCGTGCCCACCGTCGACCAGATGGCCATGAGCCACATCGTCTATCAGTACACCCTGTTCCACATCCTCCACCTCTACCGCCCCGCCATGTTCGCGCAGAACGACTACTACCTCGAAGGCAGCGATCCCATGGGATGGCTGGTCGCCCTGGCGGCCTCGGGGGCGGTCACCCTGCCGGACATCGTCAAACTCTACGGTGCCTATCTGCGGGCGGGCGCGGATACCGACGGGGTTCAGGCCGCGCTGGACCGAATGCTCTCCGCACTGAAAAAGTCCGACGTCCCTGTCATATCGCCAGAGGGCATCCCCTTGCAGTCCAAGAAGGATTTGGAGGCCGCCACCCGTGCCGTCTTCCGCTGACAGCACCACTGACGCCCGGGTCCGCCGGATCCACCTGAACGGGAACTGCCAGATCCTCTCCTTGGGGTCGGCTCTGGACCCCACCCAGGTGAATGCGGGGCCCTACCAGACAAACGTCATCTCCGTGCTCTCCCCGACCGACATCTGGAAGAAGCGCGTCAATCCCGCCCTCGACGAGTTCGAGGAGCGCTCCACCCTGACCCTGACCGACGAGAACGAGAAAGTTTTGCGGCACGCCCAGGGCCGACGGCTCCTGAGCAGCACCGTCTACGCCTATGTCAACATCGGGGAACCGATCGTCGGCTTCGGCAAGGGCGGCAGCGAGTCCATGACGATCTTCCTCAAAAAGGAGCGGGAAGACCGGATCACCGTTCGCAAGATCCTGAGCGAGGCCCTCACCACCGCCAACTGGAACCCGGAGGGCGAGGGCGTGATGCTACCGCCCTTCGCCAAGGCCAAGAAGCAGGCGGAGTTCCTGCAGGCCCTGCCGGATTCCGTGCGCCGGAACTTCCCCGAGGTCTTCGACGTGGTGGAGCGGGACATTCCCATCCCTCCCCATCTGCAGAAGAACGGGAAGACGACCTATAAAGAGGTCATCTACGAGATGAGCTACGTGGCCGGCGAAGAGGTCAGCCGGTTCGTCGAGAAGTACTCCCCGCCGCCGGCGGTGATCGCCCGCCTCTACGAGGAGATCTTCCGGGTCCTGAACCAGAACGTCCACTCCGTCAACCGCGTCCCGGCTCCGGGCGAGACACTCGGCATCTCCTACTTCAAGAAGATCGAGGACCGCCTGGCGCTCTGCCGGCGCACCGCACCGCGCACCTTCAGTCCGGAACTGCTCGACACCGAGCGGATCGTCATCAACGGCGTGTCCTACCTCAACTCGTCGGCCCTCCTGCGACGGTTCCGGGAGCACCCGGAGTACCTGAAGGTCCTGGAGCCCCGGTTCCACTCCCTGGTGATGGGGGACACGAACACCGAGAACATCAAGATGGCCGACACCGAGCCCCTCCTGCGGGCACAGCGGCTGATCGAGGCCGGTGCGCCGCAGGCGGAGGTCGACGCGGCGCTGGCGGCCATCACCGCGGAATCCCTGGGAATCAAGTTCCTGGACCCGCGCGCCATCGGCTTCAAGAGCGACGGCAGGGACACCCGTGACGACCCGATGTACGACAACAAGCCCTGGCACAACTCCGTCGGCCACTACGACGAGATCCACTACGAGCAGTTCAGGCTGCAGATCCGGACCGGGCACGGGACGACTCCCAGCGTCGACATCGAGTTCAACGAGGGGAACGCCTACCAGCGGGCCTACCGCGTAAGGGATGTGACAGCCGAGGGCGGGACGACCGACCAGGCCGCTCCGCAGGGGATGGAAGACTATTTCGCCCCCGTGATGACGGCGGTCTACGGGCTGGACGACCCGGAGTCCCAGAACGTCAAGGACGATCCCTACTGGCTCATCCGTCTCGTCTTCATGATGGGCACCCACTTCACCGCGATGCCGCCCTTCCACTTCCAGGCCGAACTGGACGGGACGCTGACGGACACCTACCAGACCCAGCGCAGGCCGGTGGCCATTTACTGCGAGGGCGTCAAGTGGCTGAACTGGGCGCTGGAGATGCTCGAAGGGGAGCGGACGGAATTCCTGGGCGTCCGGGCTCCCCTTCTCCCCTATCTGCCCGAGGCGCGGCCGGACAACGCGGCGGCGACCTGGGCGGCGTAACACGAATCGGGCCGGGCGGACCGGCCCAGGCACGGGCGCCGCGTCCAGCCGTGAACAGCGACACCGACAGCGAAGTCGAATACGTCGCGGTCCGGCTGGACCGAGCACACCACCTTGTCGCCAGCCACTCATGATCATCCCACAGGAAGGCTTGACTCATGGCCACTGCTTCGACCCCCCTGCCCATAGCGGGGCTGAACGACCTGTCGAATGAATCCCGCATGATCGCGACGCCGTGGAGCCGAATGGTACGGGGTATCGGTCTCGGCCAATACCCCATAGATTACAGTCCGGAGGCCGCCGCGCAGATCCGCCATGCATTCGACCTCGTGGCGGCGAAGGTATCGGATTCCCAGGCGTACACCCTGTTCTCCCGGCTTCTGACGGATCTGGTCCTGAAGGTGGCGGACCCCGCGGGCGGCCTTTCCCGCGCCGACATAGAGCGGGAGCTCGGGCCGGTCCTGGAGGCGGTGCGGTCCGAAAAGAACCCCTACTTCCGCCTCACGGCCGGCTGCATCCTGATGGACGCCTTCGCCAATCTGGGTCTCGACCGGACACTGCTGGTCAACGAGGAGACGGACTTCCCCGGGGAAATGCTCGCCGTGACGGACGAGATCGAGCCGGACCAGATCAAGGACGAGAACAGCGGCCGGCACGGCGAATACGAGCGCCTCTCCGCCTATTCCGCGATCCTCCTGGCCTTCGGTCAGCTGGGGCTCAAGGACCGGCTGGTCTCGGGTCCGCGCAACTACGTCCAGGAAGCGCTGGACCTGCTGGACAGGGTCCCGGCCCCCTTCTTCCGCGGTCGCGGCGGATCGATGCTGCTTTCGGTGGTCTCACTGCTGGGACACGACGCGCTCATCTTCGACGGCGAACGGGACTACATGAAAGAGGTCCTGGACTACATGGACCGCGCCGACGAACTGAACAACCCGCCCGCGTTTCCGCAGCCCGCGTCCCCGGCCTTCGCGAAGGTGTATCCCCTGCTCACCATGCTGAACGCCGTCGCGATGTCGGGCCGGCCGGAATACCTGACCTACGGTAAGGACCGGTTGGCGGAGGCGAAGGAACTGATGGCCGAAATCGCTCCGGTGGAAACCACCCACATGAGCCTGTACTACGTCGTGGCACTGTACAACCTCGGCCGCCTGGAGGAGCAGCTGCCGGACCTGGACGCCTTCGTGGAAGGCGTGGTGGGCCAGTGGAAGGACGCCGACCCCGGCGCGGACTTCTTCCTCAGGGGGATCTCCTACCCCTACCTCATCCAGACCGCCATGATCACCGGCCGGATGAAGCTGGTCACCGACGCGATCCTCGACCGCATGGTGGATTCCTTCCCCGATCTGGACCGCACCGACCTGGACCGGATCAACCGCCCCTATCCGGTGAGCTACGCCCTGAACATCCTGGGGGAGATCGGCGCCGCGGACCTCCTCTTCACGCCCAGGACCCGCTACGGGGGCAGCTCGCCCATGGCCTGGGTCATCGACCACTTCTCGGAGAACGCCCGCGAGGAGGCCGGCCGGTTCTACATGCTGAACCACGCCCTGGTCAGCTACGCACTCCGCCTGCGGGGCACCCATCGGCAGGAGACGGAACTGTTCCGCAGTTTCCGTTTCCGCCTCGCCGACCCCCAGGAGGGCGAGCCGGTGTCCCCTCGGCTGTGACGCCTCCGTTCACGTCCGGTGCCACCGTTCCCGCCCGACACCGCCGCTCCCGCGCACCGGGGCCGGGGCGCGGGCGCTGATCTCCCGGGTAGCGGGGCACGCCCGAGTGGCGGGGCAGAGTGCCGAACCACACCGCACCTGCCCCGCCACCCCGCCGACCTGGTCGCCGCGACACGCGTGTTCGTGGTGACGCACTCGCAGGTCGCTCGTTGATCCGTTCGTGGGTGCCGCAAGGGGCGCGCCCGTCCCGACGGCCTCAAGGACACAACGAGACGCCATGCCGACACACCTCGCCCTACACGCCCGCACCGGCAGGGGCACCGGAGACCGCACCGGCAGGATCACCACGATCGCCGGTGCCTGCGGCGGCACCGGAGCCGCCGCGTCCCGGCGCCTCGCCGAAGCGCACCGCGCCGAAGCGCACCGCGCCGATGTGCGCCGCGCCGGCACCGCCGCTGCCACCGCCACCGCCGCAGGGGCGTCCCAACCCACAGGGCGGCCCGCCCCCGTCGCCTGCGTGGACTCGGCGGCCCCTCCCGCCCGTGCGGACGATCAGGTCATACGTGCGGCCGACCCGTTCCGCCCGCGGTCGGCCGCCGCCGCTCCCGTCGCGGAGCCCACGCGCCCCGCGGAACCCGCCCGGCGGGATCCTCCGGACCTGCCGGTCCGACCGCCCATACCGGTCCGACCGCGTATATGGTCGCTCGGCCGGCGCACATCAGCATGTGTCGGCATGCCGCACTCCGTCGTCACCCAGCCACCCCCGTCACCCCTCAACAGCCCGGCCGGAACGGCGCAAGCCCGCCCCCGCCGGTCCGAGAACACGCACTCCCGGTAGACCGCTACCGGGCTTCCAGGAGAGATTATGGTCGCCATTCCCGAGTCCGCGCACGCGCTGCTCAGCTCCGACGCGCTCGCCCACGTCGTCACCCTCAACCCCGACGGCAGCCCCCAGGCCACCTGCGTATGGGTCGGACTGGACGAGGGTGACATCGTCTTCGGCTCGCTCAGCCCCTGGCAGAAGATCAAGAACCTGCGCCGCGACCCACGGGTCGCACTGACCATCGAATCGGCCGGCATCGACCCCAGCGGGCTGCGCGAGTACCTGACGGTCACCGGGGAGGCCACCGTCACCGAGGGCGACGGCATCAAGCTGGTCCGCCTCCTCGCGCAGACGTACATCGGCCCCGAGGCCAATTACCCGCCGGAGTCCGAGACCCGCACCGGGTACGTCGTACGGATCAAGGCCCGCAAGATCGGCGGCATCGGTCCCTGGGGGTCGGCCGCGTAGAACACCGCCCCGCAACCGTTTTCCCGACCGCCTCCCGGAAATCCACAGCGCCTTTCCCGAACCCTTTCCCGAAGCTTTCCCCGTTTGGAACCCGGTTGTCCGGAGCCTGTCACGGCTGCGCAGCACTATGCCCGCGGATGCAGCCAACGGCCTCCAACACGGTGTTGTAACGGTCGAAGGGCATCCGGCTGGGGGACGGCGATGAAGTGCACGGTCGGCGGGCGGATCCGCCAAAGAGGGCGCCGGTATCTGGCCGGGAAACTTGGCCGGAGCGGCCGGAGCCGTGGTCTGGCGGGTGGCCGGCGGGAGCGAGGACCTCAGCGGGCCGCTGATCGCCATGGGCCTGGCCGGCCTGATCTGCGCACAGGGACTGATCGAGTTCGCCCGGAGCCGCCGACCGTTCCGGCTGGTCGTGGACGCGTCCGGACTGACCTTTCACGACGTGGTCCTGAGCTGGGGTCAGGTCGACGCGGTCGTGTCGCGCCACCCCGCGGAGTACGGAAGCGACGACGGCTACGGACGCCGGCATGCCGAAGCCGCGGCTCGTCTGCCGACCCGCTCCCGGCGTGTCGTTGCCCCCGCAAGCCCGACCGCACCGTCGACGGCGGCCTCCAGTACGCGCTGGTCGACGGCGAGGACCTCGACCAGCGCGTCAGCGAACCCGCCGGGGCGCTGGCCCGCTACGCGGGTGCCCGCTTCGAGACCGCCCCGCGGTCCTTGCGGGGGCCGACTCCCGTCACGGTGTCCGGCCCCGAGTTGTGCGTCCCCCGGGGGGGCGAGCGCGTGGTCCACGCGGGGCGGGGACCGGCTATCGGCTGCTGCGCTGGCCGCTCGTAGCCCCAGCGCTCAGCCTGCCGGTCGTGTACGTCGTCACGGACGGCCGTAGGCCGGTCCCGGCGCGGTTCACGGGCCTCTGTCTGCTCGCCGCGGGCATCGCGTGGTGGCGCGCGGGCCGTGGCCTTCCGGCGCTGGCGCCGACCGTTGCGGCTGCGGATCGGGCCCGACGGCATCGCGCTGCGCGACTTCGTCGGCCCGGAGATCCGGTTCGACCGGCGGCAGATCGCGGCCGTCACCGTCGGACCCGAGCCGCACCGCACGGGCCCCCGCCGCCGGCTGACCGTCTGGCCGCTGCCGGGCAGCAGCCCCAACGCCCCGCGCACCCACCTCGTCGACGGACACGGGGCCTACGCCCCGGTCCGCCTGGACCGGCTGCCCGGCGCGGAGAGCGCGGTCCTGCCGGTGGTACGTGCCTACGCGGGAGAACGCTACAGCGAGACTCGTGACCGGCGCCGGAGCCCGAGACGGGAAGCCGACGCCGGGGCCCGAGGGCGGACCCGGAAGCTGCGGCTAGAGCGGCGTGACGTAGGCGCCGGAGATGCCGCCGTCCACCAGGAACTGGGAAGCGGTGATGAAGGAGGAGTCGTCGCTGGCCAGGAAGGCGACCGCGCCGGCGATCTCCTCGGGCTCGGCGAAGCGGCCCAACGGGATGTGCACCAGGCGGCGGGCTGCGCGCTCGGGGTCCTTGGCGAACAGTTCCTGCAGCAGCGGGGTGTTGACCGGGCCCGGACACAGGGCGTTGACCCGGATGCCCTCGCGGGCGAACTGAACGCCCAGTTCGCGGGACATCGCCAGGACGCCGCCCTTGGACGCGGTATAGGAGATCTGCGAGGTCGCCGCGCCCATCACCGCGACAAAGGACGCGGTGTTGATGATCGAGCCCTTGCCCTGCCGCAGCATGTGCGGGATGGCGTACTTGCAGCACAGGTAGACCGAGGTGAGGTTGACCTCCTGGACGCGGCGCCAGGCGTCCAGGCCGGTGGTGAGGATCGAGTCGTCCTCCGGCGGCGAGATGCCCGCGTTGTTGAAGGCGATGTCCACACTCCCGTACGCGGCCACGGCCGCCTCGTACAGCGCTTCGATCTCGGCTTCGGCGGCCACGTCGACCCGTACGAACAGCCCGCCGACCTCCTCGGCGGCGGCCCCGCCCGCCTTCTCGTCGATGTCGGCGCAGACGACCCTGGCCCCCTCTGCGGCCATCCGTCGGGCGGTTGCCAGGCCGATGCCGCTGCCGGCCCCGGTGATGACGGCGACGCGGTCGTGAAGTCGTTCGGGCATGGGGTGCTCCTCCAGCGGGGTCGGTACGAGGGCGGTGCGGCGGGACAAGGCCACGGCGGGTGATACGGGGGACGGGTGTCGGGGCTGTGCACGGACTCAGGTGGCAGGAGCGGTGTCACAGGACCCGGGCGCTACAGGCTCGGCCGGCGGTCCTGGCGGCTGCCGCCACGGGCTCGCGCGGCCGGTCCGCCGCGACGGCCCGTCAGTCGGTGGCGATGAAGACGTTCTTGACCTCGGTGAAGGCGTCCAGCGCGTCAGGGCCCAACTCGCGCCCCAGCCCCGACTGCTTGAAACCACCGAAAGGAGTGGAGTAGCGCACCGAGGAGTGCGAGTTGACCGACAGGTTGCCGCTCTCCACGGCGCGGGCGACCCGGAGCGCGCGTCCGAGGTTCTGCGTCCAGATCGAACCGGACAGCCCGTACGCGGTGTCGTTGGCGATCCGTACGGCGTCCGCCTCGTCCTCGAACGGCACCACCGTCACCACCGGGCCGAAGATCTCCTCCCGGAAGGCGGGAGCGTCCACCGCGACCGGGGCCAGCACGGTCGGTGGGAACCAGAAGCCCGGCCCGTCCGGGGCGCTGCCGCGGAAGGCCACCGGAGCGTCGTCGGGCACATAGGAGGCGACTTTCGCCCGGTGCGCGGCGGAGATCAGCGGGCCCATGTCGCTTGCCGGGTCCTGCGGATCACCGACGCGCCAGCCCAGGACGGCCGGCTCGAACAGCTCCATGAACCGGTCGAGGACCCGGCGCTCGACCAGAACCCGGCTGCGGGCGCAACAGTCCTGCCCGGCGTTGTCGAAGACGGCGGCGGGCGCGGAGGCGGCGGCCCGTTCCAGGTCGGCGTCGGCGAAGATGATGTTGGCGGACTTGCCGCCCAATTCCAGTGTGACCGGCTTCACCTGGGCCGCGCATCCGGCCATGATCTGCTTGCCGATCCGGGTGGACCCGGTGAACACCACCTTGTCGACCTGCGGGTTGTCCACGAAGCGCTGCCCGACGACCGGTCCGGCACCGGGCAGGATCTGCAGCACACCCTCCGGGATACCGGCTTGGAGGGCCAACTCGCCGAGCCGGAGCGCGGTCAGCGGGGTGAGTTCGGCGGGCTTGACGAGGACGGTGTTGCCGGCCGCCAGCGCGGGGGCGATCGCCCAGCCCGCGATGGGCATCGGGAAGTTCCACGGCACGATCACCCCCACCACGCCGAGCGGCTCCTTGAAGGTGACGTCGATGCCGCCCGCGACCGGGATCTGCCGCCCGAACAGCCGTTCCGGGGCGGCGGCGAAGTACTCCAGCACGTCCCGTACGTTGCCCGCCTCCCAGCGCGCGTTGCCGATGGTGTGCCCGGAGTTGCGCACCTCCAGTCGTGCCAGGTTCTCCAGATCGGCGTCGACCGCCGCGGCGAAGGCCCGCAGCAGCCGGGCTCGGTCCGCAGGGGCCAGCGCCCGCCACGCGGGATACGCCTTGGCCGCCCGTGCGATCGCCGCGTCCGCCTGGCCGGCGTCCAGCATCATCACCTTCTCGATGCCGGCCCCGGTCGCCGGGTCGACGACCTCGTACACGTCTGCGCTCATGGGTGTCCTCGCCGTCTGGGGATACGCGACCTGGCCCGCTTCCCCATGGTGGCGCAGACAACGATCTTCGCGCCGCTGAAATCATACGAAGGGGTGGCGGATTCCGCCGGCGGCTCAAGTCGGGGACACCCGGGCCGCGCCGGTCCGCGCCGGCGGATCGGCCGCCACCCGCAGGTCGGCGACCAGCCCGGCGTACGCGCTCCGCCGGTCGTCCGAGCGCAGGACCGAGGACGGGTGAAGGGTGGCGACGGCCCGTGCCTTCTCGTAGCCGGGCAGGTGCAGCGGCCTCCCGCGTTCCTTGGTGACGCGGAACGAGGTGCCGAACAGGGCGCGGCCCGCGGTGGCACCCAGGGCCACCACCACTTCCGGGCGTAGCAGGCGCATTTCCGCGGCGAGCCGGGGTTGGCAGGCGGTCTCCTTCCGCAGACTCGGTGCCTCGTGGATGCGTCGCTTGCCGCGTTCGACAAACCTGAAGTGCTTCACCGCGTTGATGAGGTACACCGGTTCACCGGCGAGCCCCGTTTCCTCCACCGCCTTGCGCAGCAGCCGCCCGGCCGGGCCGACGAACGGCGCCACCTGCCGGTCCCCCTGATCCTCCGGCTGCTCCCCGACCAGCACGATCCGCGCGGTGGCGGGCCCATCGCCGAAGACGGCCCGCGTGGCGGGTCCGAAGAGGGGGCATCCCCGGCAGTCGGTGACAGTTTTCCGGTGTGCGGGCAGTCCGCCGCGCGGGGGCAGGTACGGCGTGGCGTCGTAGCCGGTGTCGAGGCCGGCCCCGGCGGCCTCGGCCTCGTCAGCATCGGACCCCGGAGTGGTGGTCATGCGCTGTCCCCACGGCAAGCTCGTATCACCGGTCGGATACCCGGGCCGGGCACGCCGCACCGGACGGATCCGCCGGACGCCGGGCGGTCGGACCCTGACAACCACCTCGGACCTGCGGCCGGGCTGACGCGCGGATACCTTCGATGACCAGTCGTCGCAGAACGGATACGCGCGTGCCGGGCGGCCGCCCGGACGCCCCGGCCCGACTGTCGGGCGGCGCGGCCGGTTCCGCCGCGCGGGACCGGGCGGCGCGGCCGAGGCGAGGAAACGGGGCTGCGGCGGACGGCTCATACAAGCCGCCGAAGTGTTCTCAGTGCTGGGTGCGGCCGGAGCCGTGTTGCCGGCCGGACGTGGGCGGTAGCCAGCGGCGCTCAGCGGAGCTGCGCTGCTCGCCGCCTCGGCATGCGCGCGTTGCGGAGTATTCGAGGCGGGACTGGCCTCGGTGCGGGATCCGAAATACACGGTGGTGCCGCAGCGCGAAAGGCTGGAGGCGGCGGGTCCGTAATGTGGGCAGTGATGGATTGCTGGTCCCACGGAGATATCCCGGTGGGCCTGGATGAAATCATCCCGGATCCGCCAAGCGCGCCATACCGCCGAATGGGTGGCAATTTTGACGGACCCCGGACAACGCAACCGTTCGCGGCTTTTGTCCCGCTACCGCGCCACCCCTCGGGCCGGCGTGGAGGGTCGCCCACGAGCACCCACTGTGGTCATCAACTCCCCTCACCAGCATACGAGTTGACGCCAGGATGGGCCCTGCCGGCAGCCAACCCCGGCTCTCGGCCCGAGACCTTCCCGGCCACGAACTTCACCGTCAAGACACCCGCGCCGTCCCGGTGCGGCGCTCGCACGGCACACGCCGCCGACCCCACCGGTACCATCGGCATCGGTTCGGCCGCGCTCGCGGTAGCCGCCCCCTTCGCCGCAGCTGACGCGGCGCCGCCAAGTGCTCCTCCCTGGCGGCGACTTCCCCGGAAGCGTCGCCGTCCACGACGACCTGGCGCATATCGTCCAGACACTCGGCGGCGGTTCGATCCGGGCAACCGGCTCCAGGTCATCATGTCGGGACCGAGCCCGGTCGCCTCCTTTCTCCCTCCCCGAGCAGGTTTGTATACACACACGGACCCGCGCGGTAGGCGTGGTGGACGTGCTCCGGGTGGGCCGCGATGGGCCGTCGGCCACGTCCCGATCGACGACGGTGCCGGGTGCGGCCGGCGGTGAAGGGCGATGCCCACGCTGAAGGGACCGGGAAAGCAAGCCCAGGAGTCCCTTTGGTGCCTCTTCTTTCACAGCTGTTTCACCCTTCCACTCCCCTCCGCCTCCTCCGACCTCTCCGCAGGCCGAAGGGAGCGAAACGTTTCCCTGAAGTCTTCGAGTTGAAAGGAGCGCTGTGAGAAGGTATGCGCTTGAGCCACCCCCCGGATGGCTGGTTATTCGGATCAACCGGCCGCCCGTATCGTGACCGCCGCCAAGGGCCGTGCGGCGTTCATGTGTGGCCGATCTCGGCGAGCGAGCGATACGAGGATCGTTGCGTATGGATTCCACACTGCCCGGGGCCGCACCGGCATCGAAATCGGCGGCATCTCCGGCACCCGCGGCGTCCACCGCGCGGCGCCGCAGACGGCTGACCACCCGAATAAAGGACGGTCTGCGCGATCTCAGCGTCCAACTCTCCCTATTGACCCATCAGGTGGGCGCCCACCTCGACCTCCGGGACGCCGATCTGGAGTGTCTGGACCTGATCAGCCGTTACGGGCCGATCGGGCCGACCGCACTGGCCAGACGCGCGGGACTGCATCCCGCCACCCTCACCGGCGTACTCGACCGTCTCGAACGAGGCGGCTGGGTCGTCCGCACCCCCAACCCCAGCGACCGCCGGGCCATCCTGGTCCAAGCGGTCAAGGGCAAGGAAGCCGAAGTCGACTACCTCTACTCCGGTCTGAGCCACGCCATGGACGACATCTGCTCCGACTACGAGGACGCCGACCTGGTCATGATCACCGACTTCCTGCTGCGCACCGCCAAGGCCGCCCGCGTCGTGACCGACGACCTCGCCGACAGCTGATCTTCTCCCCCACCCGCCGGACACCTCGAACCCTCCGGACCGCCTGTGCGTCGTACCCGCGGTCCGGAGGCGGCGTACGGCGGCTCCCGGCGTGGCGGCTCGGCCGCCTTCCTCGCACCCTCCTCCCCCGTCTCCCACTCGTTCTCCCCCGACGGGACCCGAGCGGCCAGCCTGTTGCATGTTTCTGTTCATTTGGAGCCATCTGCAAGCAGGAACAGTCATCTACACTGGCGAAGTCACCACCGCGGCGCCCGGATGCCGTGCCCTGGCCGACCCCGTCGTGAGGAGTACCGATGCCCGCGTCGTCCCTGACCACCGCCGAGATCGCCACCCAGCCGGAATGCTGGCAGCGGGCGGCCGAGACCGCCGGCGCCGAGGGCGGAAAACTGCCCCGGCCCGGTGAACGCGTCGCAGTGATCGGCTGCGGCACCTCCTGGTTCATGGCCCAGTCCTACGCGGCGTTGCGCGAGCGGAGCGGGCAGGGGGAGACGGACGCCTTCGCCGCCTCCGAGTTCCCCTTCGGACGCCGCTACGACCGGGTGGTGGCCATCACCCGCTCCGGCACCACCACCGAAGTGATTCGGGCCTGTGAACAGCTTCGTGGCTCGACACCGGTCACCGCGGTCACCGCCGATCCGAACACCCCCGTCATGGCCGCGGCCGACGAGGTCGTCGTCCTTGGCTTCGCCGACGAACAGTCCGTCGTCCAGACCCGGTTCGCCACGACCGTGCTGATCCTGCTGCGCGCGCATCTGGGCGAGGATCCGACCTCGGCGATCACCGACGCCCGCACGGCGGTCAAGGACGAACTCCCCGCCGGACTCACCGACGCCGATCAGTTCACCTTTCTCGGCACCGGTTGGACCTACGGTCTCGCCCAGGAGGCAGCCCTCAAGATGCGGGAAGCGGCGGGTGCCTGGACCGAGTCCTACCCGGCTATGGAGTACCGCCACGGCCCGGTCAGCATCACCGGCCCCGGTCGCGCCGTCTGGTCCTTCGGCCCGCTCCCGGACGGTCTGGCCGACGACGTCGCCGGCGCCGGCGGCCGCCTTGAAGCCCGCCCTGCCATCGACCCGCTCGCCGACCTCATCCGTGCCCAACGCCTCGCGGTGGCCATCGCCGAAGCCAAGGGCGACGACCCGGACCGGCCCCGCAACCTGACCCGCTCCGTCATCCTCTCCTGAACTTTCTGCGCACCCCTCCGACGCCCCGCCCGCACGACCCGAGGGACCCGCCCCATGCCCGCCGCCACCGTAGCCGAACTGCTCCGCTCCGCCCGCGCCTCGGGCCGCGGCCTGGCCGCCTTCAACGTCATCACGCTGGAGCACGCCGAGGCGATCACCGCCGCCGCCGAGCAGACCGGCCTCCCGGTCGTCCTGCAGATCAGCGAGAACGCGGTGCAGTTCCACGGTGGCCGCCCCGAACCCGCCATCGCCGCGACCGCCGTGATCGCCCGTGCAGCCGCTGTCCCCGTCGCCCTCCACCTCGACCACATCGAGGACGAGGCCCTGCTGCGCGCGGGCGTCGCGGCCGGCGTGACCTCGGTGATGTTCGACGCCTCCCGACTGCCCTACGAGGAGAACGTCCGGGCCACCGCCCGTATCACCACGTGGGCCCACAGCCGCGGCGTCTGGGTCGAGGCCGAACTCGGTGAGGTCGGCGGCAAGAACGGTGCCCACGCCCCGGGCGCCCGCACCGACCCGGCCGAGGCCGTCTCCTTCGTCGCAGACACGGGCGTGGACGCGCTCGCCGTCGCGGTCGGCAGTTCCCACGCGATGACCGAGCGCACAGCCGGCCTCGACCTCGCCCTGATCGCCCGGCTGAGTACCGCCGTCAATGTGCCGCTGGTCCTGCACGGTTCCTCCGGCGTGCCCGACGCCGAAATCGCCCGTGCCGTCGCTGCCGGCATAACCAAGGTCAACATCGGCACCGCGCTCAATGCCGCCTTCACCAGCGCCGTTCGTGACCGCCTCGCCACCGATGCCGCGGTGGTGGACCCCCGGCGCTACCTGCGCCCGGCCCGCGACGCGATGACCGCCACGGCCGCGCACTTCCTCCGCGTTGTCGCCGGCTGAACCAGCCCGCTGTCCGAGGCACGGGGGCCCTTCCGGGTTAGCGCGGGTTCCGCCCCTCGGCGAACCGCTCCTGTCCCTCCGCGAGCGACACGATCGGCTCGGGGTAGTCATATCGCGCCCGATCCCGTTCATGCAGCTTCCACGGCTCGTGGACCGACCGGCCCGCCAGCCCGCCGAGCTCCGGCACCCACCTGCGCACGTACTTTCCCTCCGGATCGAACCGAATTCCCTGCCGCACCGGGTTGAGCACCCGGTTGGGCCGGGTGTCGGTGCCGGTGCCCGCGACCCACTGCCAGTTCAGTTGGTTGTTCACCAGGTCCCCGTCCACCAGCAGGTCGAGGAAGTGGCGGGCGCCGATGCGCCAGTCGATGTACAGCGTCTTGGCCAGAAAGCTCGCCGCCAGCAGCCGGGCCCTGTTGTGCATCCACCCCTCGTGTCGCAGCTGCCGCATCGCCGCGTCCACCACGGGGTAGCCCGTACGGCCCTCCTTCCACGCGGCGACCTCCTCAGGGGCGGTGCGCCATCGGTCGTTCCTCTTCCGGTAGTCGTGCCATGCCGCGTCCGGTCGGGCGGCGAGCACTTGGTGGTGGAAGTCGCGCCAGGCCAGTTGCCGGACGAAGTCCTCCGTCCCGGAACCCTTCCCCGGGGCTTTCTCCGGCCAACTGCCGGGATGCTCGCCGGATCCCCTGGCCCGGCGGACGAGTTCGGTCGCCGAAAGGCATCCGAAGTGCAGATAGGGCGACAGGTGGGAGGTGGCGTCGCCCGCCAGATCGTCGTGCCGCTCCCCGTACGCGTCGAGCCCGTCACGCCGCCACCCGCCCGACAACGCGCGGCCTGCCCTCTCTCCGCCCCGCGGCCGCCCCGGCGACAGCTCGCCGTCCCCGGGGCCGGTCAGGTCGGACGCCGTCGGCAGCGGGTGCCCGTCCACTGCCTCGGGCACCGCCACCCGCCGCGGCGCCGCTCGCAGCGGCCGGAGTGGTTCCGCCTGCCAACGCCGCCAGTAGGGCGTGAACACTGCGAAGTGGTCACGGTCCGCCGGGGTGATCACGCCGGGCGGCACCGCCGTGATCACCGCGTCGTGTGCGACCAGTCCGCAGCGCAGCCCAACCAGTTCCGTGCGGAGCCGCTCCTCACGTCCGGTCGCGTAGCCGCTCACCCCGCCGGCGATGTGCACCTCGCTGGCGCCGGTCTCGCGTACCACCCGGCAGACCTGCTCGACCGTATCGCCGTACCGCACGACGAGCCGTCCGCCACGCGACCGCAGTCCCTCGTCCAAGTCGGCCAGGCACTCGGCGAGGAAAGCCGCCCTGTTCGGCGCGGCGAACCCGGCACGGGCGATACCCGGGTCCACGACGAAGAACGGCACCGTCCGGTCGGCCGTCGCAGCTTCGGCCAGTACCGGATTGTCGTACAACCGGAGGTCCGCCGTGAACAGGGCGACGGACACGGACTCACTCATGAGTGGTGGGGGTCATGAGCGTTGCTGGGGTCGTCATGTGTTCGAAGTCTGCCGCAGAACAACCAATCCGAAACGGCAGAACACCCCGAAAGCCACGAAAGAGTGATCGAACAACAGATCACGGTCAAAGTTACCCGCTTGCCACTTTGTCACCGTTACGCGGGTTCCACGTCACAGAAGATCAACAAGCCCATGCGGCCGTCCTCATCAGTCGTTGACGAGGCGAAGGTACTGATCGACATCCCCACCGCATGGAGGTGCATCATGACCGACCGGACCTTGTGGTCGTACGCGGACATTGCCGCGCACATCCGCGTACAGGTCGACACCGTGCGTTCGTACCGCAAGCACGGGCACCTGCCCGAGCCCGATGTCGTGGAGGGCGGAAAGCCGTTCTGGTACGCCGACACCATCAGGGCGTGGAGCGCCCGGCGGCCCGGGAACCGGGGCCGCCGGGATCCCGGCTGACCTTCGGGCCTCAGCTACCGGTGGGCAGGCTCGGGGTCCCGCCGCTCCTCGGAGCGCGGGGCCCCCGCGCCGTCCCGAGCGGGATCGCCGCCCTCAAAAATGCCGAACCGGTTGTGGAACCTGCGCAGCGGCGGCGGCGCCCACCAGCTGAACCGCCCGGTCAGGCGCATCACCGCGGGAACCAGCAGGGTCCGTACCACCATCGCGTCCATGAGGACGGCCAGCGCGATCCCGAGACCGAGCATCTTGGTATTGGCCACCCGCGAGGTGCCGATCGCCACCATCACCACCGCGAGGATCACCGCAGCCGCCGTGATCAGTCCTCCGGTCCGCTTCAGTCCGAAGACAATGGACGCCTGATGGTCGCCGGTCCGGTCGTACTCCTCTTTGATCCGGGACAGCAGGAACACGCCGTAGTCCATGGACAGTCCGAAGGCCACGCAGAACATCAGCACCGGCAGAGTCGTCTCGATGGTGCCGGTCGCAGTGAAGTCCAGCAGTCCGGAGAGGTGACCGTCCTGGAAGACCCATACCACCGCCCCGAACATCGCCGTCAGGCTGAGGGCGTTGAGCAGCACCGCCTGAAGCGGGATGACCACGCTCCCCGTGAGCAGGAAGACGAGCAGCAGCGTGACCAGCGCGATGATCCCGGCCGCCCACGGCAGCTTCTGGGCTATGGCGTCCTTGCTGTCCACCAGGATTGCCGCCTGCCCGGTGACCGAGGCGTGGAAGCCGGCGGGCACTGCCCGTATCTCCTTCACCAGGTTCTGGGTGGCGGTGTCCACCGCCTCGCCCCTGGGGAGGACCGTCACATAGGCCGTGTCCGAACCGGTGGTGGTGAACGGCCCGTCGACCCGTACCACGCCGGGCAACGCTGCCACCCGGTGGTCGTAATCGGTCAGCCGGCCCACGTCGGCGCCTTCGGCGAGCACGGTGATCGCCCCGTCCGGACTGCCGGGGAACTCCTGTCGGATGTGCTGCTGGACCACGTGGGACTCGGCGGCAGCCGGCAGCTGCCGGTCGTCCGCGCTGCCGAACCTGACCTGGAGGAACGGCAGTCCGAGCAGCAGCAGCCCGGCGACCGCGCCGATCGCGAACAGCGGGGCCCGGCGCATCACCAGCCGCGCCAGCCGTGCGTACCCGGCCCCGGGATCTCCGGACGGCTTCAGCCGCAGGGCCTTCCGCAGGTCCAGCGCGTTGACCCGGTTGCCGAGCAGCACCAGCGAGGCGGGCAGCACGATCAGCGCGGCCGCCGCGGCCAGCAGCACCACGGCGATGCCCGCGTAGGCGAACGAGCGGAGGAAGTACTGCGGGAAGACCAGCATCGCGGAGAGCGAGGCGGCGACCGTCAGCGCGGAGAACAGCACCGTCCGACCGGCAGTACGCAGCGTTCTGCCCGCCGCGGACTGCGGCGTGGCTCCGGCGGCCAGCTCCTCGCGGAATCTGCGCACGATGAAGAGCGCGTAGTCGATCGCCAGTCCCAGACCGAGGGCCGTGGTGAGGTTCTCCGCGAAGACCGAGACATCGGTGAACTCGGTGACAGCGCGCAGAACCGCGCTGGTGCCAAGGATCGCCATGATGCCGATCACCAGCGGAAGCAGTGCCGCTACGGCGCTGCCGAAGACCATGACGAGCAGCAGGAGGGTGACAGGCAGGGCGATCACCTCGGCGCGCACCAAGTCGTCCTTGATGGTGGTCTGCAACTCGTCTCGCACCGCGGCGGATCCGCCGATCGTCACCTTCACAGGTCCGTGATCGCCGCGGTAGGCGGGCGCTATCCGCTTGACCTCATCGGCCACCGCGTCGTCGTCACCCCGGAGCCGGGCGGTGATCAACGCGGAACCGCCGTCCCTGGCACGCAGAGCCGGTGCGTGCGTACTCCAGTAGGAGGTCACTCCGCTCACCGCGCGGTCGGCGGCGAGCTCTCGGGTCAGTTCGCCCGCCTGGGCGACCACCGCCGGGCTGTCCACACCGGCGCCGCGGGCGTCGACGAGCAGCACCAGGTTGGGCTGTGAGGCGGGGAAGTGCTGAGCCAGGGCGTCAGTGGCGTAGGAGGACTGGGATTCCGGAGCCTCCCAGCCGCCGCTGGCGAGTCGGTCGGCCACTCCGCTGCCCGCGGCCACCGCGAGTGCGGTGAGGAGCAGCGCCAGCAGCAGTGTCAGTCGCGGTCTCGCGGTGACGACCCGCGTCCAGCCGTGGACCGCACCCTCGCGGTTGACTTCGGACATGACAGAGGTGTCCCCTCCCCCGTAGAACAGCATGACGGCATGACCCGCATACGCGGCATACAATCGAAACACGAACGATCGCTCGCATTTCCTAGAATGCGAGCGACCCCTCGTGTTTGTCAATCCTCCCTGGGAGTCGACGTGTCCGAGGCGGACGAAAGACCGCGCCGCCGTCAGGCCCGCGGTGAGCGGCGGGTCGCACAGTTGCTGCACGCCGCGGCCAGCGTGTTCTGCGCGGTGGGCTACACCGCGTCCAGTACGAACGCCATCGCCCGCGAGGCGGGCGTGTCACCGGGCACGCTGTACCAGTTCTTCCCGAACAAAGAAGCCATCGCCGTCGAGCTGAGCGCGCAGTTGATCAAGGAGATGGAGGCCGCCCATGGCCGGGTCTTCACTTCCGAGATCGCCCGGTTGCCGCTGGACCGGCTGATCGACGAGGTGACGGACCCCTTCATCGAGTTCAACACGGCCAATCCCGCGCTCCTGGCGTTGATCAAGGGCCCGGACGCGCCCGGCAGGGTCACCGACGACCACGGCGTGCTGCACGACTCACTGCTGGAAGGGGTCACGGAACTTCTGGCGGTCCGCAAGCCGTCCCTGTCCCGTATGGAGCGTGCGCTCATCGCGGAGGTGTCGTTCGCGATGTTCAAGACCGGCCTCAACCTCGTCATGCAGCACGAGGACGGGGAGAAGGACGTCTACGTACGGGAGCTGAAGACCATGCTCCACCGCTATCTCGCACCCTACGTGGGCATCGGGGCCGTACCGGCGCCATGAGGATCGGGCTCAGACCGCCCTTGAGCGCCCCAACAGGACGAAGCGACGGCCAGGACCCGGGGCGCCGTCCACACGCCGCTTGCCCGGGCTACTTCCCGCGCCCGGCGAAACCGCGGGAGCAAGGACATCTGTCTTTGCTCCCTTTCCCTTCCGGGGACGCGGATGGCGGCCCGATCTTCGGGCCGCCATCGGGCGGCACACTCGCCACCGTCGCTCCGTTGGACGCGGGAGGAGTGGGCATCGGCACCGCCACCGTGCCGCTCTCCCCGGCGAGGGAGGCCGCCACCACCGCGGAGGGCCGGACGAAGCCTCCTGGTCCTCGGAGCAGCCGCCGTTCGCGGGCCCGGGAGGTCCACTGGGCCACCGTGCCCGCAGCCCCCACCAGCACCGATACGCCGACGCCGAGAGAGAGTGCGTAGAAGTCGTTGGAGGCCGCGCGCCCGCTGAAGTAGCCGGCGCCGACCGAGTACGAGGCCCAGACGGCCTCCGCGACGCCCGCACCGACCGCGTATCGGCGGGCCGGGTACCGGACGATACCGGCCGCGAGCCCGCCGATCACCCGTCCACTGGGCAGGAAGCGGATGCCGATGACGAAGGGCACCCCATGTCGCTGTATGCGCACCGCCGCCCACCTGAGCAGGGCGGCCTGGCGCGGCCGGCGCTTCATCCGGCGCAGCACCCGGCCGCTCACCGCGTGGCCCGCGCGGTGGATGAGCAGATCACCCATAACGGCGCTGCCGGCCACCACAAGCAGGACGAGCGCCAGATTGAGCCTGCCCTCGGCCGCCATCACCCCACCGGTGACGAGCAGCACCGCGTTGGGCACGAGCGGCGGGGCCGTCGTCACGGCCAGCAGCGCGTACGCCCAGTAGACGTGTCCACCCCGCAGGTACTCGGCGAGTCCGGAGGTGAAGTCCAGTGACGACACGTTCAGTGCAACGTCCATCCTCCCGCCCCTCTTCCCCTCCGCCTTCCCGTACTTCCACGCTGTCAGCGATCGATGGGGGCGGCAAGCCGGTTTTCCGGAGATCAGGGAACTCCCCGGGACTTCTCAGGGCAGGGGTCCGGCCGTGATACGGCTCCACGGCGACCCTGCTCAGCGGCCGAGCAGCTCCCCGCCGTTGCACTGCAGGATCTCGCCGGTGATGAAGCCCGCCTCCGGCGAGGCGAGGAAGAGCACGGCCGCCGCCACGTCTGCGGGCCGTCCGACCCGGCCGACCAGAGTGCGCCCGGCCCGGCGGGTCACCTCTGCCGCGTTGAGCCGCGAGCCGAAGAACTCGGTGCCGGCGACCGTGCCGGGCGCCACGATGTTGCAGGTCACGCCCTGCGGCCCCAGCTGGGCGGCCAGCGAGTGGTTCCAGGCGTGCAGGGCCGCCTTGGATGCCCCGTACGAGCCGCCGCCGCGCAGAGCAGCCACCGAGGTCACCGTCACCACCCGGCCGCCGTCGGTGGTGAACCGGTCACGCAGCGACTCGGTCAACAGGACCGCGGTCAGCACATTGCGCTCGAAATCGCCGCGCCAGCGGGCCAGCACACCATGTGGACCGGCGCCGACCGCCAGCTCTCGGCTGCCCGCGTTGTTCACCAGGACGTCCACCCGGTCCGGAAGCTTCGGCAGTACGGCCTCCACGTCGTCGGGGTCGGCGAGATCGCAGACGACGGGAGTGATGTCCAGGCCACGCGCGGTGCGCAGCTCCTCGGCGGTGGCACGGAGCACCTCACGTCGACGTCCGACGATCGTGACGCGGTGGCCGCCCTCGGCGAACCGCGTGGAGATGGCCAGCCCGATGCCCGTACCCCCGCCGGTGACCACGACATTGCGGACCGCTGTCCCGTTCTCTGCCATGTACTCCGCCCCTCGAGAAGAACAGCACGGTACGGGATCCGCCGCCGCCCACCGCGACCGGGGTAGCCTGCAGAAACACCGTTCGAACGCGGAGACGGTGGAGAGACGTAGATCACACGACTTGGAACGTAACCATTAAGATGGTTCGTGGGTCTTAGGTCCTGAGCACCGCACTCCCGGCGGAGTCGGTGTGGGGGATGCGGTACGGACCGTCTTGGGGGACGGTCCGAGTTGCGTTGCCGGGGCGACGCCTGGGGAGCTTTGAGCGGCCCTCCCGGGCCCTGCGTCCCGGCCGCCGCTGCGCCTCCGCCGAAAACGCCCGGTCCGGACCCGTGGGGGGATCCGCTCCGGGACACGGGAGCGCCCCGTGCCGGACCCGTGGGGGGATTCGACGCGGGGCGCTCCTTACCTCTGCAAGAACACTGGGCGTACCCCGTTCAGCGGGCCTCGACCGGCACGTAGTCGCGGGTCACGACACCGGTGTAGATCTGCCGGGGGCGGCCGATGCGGGAACCCGGTTCCTTGATCATCTCGTGCCACTGGGCGATCCAGCCGGGCAGCCGGCCGATCGCGAAAAGGACGGTGAACATGCTGGTCGGGAAGCCCATCGCCCGGTAGATCAGGCCGGTGTAAAAGTCCACGTTCGGATAGAGCTTGCGCGACACGAAGTAGTCGTCGCTGAGCGCGTGCTCCTCCAGCTTGAGGGCGATGTCGAGCAACTCGTCGGACTTGCCGAGCGCCGACAGGACGTCGTGCGCCGCCGCCTTGATGATCTTCGCCCGAGGGTCGAAGTTCTTGTAGACGCGGTGCCCGAAGCCCATGAGCTTCACGCCGTCTTCCTTGTTCTTCACCTTGGCGATGAAGGAGTCGACGTCGCCGCCTTCGGCCTGGATGCGCTCCAGCATCTCCAGCACCGACTGGTTGGCACCGCCGTGCAGCGGGCCCCACAGCGCGCTGATGCCCGCCGAGATCGACGCGAACTGGTTCGCCTGCGAGGACCCGACCAGTCGGACCGTCGACGTCGAGCAGTTCTGCTCGTGGTCCGCGTGCAGGATGAACAGCTTGTCCAGCGCGCTGACCACCACCGGGTCCAG
Source organism: Streptomyces sp. ITFR-21 (assembly GCF_031844685.1). Lineage (NCBI taxonomy): Bacteria > Bacillati > Actinomycetota > Actinomycetes > Kitasatosporales > Streptomycetaceae > Actinacidiphila > Actinacidiphila sp. ITFR-21. Next base: position 1,965,465 of record NZ_CP134605.1, read on the forward strand.
TTCGTACTCCTCGGCCGGCACCGAGAAGGTCATCCGCAGGAAGTTCTCGACGTAGCCCAGGTCGTTGCGCGGGTAGACCACGGGCTGGCCGACGGACTTCTTGTACGCGTACGCCGCGATCGTCGGCAGCTTGGCGAGCAGCCGGATCGTCGACAGGTGGCGCTGCTTCGGGTCGAACGGGTTGTGGCTGTCCTGGTAGAACGTGGACAGCGCGCTGACCACGGACGACAGCATCGCCATGGGGTGCGCGTCGCGCGGGAACCCGTCGTAGAACCGTTTGACGTCCTCGTGCAGCAGGGTGTGCTGGGTGATCTCACCCTTGAATTCGGACAGCTGGTCGACGGTCGGCAGCTCACCGTTGATCAGCAGGTAGGCGGTCTCCAGGAAGCTCCCGCGCTCGGCAACCTGCTCGATCGGGTAACCCCGGTAGCGCAGGATGCCTTCCTCCCCGTCCAGGAAGGTGATCGCGGACTTGTAGGCCGCGGTGTTGCCGTAACCGCTGTCCAGGGTGACCAGACCGGTGTCGGCACGCAGCTTGCCGATGTCGAATCCCTTGTCGCCGACGGTGCTGTCCACAACCGGGTAGCTGAATTCGCTGTCCCCGTACCGCAGAACTACAGAGTTGTCGCTCACGTCATTCCCTCACCGACCGTGTTGCCTCTTCTTCGAGGTGCCCTGACTACATCCACTGTCCCCCATTTGACACCGTCGTGTGCACTCGGGGTCGGCCATCAGGCCAAAAAGTGGCACGGAGTGCCTAGGTTGAGCCCCGGGACAGGCGATGGTCGAGTGCCGTGAAGCGACGTCCGGCCGACACGGTGCGCACCGCCTGGCCGATCGCACGCCGCGACCCGACCAGCACCACCAGCTTCTTCGCCCTGGTCACGGCCGTGTAGAGCAGATTCCGCTGGAGCATCATCCAGGCACCGGTGGTGACGGGGATAACTACGGCCGGATACTCACTGCCCTGCGAGCGGTGGATGGTGACCGCGTACGCGTGGGCCAGCTCGTCCAGCTCGTCAAAGTCGTAATCGATCTCCTCGTCCTCGTCGGTGCGCACGGTCAGCTTCTGCTCGTCCGTGTCCAAAGCGGTGACCACCCCGACCGTGCCGTTGAAGACACCGTTGGCGCCTTTGTCATAGTTGTTTCTGATCTGCGTCACCTTGTCACCCACCCGGAAGGTACGGCCGCCGAACCTCCGCTCCGGCAGGTCCGGGCGGGCCGGGGTGACGGCTTGCTGGAGCAGTCCGTTCAGAACGCCGGCCCCGGCCGGGCCACGGTGCATCGGGGCGAGCACCTGCACGTCCCGGCGCGGGTCGAGGCCGAACTTGGCCGGGATCCGTCGGGCCACCACGTCCACGGTGAGCCGTCCGGCCTCCTCGGAGTCCTCCTCGGGGAAGAGGAAGAAGTCGGGCAGGCCCTTGGTGACCGGCTGCTCGCCCGCGTTGATCCGGTGCGCGTTGGTCACCACGCCGGACTGCTGCGCCTGGCGGAAGATCCGGGTCAGCTGCACCGAGGGCACAGGGCTGGCGGGCGCCAGAAGATCCCGCAGCACCTCGCCCGCGCCGACGCTCGGCAGCTGGTCCACGTCCCCGACGAACAGCAGGTGGGCGCCGGGGGGCACGGCCTTCGCCAGTTTGTTCGCCAGCAGCAGGTCCAGCATCGACGCCTCGTCGACCACCACCAGGTCGGCCTCCAGCGGCCGGTCCCGGTCGTACGCGGCGTCACCGCCCGGCTTAAGCTCCAGCAGACGATGCACGGTGGACGCCTGCGCGCCGGTCAGCTCCGCCAGTCGCTTGGCGGCACGGCCGGTGGGCGCGGCCAGGACCACCTTGGCCTTCTTGGCCAGAGCGAGGGCCACCACCGAACGTACGGTGAAGGACTTGCCACAACCGGGGCCACCGGTGAGAACCGCGACCTTCTGTGTCAGGGCCAGCCGTACCGCCTGCTGCTGTTCCGGAGCGAGGTCGGTGCCGGTTGTCGCGGCGAGCCAGGCCAGTGCCTTGTCCCAGTCCACGTCGTGGAACGCCGGCAGCCGGTCCTCCGGCCCGCGCAGCAGCCGGAGCAGCTGGGCGGCGAGCGATATCTCGGCGCGGTGGAAGGGCACCAGGTAGACCGCTTTGACCGGCTCCTGGTCGCCGTCGGCGGCCGGTACGTCCTCACGGACCACCCCTTCAGCGTCCGCCAGTTCGCCGAGGCAGTCGATCACCAGGCCGATGTCCACTTGGAGCAGCTTCACCGAGTCGGCGATGAGCCGTTCCTGCGGCAGGAAGCAGTTGCCCTGGTCGGTGGCCTGGGAAAGGGCGTACTGGAGGCCGGCCTTGACCCGCTCCGGACTGTCGTGCGGTATCCCGACCGCCTGCGCGATCCGGTCCGCGGTGAGGAAGCCGATGCCCCAGACGTCGGCCGCCAGCCGGTAGGGCTGGTTCTTCACCACCGAGATGGAGGCGTCCCCGTAGGACTTGTAGATCCGCACGGCGATGGATGTGGAGACGCCCACGCCCTGCAGGAAGACCATCACCTCCTTGATAGCTTTCTGTTCCTCCCACGCGGTGGCGATCAGCTTGGTGCGCTTGGGACCGAGCCCGGGCACCTCGATGAGGCGCTTGGGCTCTGACTCGATGACCTCCAGGGTGCCGGTGCCGAAGTGTTCGACGATGCGCTCGGCGATCCTCGGCCCGATGCCCTTGATCAGCCCCGATCCCAGGTAGCGGCGGATGCCCTGGATCGTGGCCGGCAGGACCGTCGTGTAGTTCTCCACCGTGAACTGCTTGCCGTACTGCGGGTGCGAGCCCCAACGGCCGTGCATCCGCAGGGATTCGCCAGGCTGGGCGCCGAGCAGCGCGCCGACCACGGTGAGCAGGTCCGCGGAGCCGCGACCGGTGTCCACCCGCGCGACTGTGTAACCGTTGTCCTCGTTGGCGTAGGTGATGCGCTCCAGGACGCCTTCCAGAACGGAAAGGTGCGTCGTCGTCTCCGCCATGTCCAGCCTCCTCTTGGGCTCGTTGGTGATCTGCTCAGAAGGTACCGCTCGGCACGGACAGCTCGTCGGCCCACCGCCCGGCCCTGTGGACAACCTGGCCCGCGCACGACTCGCCCCAGCGGCCCGCCCGGCGCGGGACACGAAAAAGGGTCCGGCACCGGGCCGGACCCCTTCCGTGTTCCCCCCTCTTACCCCCGAAGCCCCCCTCGGGCGTTTTCTTACCCTCTTGGCTCCCTGAACCCCTCCTGGGAACCGTGATGCCATGTATGACGGCCCACCCCCCGGAAGGGTTGTAGTACGGTCCTCGAGTTTCTCAAGATCTTTTCACCGGACGTGCCGGCGGTACCTCTCGGCGATCTCGGCTAGCACCTCGGCGCCGTCCCGGGCCCACAGCGCGGAGCTGAAGATCTCCACCTCGACGGCGCCCCGGTAGCCGGCCGCGTCGACCTGCTCGCGGAATCTGCGCAGGTCGACACAGCCGTCACCGAGCTGTCCGCGCCCGAGCAGTACCCCCTCGGGCAGCGGGGTCACCCAGTCGGCGACCTGGAAGCACGCGATCCTGCCGCCGACGCCCGCCCGTGCGATCTGGGTCGGCGCCCGGTCGTCCCACCAGAGGTGGTAGGTGTCCACGACGACACCCACCTGGTCCGCGGGAAAGCGTTCCGCGATGTCCAGTGCCTGGCCGAGGGTGGAGATCACGCAGCGGTCCGAGGCGTACATCGGATGCAGCGGCTCGATGGCCAGCCGCACCCCGCGCTCGGAGGCGTACGGTGCCAGGACGGCGATCGCCTCGGCGACGCGTTCGCGGGCGGCGCCGATGTCACGGTCGCCTCCGGGCAGGCCGCCGGAGACCAGTACGAGGGTGCCGGTCCCCAGCGCCGCCGCCTCGTCGATCGCCGCGCGGTTGTCGTCCAGGGCAGCCGCCCGGCTCTTGGGGTCCGACATGGTGAAGAAGCCGCCCCGGCACAGCGACGTGACGTCCAGCCCGCTGTCCCGCATCAGGGCCGCCGCGCGTTCGACGCCGTACTCCTGTACGGGTGCACGCCACAGTCCGACCCGGGTGACGCCCATGGCAACACATCCCGCCGCCAGTTCGGGCAGCGACCACTGCTTGAGGGTCTCCTGGTTGAGGCTCAGCCGTTCCAAGCCGCCCGGTCTCTCCGGGTACGTCGCCTCTTCGCTCATGCATCCACCCCGTGCACGGCGAGCAGGCGGCGCATCCGGTCCTCGGCGAGCGCCGGATCGGGGAAGAGTCCGATGCCGTCGGCGAGTTCGTACGCCTTTGCCAGGTGCGACAGTGAGCGGGCCGACTGCAGCCCTCCCACCATGGTGAAGTGCGACTGGTGCCCGGCCAGCCAGGCCAGCAGGACGACGCCGGTCTTGTAAAAGCGGGTCGGCGTACGGAACAGGTGCCGGGCCAGCTCCACGGTGGGATCGAGCACGCGCCGAAAGGCGACCGGGTCGCCGGTGTCGAGGGCGCTGACCGCCGACGCCGCCAGCTGCGCCAGCGGGTCAAAGATCCCGAGCAGAGCGTGGCTGAATCCCTCCTCGTCGCCTCCGATCAGTTCCGGGTAGTTGAAGTCGTCGCCCGTGTAGCAGCGCACGCCCTCCGGGAGGCGACGGCGCAGGGCGATCTCCCGCTCCGCGTCGAGCAGGGAGATCTTGACACCGTCGACCTTGTCCGGGTGGGCGGCGATCACCTCCAGGAAGGTCTCGGTCGCCGCGTCGAGATCGTCCGAGCCCCAATAGCCCTCCAGTGCGGGATCAAACATGGGACCGAGCCAGTGCAGGATCACTCGATCGGTGGACTGCCGCAGCAGGTGTTCGTACACCTCCAGGTAGTCGTCCGGCCCCTCGGCCACCGCGGACAGAGCGCGGGAGGCCATCAGGACGGCCTGCGAACCCACGGCCTCCACGACCGCCAGTTGCTCTTCGTAGGCGGCGACGACCTCGGTGAGGGTGGCCGGGCCGGTCAGCTGGTCGGTGCTGACGCCGCACGCGATACGCCCGCCGACGGACCGCGCTTCGGCTGAGGACCTGCGGATCAGTTCGGCGGCCACGGCCCAGTCCAGCCCCATGCCGCGCTGCGCGGTGTCCATCGCCTCCGCCACTCCGAGGCCGTGAGCCCACAAATGGCGCCGGAAGGCCAGGGTGGCGTCCCAGTCGACGGCCGCCGGCCCCTCGGCCGAGGTACGCAGCGGGTCCGCGACGACATGTGCGGCGGAGAACACCACGCGGCTGCGCAGCGGCAAGTCCGCGGCGTGGGAGACGGGGTGCGAACGCGGCTCGAAGGGACGCGGGACACCAAACTCGGAGGGCAGCAGAATGCTCACAGGGACAGCTCCGGAATCGCGACACGGCGGCCCTGATCGGAGGACGCCAGGCCGAGTTCGGCGAGCTGCATCCCTCGGGCGCCCGCCAGCAGGTCCCACCGCCACGGCTCGTCCAGCACAACATGCCGCAGGAACAGCTCCCACTGCGCCCTGAAGCCGTTGCTGAACTCGGCGTTGTCGGGGACCGTCTGCCACTGGTCGCGGAAGGACTCGGTGACGGGCAGATCCGGGTTCCACACCGGCTTGGGCGTGACGGACCGGTGCTGCACCCTGCAGTCGCGCAGTCCGGCGACGGCGGAGCCGTGCGTGCCGTCGACCTGGAACTCCAGTAGCTCCTGCCGGTCGACGCGCACCGCCCAGGACGAGTTGATCTGCGCGATCACCCCGCCTTCCAGCTCGAAGACACCGTAGACGGCGTCGTCGGCCGTGGCGTCGTACGGCTTGCCCTGCTCGTCCCAGCGTTGCGGAATGTGCGTGGTGGCCAGGGCCTGTACGGTGCACACCCGGCCGAACAGCTCGTGCAGTACATACTCCCAGTGGGGGAACATGTCAAGGACGATGCCACCGCCGTCCTCCGCCCGGTAGTTCCACGACGGACGCTGCGCGCTCTGCCAGCCGCCTTCGTGGACCCAGTAGCCGAACTCGCCCCGGACCGAGAGGACCCGGCCGAAGAAGCCGCCCTCGACCAGTCGCCTGAGCTTGAGCAGGCCGGGGAGGAACAGCTTGTCCTGCACCACTCCGTGCTTGATCCCCGCCGCCTCGGCGAGCCGGGCGAGTTCGAGGGAGCCGTGCAGTGTGGTGCCGGTGGGCTTCTCACAGTAAACGTGCTTGCCGGCCGCGATGGCCTCCTTCACCGCGGCTTCACGGGCGGCGGTCACCTGGGCGTCGAAGTAGATCTCCACCGAGGGATCGGCGAGTACCGAGTCCAGATCGGTGGTCCAGTGCTCGATGCCGTGCTGCTCGGCGATTGCCCCGAGTGCGTGCGCGCGCCGGCCGACCAGCACGGGCTCCGGGACCAGGACGTCGCCGTCCCCCAGATCGAGCCCACCCTGGTCACGCAGGCTCAGGATCGAGCGGACCAGGTGCTGGCGGTAGCCCATACGTCCGGTGACGCCGTTCATGGCGATCCGCATCGTCCTGCGTGTCATGGCTGCTCTCCTCGGAGCCGAAGGCCGGTCTCTCAGAAAAGATCGATAGCAAGCGCTTTCTAGAGCGTCACGCTAGCCTCAAGGACCTGGCAGGGGCAAGACCGACCCTGCACAGGCACAGGTAGGCGCTGTGTGCTCACGTGGCCCGTCCACCCCCTGTCGGGGCTGTCCAGGACCGCCGCTGCCGCCCGCAGTCCCGGAATGAGAGCATGAGCCGCGCCGAACAGCGGTCTTTCTCCTAAAGGACGACTGCCGTCGGCAGCCACAGCGCCCACCCCACGAGGAGGACCGGACCGAGATGGCAGTGACTCTGGCCGATGTCGCGGCGCGAGCCGGAGTGTCGTCGGCGACCGTCTCCCGAGTCCTCAACGGCAACTACCCGGTGGCCGGCAGTACCAGGGAACGCGTCCAGCGGGCGGTCGAGGAACTGGACTATGTCGTCAACGGCCAGGCGCGTGCCCTCGCGGCGGCCACTTCGGACCTCGTCGGAGTGCTTGTGAACGATGTCGCCGACCCCTTCTTCGGCCTCATCGCCAGCGCGCTCCAAGGTGAGATCGGTGCAGGCGGCGCTCAGCCGGGCGGCGGCAAACTCGCGGTGGTCTGCAACACGAACGGTTCACCCGCGGCCGAGCTGACCTATCTCACCCTGCTCGAACGACAGCGGGCAGCGGGAGTGGTGCTCACCGGCGGCGCCGTGGAGAGCGAGGCCCACACGGCGGCGGTCACCGCACGGCTCACCCGGCTGGCCGCCTCCGGCACGCGAATCGTGCTGTGCGGCCGGCCTCCGCTGGAACCGGCCGACAACTCACTCGGCCTGATGACGATCGCGTTCGACAACCGGGGCGGTGCGCGACGGCTGACCGAGCATCTGCTGTCCCTGGGCCACCGGCGGATCGGGTACGTCGCCGGTCCGGCCGAACGCAGCACGACCCGTCATCGTCTGGAAGGCCACCGCGACGCGATGGCCGCCCGCGAGCTGGGACCGGACACCCCCGAGGGAGAGAACGCCGCCCGGTTGACCGTGCACGGCGGCTACGACCGGGCGTCGGGATACGACGCGACACTGGAACTGCTGCGCAGGGATCAGGCGGTGACGGCGATCGTGGCCGCCAACGACACCGTGGCGCTGGGCGTGTGTGCGGCGCTGCGGGACAGCGGCCTCGGTATTCCGGGTGACGTGTCGGTGGCGGGCTTCGACGATCTGCCGTTCAGCGTGGACGCGTCACCCGCGCTGACCACGGTCCGCATCCCGTTGCAGGAGGCGGGAGCGCGGGCGGGCAGGCTGGTGATGGGGCGCCAGGCTCCACCGCCCGGTGGGGTCGTGACGGTCACCACCGAGCTGATGGTCCGCGGGTCGACGGCGCCACCCGCACCAGAGCGTCGCTGAAGTTATCCACAGGCTGGAAATTGGTTCTTCCGCCCGGGTGTCGAACCGCCCTACCTTTGACTCAGGAAAGGGAAACAAGGAAGGAATCATGACCTTCGGGAAGACTCGCGCGTTCAACCACTATCACACGGGCCCCACCGGGCGCGCCGAAGTGGGGAAAGGACAGGTCGGCCACCGCACGCAGCTCGGAAAAGTCGGAAAATACGAGGGGGAGATCATGTCCATTTCGCTGGACAAGGTGGAACGGACCGCGCCCGGTCTGATCAGCCTCTACAAGCAGGCCGCAGTAAGTCTGGACAAGCACCGGCTGTCCGGAGAAAGAGCCACCGTCTACCTGGTGCTCGACCGATCGGGAAGCATGAGGAAATTCTACCGCGACGGTACCGTCCAGCACCTGGCCGAGCAGACGCTGGGGCTGGCCGCGCACTTCGACGACGACGGCACCGTGCCGCTTGTCTTCTTCTCCGCCGGGGTGGACGGGGTGGCCGAGGTGTCACTCACGGACTACAGCGGCCGAGTCGGCGAGCTCAACGAGGCATACGGCCATATGGGCCGCACCAACTACGCGGCGGCCATGGAAGCTGTCATCGACCACTACCGGCGTTTCGGTTCGAGCGCGCCTGCTTTCGTGGTGTTCCAGACCGACGGAGGGCCGAGCAGCAAAAGGGCGGCCGTCGATGTCCTGTGCAGGGCGTCGCGGCTGCCGGTGTTCTGGCAGCTCATCGGATTCGGCGAGGATGACTTCCGCTTTCTGCGCTGGCTGGACGAACGCCCGGTACCCGCCGAACGGGTGGTGGACAACGCGGGATTCTTCGCGGCGGGCAGCAACCCACGGGCGATACCCGACAGCCCACTCTACGACTTGTTGACGGCGGAGTTCCCCGAATGGCTGGCGGCTGCCAGGGCTCAGAAAATCGTCGCCTGCTGATCCCGGTTGACCCGATGACCACTCGGTGCCTAGTGTCCGGCGAGTGAGATTCGCCTTTTCCACACTCGGGGTCCCCACGCTGCCCGTCGATGAGGTGGTCCGGCTCGCGTCGGAGTACGGCTACCACGGCGTCGAACTGCGCGCGAGCGATGAAGGTCCGGTACACACGGGCCTGACGGCCGGCGAACGCTCCCGGGTGGCTCGGCAGTTCGCAAAGGCGGGGGTGGAGATCCTCACGGTGGCCGCCTACGCCAAGGTGGCCGCCCCGGGAGACGACGATCCGGTGCTGGACGAGATCGGCGCGGCGATGAAGCTTGCCGCCGACCTGGGTGCCCCGTTCGTACGCGTCTTCCCCGGGGGCGGGGATCTGACGGCAGCGGAGGCGGACGGGGTCGCGGCGCGGCGGCTGGCGGCAGCGGCGCCTGTCGCCGGGGACCTCGGAGTACGGGTGCTGCTGGAGACGCACGACTCACACCGCGGCGGCGCCGATGTCGCAAGGGTGCTGGGCCTGGTGGGGCACCATGCGGCCGGGGCGATCTGGGACGTGATGCACACCTGGCTGGCCGAGGAGCAGCCGTCGGCGACCTACCCGGTGCTCGCCCCCTACCTGGGCTACGTACAGGTGAAGGACATCGCTTCCGCCACCGATACGACACCCTTGCCGCTGGGGGCGGGGGTACTCCCGCTGGCGGAGACCATTGAGGTGCTCAGCCGGGCCGAATGGGAGGGCTGGTTGTGCTGGGAGTACGAGAAGCGCTGGTATGACGAGGCGGCTGAGCTGCCGGGCCTGCTGGAGGCCGGTCGGGAGCATCTGGCGCGGCTGCTGGTCGAGTCGGCCTGAACGCGGCGGCAGGTCGTCGCGTCGAGGCGGGCGGTGTGGACACCTGTCTGCCGGTGGAGCTGTTGACCGGCGGGGCCTGCTCGGCCGCGAGGACGGCCGACACGAAGCGGGCCCGGAAGCGGGTTGCCGCCCGAGCGGGGGTCGGGCGCTGATGATCGGCACATGCGTTCAGCGAACCCGGACAGCCGGGCGGAACCAGCCGGAGAGCACGGCCGTCCCATCGGCATGATGAGAGTGGACTTGCGGAAAGTTCTCCTGGCCGTGCTGCTGGCCGCGTCGCTGACCGCACTCGCCGTCGGGTGCGGGGAGCAGTCGCGGGCTGGAGACGTCCCGGACGATCGGCCGGCAGCCAGTACGTCGCCTTCGTCGAGCCCTTCCGGCGGTACGACGATCGCAAGCCGGGTCGTGTACTTCTCGTCGTCGGCGCCGTCGACTTTCGGAGCCCATGCGGTGGTGCACAACCTGGATGAGCTCAGCCGGTACGCCCAGCAGGCGACGGCGGGACACCTCGAGACGGCAGCGGAGATCACAGCCGCCGGGAAGGGTACGGACTTCTCACAGAACGTGCTGGTGGGATGGACGGCGACGACGGGGTGCAGCGCGGCGACCGCGGCGGCGCTGGAGGCATCGGGCGATCGGCTGTCGCTGCGGGTGAGCCAGCCGGAGCCGCCGCCGGAGTGCCTGCGGGCGTTCTGGGTGACGGTGGTGTTCGAGGTGCCCAAGGAGCGGATGCCGCAGCAGCCCGTTTTCGGTTGACGGGAGGCCGGGGGACTGGACAGCTCGAAGAGGCGGTAGACGGCGGGTGACCGTTCGACCGTTGGCATTGGCTGGTGGAGACTTGCCGGCTGACCGTTCGGGTCGGGAATATTCCCGCAGCGTGCGTGCCCTCTCCTGCGTCCGGAAGGGGTTCGTCGTGCACCGCCACCCAGCCCGTCGTACCGTCCTTGCCACCGCCGCGGCCACCTCAGCCGTGTTCGCGAGCGGTATCCCTTCGACTGCCGCACGGAGCGGGGTCCGCCCACGGCCGCCGACCGCCGGCGGCTGCAGGCTGTCATCAGGCGGATGAGCCGGGAGGAGGAGGTCTGCCGGCCGTTCGTGGTGCGGGTGTACGGGAGATCGGCGACCGATCCCGATCCCGCCGACGTGGCCGCCGACCAGCCCGAGATCGAGGTCTCCAGCGCGATGACCTGTTCGCCGACTACCACGTCGGCGGCATCGTCTACTTCGCCTGGGCGCACAACACCCCGTATCCCCGTCAGATCACCGATCCACCCAACGGCATCCAGCGGGCGAGGCTGCGGCACGGCACTCCGATCCCACTGCTGATCTCCATCGACCAGGAGCAGGGCGACCGTCGCGCGGATCGGTGCACCGGCGACGCTCTTTGCCGGCGGGATGGCGCTGGGCGCGGACGGCAACACCCGGGACGCCGTACGGCGTCCCGGGTCGTCGGCACCGGACGCGCCGCGAAGGGTGCCAACCAGAACTACTCCCCCGTCTGCGGCGTCAACGTCATTTCGGCCGACCCGGTCATCGGCGTACGGTCGTTCGGCGCCGGTCCGGAGGCCGTCGCCGCTCTTGCAGCAGCTCAGGTGGTGGGCTGCCGGATGTCGCCTTCCGGGTGGTTTTGGACTCGGTGAAGTCGGGTGAGCTGACTGAGGCACGGATCGACGTCTCGCTGACCCGGGTCCTCGGGCTGAAACTCCGCGGGGCCCTGTTCCGCGATCCGTTCGTCGCCCGTGCAGGGGTGCAGCAAGCGGTAGGCGCCCGTTCGCACCTCGCGACAGCCGACCTGATCAGCGAGCGCGGCTTCACTCTGCTCACCAACAGCGGGTGCTGCCCCTCCCCTGCCGAGCGCACCGGCAGGTACGGCGGTCGGTGCCGATCCGGTCGCGCCGACGGGCACCGGCAGCCCACCGACCGCCGTCCTGGAGCGGGCGCGCACCGAACTCGGCTGCCCGACGCGGGCGCTGTCCTCCGGTAGCGAGTCGAGCCAAGCCGGGCCGGGATCGACCGGGCGGTGGCCGCGGCCCGGGGCAAGGGCGCGGTGGTGGTCACCACCTGTGAGTCAACGGCGGGGCGCCTGAGCGGATCGCCCTGGTCGAGGCATCGACTGCCACCCGGACTCCTGTGGTCCGGCCGGCGATCCGCGATCCGTACTACGTCGCCTGGCTGCCGACAGTGGCGGCGGCGCCGGCTGCTTGAGGCTGGACCGATGTGTCGCTGCGCGCCGCCGCCCGGTCATCGCGGGCAAGTCGTCCCGGGCTGGCCGGCGGCCCGTTGCGGTCCCCCGCGCGGACGCCCCGGCCGCCGTGCTGTTTCCGACCGGCCACGGCCTGCGCTGCTGACCTCCGGCGGCCGGTCCGGTCAGGCTGCGGCCCGCAACTCGCCGGTGAAAGTCCGCCATAGCTCGGCGTAGCGGCCGTCGCGGGCCAGCAGTGCCTCGTGCGTGCCGTCCTCGATCACCCGTCCGTGGTCGAGGACCACCACACGGTCCGCGCGGGCGGCGGTGCTGAGCCGGTGGGCGACCACCAGGGTCGTACGCCGTATGGTGAGCCGGTCGGCGGCCTGGTTGACCAGCCCTTCGCTTGCCAGGTCGAGGGCGGCCGTGGCCTCGTCCAGCAGCAGGACGGCCGGATCGACCAGCTCGGCCCTTGCCAGGGCGATCAGCTGCCGTTGCCCGGCGGACAGGTTGCGGCCCCGCTCGGCGACTTCGTGCAGATAGCCGCCCTCCAGGGTGGCGATCATCGCGTCGGCGCCCACCGCGCGGGCCGCGGCCTCCACCTCGGCGTCGGTGGCGTCCATCCGCCCGTAGGCGATGGCGTCGCGTACGGTGCCCGCGAAGAGGAAGGGCTCCTGCGGGACGACTCCGAGTTGTCCGCGGTAGGCGGTGAGGTCGAGGTCGCGGATGTCGGCGCCGTCCACCAGGACCGCGCCGCCTGTCGGGTCGTAGAACCGCGCCACCATCTTGACCAGGGTGGACTTGCCCGCGCCGGTCTCGCCGACGAAGGCCACGGTCTGGCCGGCGGGGATCCGCAGAGAGACGCCGGCCAGTGCCTCGGCGCCTTCCGCGTCGGCGCCTCCGTAGCGGAAGTGCACATCGCGGAAGGCGATCTCGCCGCGCAGCCGGGCTACCGACCGCGGTTCGGCGGCGGCTGGCACGGTGGTGCGCTCACGCAGCAACTCACCGATCCGGCTCAGTGAGACGGTTGCCTGCTGGTAGCCGTCGAAGACCTGGGAGAGCTGCTGCACCGGTGAGAAGAAGAGGTCGATGTAAAGCAGGTACGCGACCAGGGCGCCCGCGGTCAAAGTGCCGTCGGTGACCCGGTGCGCGCCGACGGCCAGCACCAGCGCCGCCGCGACGCTGGACAGGAACTGGACGAAGGGGAAGTAGACGGACAGCAGGAACTGACCGTGGACCCTGGCCTTGCGGTACTCGTCGCTGCGCCGCAGGAAGCGGGCCGACCCGCGCCGTTCGCCGTGGAACGCCTGTACGACACGGAGACCGGCGACGTGTTCCTGCAAATCGGCGTTGATGACGGAGACGCGTTCACGGGCCAGTTCGTACGCCTTCTTGGACTTGCGGCGGAAGATCCAGGTGCAGACCACCAGTAGCGGCAGGGTGGCGAAGACCATCAGCGCCAGCTCCACGTCGAGGGCGAGCAACGCGACGAGGATGCCGAGAAAGGTGAGCACGCTGACGAGTGCGGTGACGAGGCCGGTCTGCAGGAACGTGGACAACGCGTCGACGTCCGTGGTCATCCGGGTCATGATCCGGCCGGTCAGCTCGCGTTCGTAGAAGTCGAGCCCGAGGCGGTGCAGGTGGGCGAAGATCTTCACCCGCAGGGTGTACAGGACACGTTCGCCGGTGCGGCCGGTCAGCAGCGTCGAGCCCCACTCGGCGAACCACTGGGTGATCACCAGCGCCAGGCCGAGCAGCGATGCGCCCCATACCGCACCCAGCTCCGCCTGCCGAACGCCGGCGTCGATGCCGTGCCGGATCAGGATCGGCAGCACCAGTCCGGCGACCGCGTCGACCGCGACCAGCAGCAGGCTCAGCAGCAGCGGGGTGCGGAATCCGCTCAGCAGGCCGCGCAGGCCGAAGGCGGGGTCGGCGGCCCTGGCCTGTTCCTCGTCGACGTCGGGAGTGTCGAGCGCGGGCGGCAGCGAGGCCACATCGGCGAGCAGTTCGGGGGTGGCGGGCATACCGGACACGGCGCCCGCTATAACCCCGCGAGCCGCGGGACGCACGACAGGTGACGGCGCGATGCCCGGCGTACCGGAACCGTCCGCGTCGACCCCGCGCCGGTCGGCCGGCCACAGCTCGGGGGTGATCCCGGGGACGTCCGCTTCCTCCGGATCGGCTGCGGCGGCCAGGGCCACCGGGTCCGCTTCCGCGATGTCCGCGCCGAGGGCGTCGGGGTCGGTGAGCAGCGCGCGGTAGAGGGCGCTGCGGCCCTCCAGTTCCTCATGGGTGCCCACGTCGGCGAGCCGTCCGGCGTCCAGGACGGCGATCCGGTCGGCGAGTGCGAGCGTGGACCGGCGATGGGCGATCAGCAGGGTCGTACGGCCGCGCGTCACCTCACGCAGCGCGTCGAAGATCTCGGCTTCCACCCGGGCGTCGATCGCGGAGGTGGCGTCGTCGAGCAGCAGCAGTCGCGGGTCGGTGAGAATCGCGCGGGCCAGAGCGACCCGCTGCCGCTGGCCGCCGGAAAGAGTGAGTCCCTTCTCGCCGACCACGGTGTCGTACCCGTCCGGCAGCGCGCTGATGAATTCGTGGGCCTGAGCGGCCCGGGTGGCGGCGACGACCTCCTCGTCGGAGGCTTCGGGGTGGCCGTAGGCGATGTTGGCGCGGACGGTGTCGGAGAACAGGAAACTCTCCTCGGGCACCAGACCGATCACCGATCGCAGCGACGCGAAGGTCAGCTCCCGGACGTCGGTGCCGCCGATCCGCACCGAGCCGCCGGTCACGTCGTAGAAGCGGGGCAGCAGCAGGGAGACGGTGGACTTGCCGGAGCCCGAGGAACCGACGACGGCGATGGTTTCGCCCGGCGCGACGTGCAGGTCGAAGCCGTCGAGGACGGGCCGTTCCTCGGTGTACCCGAAGGTCACCTGGTCGAAGTCGATGGTGGTGGGCACGTCGGCCGGAAGCGTGCCCGTGCCCTCTTCGAGAGTAGGTTCGGTGTCGATGAGTTCGAAAACGCGTTCGACACCAGCTCGGGCCTGCTGACCGACCGTCAGCATCGTGGTGAGCATCCGGACCGGACCGGTGAGCTGCGCGAGGTACGTGGAGAAGGCGACGAAGGTGCCCAGGGTGATCTGGCCCCGGGTGGCCATCCAGCCACCGAGCGCCAGCATGCCGATCTGGCCGAGGGAGGGCACTGCCTGGAGTGCCGGGGTGTAGCGGGCGCTGAGCCGGACGGTACGCAGCCGACCGGCGAACAGCCGGCGGCTGACCGTCTCCAGTTTGCCCATTTCCTGCTGCTCCTGTCCGAAGCCCTTGACCACGCGGACGCCGGTGACGGATCCGTCGACGATGCCCGCGACGGCGGCGGCCTGCCCTTGGGCGTACCAGGTGGCGGGGAACAGGCGGCGCCGGGACCGGTTGGCGATGAACCACAGGGCCGGGGCGACGGCCAGCGCGACCAGGGTGAGCAGCGGGGAGAGGGCCAGCATCACGACGAGTGAGAGCAGGAAGAGCAGCAGGTTGCCGATAGTCACCGGCAGCATGAAGAGCAGGCCCTGGACGAGTTGGAGGTCGCTGGTAGCCCGGCCGACGACTTGGCCGGTGCTCAGCTCGTCCTGCCGGCGGCCGTCGAGCCGCATGATGGAGCGGAACATGTCGTTGCGCAGGTCGTGCTGGACGTCGAGCGCGAGCCGGCCACCGTAGTAGCGGCGAACGTATGCCAGCACGTAGACCACGAGCGCGGCGGCGATCAGGGCCAGCGACCAGGGCAGCAGCGGCTTGTCCTGCTTGACGATCACGTCGTCGATGATCAGCTTGGGAACCAGCGGAACCAGGGCGGTGACGGCCATGCCGGCCAGTGAGGCGCCGAACGCGAGCAGCACTCCGCGTTTGTACTGCCAGCCGTACGCCGTCAGCCGCCGGAGCCAGCCCTGCCGCGGATCGTCCTTCGCCCTCATCGCGCGGTCCTCCCCACCGGTCATCGGGCGGCCGTGGTCGGCCGCCCGTGTCACCGCTCATCCGTTTCCGCCCGAGGCTGCAACGCGCCAGGCTGCGCGTTTCATCCTCCCGCAACAATTGAAACGATGGAGGTCGTACAGGAGTGCGACCGTGGGTGTAGCTCGTTCGGGTGATTCAGCGAGGGGCGGCGATCTGCCGGGACATGATCGTCGTGAGTTCGTAGGCGGTGTGGGAGGCGGCGACCGAGGTGATCTCGGCGTGGTCGTATGCAGGGGCCACTTCGACGACGTCCGCCGAGACGAGTCGGCAGTCGGACAGGCCGCGCAGGATTTCCAGCAGCTCGCGGGAGGTCAGACCGCCGGCCTCGGGGGTTCCGGTCCCGGGCGCGTGGGCGGGGTCGAGCACGTCGATGTCGACGGACACGTACAGCGGCCGCCCGCCGATCCGCTCGCGGAGCTGCTGGGCGACCTCGTCCACGCCGCGGCGCATCACGTCCGCGGAGGTGACGATGCCGAATCCCATCCGCTCGTCGTCGTCGAGGTCCTTCTTGCCGTAGAGCGGCCCGCGGATGCCGACGTGGCTGAGTGCGGAGGTGTCGAGGATGCCCTCCTCGAAGGCCCGGCGGAAGGGCGTGCCGTGCGTGTAGGCGGCACCGAAGTAGGTGTCCCAGGTGTCCAGGTGGGCGTCGAAGTGCAGCAGGGCCACCGGGCCGTGCCGACGGGCGACCGCGCGCAGGAGCGGGAGGGCGATGGTGTGGTCCCCGCCGAGGGTCATCAGGCGGGCGCCGGTGCCGAGCAGGTCGTCGGCGGCGGCTTCGATGGTCTCGACGGCTTCGTCGATGTCGAAGGGGTTGGCGGCGATGTCCCCGGCGTCCGCGACCTGGGCGAGGGCGAAGGGGGAGGCGTCCTGGGCCGGGTTGTAGGGGCGCAGCAGCCGGGACGCCTCGCGGACGGCGTTGCCGCCGAAGCGCGCGCCGGGCCGGTAGGACACCCCCGCGTCGAAGGGCACACCGACCACCGCGACGTCCGCGACACCGACCTCGTCCAGCCGCGGCAGCCGGGCGAAGGTGGCGGGGCCCGCGTAGCGCGGGACGCGGGAGGAGTCGACGGGGCCGCGCGGCGGGCTGCTCATGGTGGCTGCCTTCCTGGTGGGGTGGGTCCGCGGGCGACCTTACGTGGCCGCCGGGCGCTCCCGGAATGTACGTTCACTCCAATTCGGGACGGCGAACACGCCTCGGCGTCGAGCCGTGACCACCCGTGCCGGCGAAGCCCCGGCCCACTTGTCCACAGGGCGTCGTACAGCCACGCCCTCGACGCGGGACAATGTCCGCATGCCCATGGATCCCGCGCCCGTCGCACCCAGCCGTCAGGACCTCGCCGACCACCTCGTCCGCACCCGGATAGCCGGGGACGTGGCGACCAGCCGCGAGAATAATCTGGACCACTACCGCGCGCTCGCCGAGGGCAACCGGTACTACTGGTTGGGGTTGGACCTCGGCGACCGTTGGACCGATCCGGCCGCGGTACTGGAACTGATGGCCGAGCGCTGCGGCGTCGTGGACGACCCGGAACACCGGCACGGACAGGACACCATAGACGCCGAGCTGACGATCGACGCCCTGGACCGGATGGCCGCGGTGCTGCACAAAGCGGCACGGAACGGCTCCCGGGTCCTGGTGGCCACCGGTCATCCGGCAGGGCTCTTCGCCGTGCACCACGAGTTGGCGGCGTCACTGCGGGACGCGGGATGCTCGCTGGTGGCGCCGGCCGAGAATCTGTACGCGGACGGCGGTGAGATACGTCACGTCGCGGGCGTGTTCATGCTGCACCGGGGCGGCGGCCTGGTGCACACGCATTCCCCCGACCCGATGACGGAGATCCTGGACGCCCTGGAACGGGACGGGGAGCCGCTGCCGGATCTGGTGATAGCCGACCACGGCTGGGCGGGTTGCGCGGGCGCGCGCGGCCTGGAGACGGTGGGCTTCGCGGACTGCAACGACCCGGCACTGTTCGTCGGCGAGGCCGAGGGCAGCCTCCTGGTGAGTGTGCCGCTGGACGACAATGTGGCGCCGCACTACTACGCGCCGATGACCGCGTATCTGCTGGACGCGGCGGGACTGACGGCGAGCACGGACACCGAGGACGCCTGATACCGCGGAAGCACCCCACCTGCCGGGTCAACCGCGCGGTACACGGACCAGGCCCTCCTGGATCACGGAGACCGCGAGCCTTCCGTCCTGGGTGTAGATGCGGGCGGTGCCGAGGCCGCGCCCACCCGAGGCGGACGGGCTCTGCTGGTCGTAGAGCAGCCACTCGTCGGCGCGAAAGGGCCGGTGGAACCACATGGCGTGGTCCAGGCTGGCGCCCACCACGTCACCGACCGCCCAGCCGCCGCGGCCGTGGGCGAGCAGGACGGAGTCGAGCAGGGTCATGTCCGACACATAGGTGGCCAGGCAGACGTGCAGCAGCGGGTCCTCGGCAAGCTTGCCCCGGGTGCGGAACCACACCTGCGAGCGGGGCTCGCGGGCGACCCCGGCGGTGAGGAACGGCGGGTACTCCACATACCGGAGGTCGACGGCCGCACGGGCTTCGAGCAGCCGGTCCACGACGGTGGGGTCGGGAAACTTGTCGGCGTGCGCAGGGAGCAGTTCCTCGGCCGTCGGCAGCGTCTCGGGGTCGGGCGCGTACGGCATGGGCTCCTGGTGCTCCAGACCCTCCTCGTAGGTCTGGAAGGACGCCGAGAGGTGGAAGATCGGTTGGCCGTGCTGGATGGCCACGACCCGCCGGGTGGTGAAGGAGCGGCCGTCGCGGATGCGGTCCACCTGGTAGACGATCGGCGCGCCGGGGTCACCGGGTCTCAGGAAGTACGCGTGCAGGGAATGGGCGCCACGGTCCTCGGGTGCGGTGCGGCCTGCGGCGACCAGGGCCTGCGCGGCGACCTGGCCGCCGAAGACCCGGGGTACGACGGCGAGCCGGCTGACGCCGCGGAAGATGTCCTGCTCGATCCGCTCCAGGTCGAGCAGATCGAGTAGGGACTCCAGCGGCGGCAGGCCCTCGGCGGCGGGCCGGTCGGAGGGGCTCACAGGCCCATCGACTTGGCGATGATCGACTTCATGACCTCGCTGGTGCCGCCGTATATCCGGTTGACGCGGTTGTCGGCGTAGAGGCGGGCGATCGGGTACTCGTTCATGTAGCCGTAGCCGCCGTGCAACTGGAGGCAGCGGTCGATGACGCGGCCGGCGACCTCGGTGCAGAAGAGCTTGGCGGAGGCGGCGTCGGCGGCGGACAGTTCGCGCTTGTCGTGGGCTTCCAGGGCACGGTCGACCACCGCTTCGGCGGCGTCCACCTCCGCCTTGCAGGCGGCAAGTTCGAACTTGGTGTTCTGGAAGGCCGCGACGGTCTGGCCGAAGACGGTGCGCTCCTGGACGTACTTCTGCGCGAAGCGGATCGCGGCGGCGGCCTGCGCGTAGGCGCCGATCGCGATGCCGAGGCGTTCCTGGGGAAGATTTTGGCCAAGGTAGGAGAAACCCTTGCCCTCCTCGCCGAGCAGGTCCTCGACCGGCACCCGCACGTCGGAGAAGGACAGCTCGGCGGTGTCGGAGGTCTTCAGACCGATCTTGTCGAGCTTGCGGCCGACGGCGTAGCCCTCGGACGTGGTGTCGACGACGAACAGCGAGATGCCGGCCCGGCGGTCCTCGGGGCTGGGCGGGGCGGTGCGGGCGCAGACGATGACGCGGTCGGCGTGGACACCGCCGGTGATGAAGGTCTTGGAGCCGTTGAGCAGGTAGTGGCCGCCGTCGGCGGAGAGCTTGGCGGTGGTCTTCATACCGGCCAGGTCGGAGCCGGTACCGGGCTCGGTCATGGCGATGGCGAACATGACCTCGCCGCCGGCGAAGCCGGGCAGCCAGCGCTTCTTCTGCTCCTCGGTGGCGTACGCCAACACATAGGGCAGGCACAGGCTGACATGGACGCTGCTGCCACCGAAGCTGACGCCGGCGCGGGCGCACTCCTCGCTGATGACGGCCTGGAACTTGAAGCTCCGCTCGCCGGCGCCGCCGTACTCCTCGGGGACCTCGATACCGAAGACGCCCAGTTCGCCGAGCTTGTAGTAGAAGTCACGGGGCACCTGGCCCGCCGCCAGCCATTCGTCGTAGACCGGCACGACCTCGGCCTCGATGAAGGCCCGTATCGTCTCGCGGAACGCTTCGTGGTCCTCGTTGTACACCGTACGGCGCATGGGCGCGCCTCCCATCGGCCAGCGGACTCGACCGGTCCCGGCGGGGCGGCCGATCATCGGACAAGGATAATAAGCAAGCGCTCAGAAAGTTACCGGCCGGTCCTTACCGCTGTCCAGGGCGGTCCCGTCCGGCGCGGGGTCGTTGCCGCCGTCGAGGGCTTCCAGAGCACTCAGCGCCAGGCGGTGCAGCAGCGCGGCCATGGCGGAACGGTCCGGGAGTCCAAACTGGCCGCCGAGGTGCGGGGTGGAGTTGAGCAGGCCGAACACGGCGTGTACGGCCGCACGCACCTCGAGCCGGGTGGCGCCGGGGTGGACCCGGTGCACGACACCGACCCATTCCTCCACGTACTGCCGCTGGAGCTGGCGGACGAGCTTGCGGTCGGAGTCGCGCAGCCGGTCGAGCTCGCGATCGTGCAGGGTGATCAGCGGGCGGTCGTCGATGGCGAAGTCGATGTGACCGCGGATCAGCGCGTCCAGCGCCTGCCCCGGGTCGTCGGTCTCGGCCACCCGCATCCGGCCGGCGGTCAGCAGCCGGTCGCTGATGCCGACCAGCAGCTCGGCGAGCATGGCGTCCTTCCCCGCGAAATGGCGATACAGGCCGGGCCCGCTGATGCCCACCGCCGCGCCTATCTCGTCCACGCCGACCCCGTGGAAACCGCGCTCGGCGAAGAGCCGCGCGGCCTCCCGGAGGATCTGCTCGCGCCGGTTTTCCACAACCTTCGTCGGGTTCATGGATTCAGTCTAGACAGTCGCGTTAGCGAGCGTTAACGTAGACCCATCACGTTAACGCTCGCTAACATTTCGGGGGGCCGAACCATGACAGCACCCGCCCTGTCCAGCGCCGCCGATCCGGCGTCGGAGGCGTACCGGGCCAACACCGACGCACACACGGCGCTCAGCGCCACACTCCGCGGCAAACTGGCCGCCGCGCGTCTTGGCGGAGGCGAGAAGGCGCGTGCGCGGCACACCGCACGCGGCAAGCTCCTGCCACGCGACCGGGTGGACGGGCTGCTCGACCCGGGTTCGCCCTTTCTGGAGCTGGCTCCGCTGGCCGCGGAGGGAATGTACGACGGGCAGGCGCCGGCCGCGGGGGTGATCGCCGGCATCGGGCGGGTGTCGGGGCGTGAGGTCGTCGTGGTCGCCAACGACGCGACCGTCAAAGGCGGCACCTATTACCCCATGACGGTGAAGAAGCACCTGCGCGCGCAGGAGGTGGCCCTCGACAACCGGCTGCCGTGCGTCTACCTGGTGGATTCCGGTGGCGCGTTCCTGCCTCGCCAGGACGAGGTCTTCCCCGACCGCGACCACTTCGGCCGGATCTTCTACAACCAGGCCACCATGTCCGCCCGGGGAATCCCGCAGATCGCCGCGGTGATGGGCTCCTGCACGGCGGGCGGCGCCTACGTGCCGGCGATGAGCGACGAGGCGGTGATCGTACGCAACCAGGGCACGATCTTCCTGGGCGGTCCTCCGCTGGTGAAGGCAGCCACCGGTGAGGTGGTGACCGCCGAGGAGCTGGGCGGCGGAGATGTGCACGCGCGCACCTCGGGTGTCACCGACCATCTGGCGGAGGACGACACGCACGCGCTGAGCATCGTCCGCGACATCGTGGCCACGCTCCCGGCCCGGGGCGCGCCGCCGTGGACGGTACGGTCGGCGGAGCCGCCCGCCGTGGACCCCGCGGGTCTGTACGGGGCGGTGCCGGTGGACCCGCGGACGCCTTACGACGTGCGGGAGGTGGTGGCACGGCTGGTGGACGGCAGCCGGTTCGCGGAGTTCAAGGCGGAGTACGGGACCACGCTGGTCACCGGGTTCGCCCATGTACAGGGTCATCCGGTGGGCATCGTGGCGAACAACGGCATCCTGTTCGCAGAATCCGCCCTCAAGGGAGCACACTTCATCGAGCTGTGCGACCAGCGCGGCATTCCGCTGCTCTTCCTGCAGAACGTCTCCGGGTTCATGGTGGGCCGCCAGTACGAGGCGGGCGGCATCGCCAAGCACGGCGCGAAGATGGTGACCGCGGTCGCCTGCGCCCGGGTGCCGAAGCTGACCGTGGTGATCGGCGGCTCCTACGGCGCGGGGAACTACTCGATGTGCGGCCGGGCCTACAGTCCCCGGTTCCTGTGGATGTGGCCCAACGCCAAGATCTCGGTGATGGGCGGGGAGCAGGCCGCGTCGGTGCTGGCCACCGTGAAACGGGACCAGTTGGCGGCGGCCGGGACGAAGTGGAGCGAGCAGGCGGAGGAGGAGTTCAAGGCCCCGGTCCGCGAGCAGTACGAGACGCAGGGCAACGCCTACTACGCCACGGCCCGGCTCTGGGACGACGGGGTGATCGACCCGATGGAGACCCGCACCGTGCTGGGCCTGGCCCTGACCGCCTGTGCCAACGCCCCGCTGCCCACCACTGATCCGACCGCGCCAGGCTACGGCGTCTTCCGGATGTGAGCGCCATGACGAACTCCGCAACACCCGCCATGAACAACCCGCCCACGGCAAGTAAGACGCCCGCTTCCGGCCACTCCGCAGGCCGGGCGGACACACCGGGCACGGCGGGCGCGGCTTCCGCCACGACCCCCCGGGACATGTTCGACACGGTGCTGGTCGCCAACCGGGGCGAGATCGCTGTGCGTGTGATGCGCACCCTGCGTGAGCTGGGGGTACGGTCGGTGGCTGTGTTCACCGACGCGGACGCCGACGCCCGCCATGTGCGGGAGGCCGACACGGCGGTACGGGTGAGCAGCTATCTGTCGGCCGCGGAGCAGGTGCGGGCCGCGGGGGTCGCAGGCGCCCAGGCCGTGCACCCCGGCTACGGCTTCCTCGCCGAGAACGCGGGTTTCGCCCGGACCTGCGCGGAGGCCGGGCTGGTCTTCGTCGGACCGCCGGCCGGGGCGATCGAGCTGATGGGCGACAAGATCCGGGCCAAGGAGCGGGTGCGGACCGCCGGGGTTCCGGTGGTGCCGGGCAGCAGCGGCAGCGGACTGACCGACGCCGAACTGGTGGAGGCGGCGCGGGAGACCGGTCTGCCGGTGCTGCTCAAGCCGTCGGCGGGCGGCGGCGGCAAAGGCATGCGGCTGGTGCGGGACGCCGCGCTGCTGGCCGAGGAGATCGCGGCGGCCCGCCGGGAGGCGCGCGGCTCGTTCGGGGACGACACTCTGCTGGTCGAGCGGTGGATCGACCGGCCGCGGCACATCGAGATCCAGATCCTCGCCGACGGCCACGGCGCAGTGGTGCACCTCGGGGAGCGCGAGTGCTCGCTGCAGCGGCGGCATCAGAAGGTGATCGAGGAGGCGCCGTCGGTCCTGCTGGATCCGGCGACCAGGGCGGCGATGGGCGAGGCCGCGGTGCAGGCCGCGCGGTCCTGCGGCTACACCGGTGCGGGGACGGTGGAGTTCATCGTGCCCAGCGACGATCCGGGCGCCTACTTCTTCATGGAGATGAACACCCGGCTCCAGGTGGAGCACCCGGTGACCGAACTGGTGACCGGCCTGGACCTGGTGGCCTGGCAGCTGCGGGTGGCCTGCGGGGGGCAGCTGGACTTCTGCCAGCAGGACATCGCTCTGACCGGACACGCGATCGAGGCGCGGATCTGCGCGGAGACGGCCCGCCCCGACGGGGATCGGGTGGACTTCCTGCCGTCGGCCGGGACGGTGCTGGGGCTTTGGGAGCCGACGGGGCCCGGAGTGCGGGTGGACTCGGGGCTGGCGCCGGGTACCGAGGTGGGTACCGGTTATGACCCGATGCTGGCCAAGGTGATCGGTTACGGCCCGGACCGGGCGACGGCGCTGCGGCGACTGCGGGCGGCGCTGGCTGACACGGTGGTGCTGGGACTGGACACCAACACCGGGTTCCTGCGGCGGCTGCTGGCCCATCCCTCGGTGGTGACGGGCGAGTTGGACACCGGGCTGATCGACCGGGACGCGGCGGCGCTGGTGCCGGACCGTGTGCCGGACGAGGTGTACGAGACCGCGGCACTGTTGCGGCAGCGCGCGCTGGCCCCGGAGCCCAACGGGGGCGGCTGGACCGACCCCTTCTCGGTGCCCAGCGGTTGGCGGCTCGGCGGTGAGCCCGCCTGGACGGCACACCATCTGCGGGTGCCGGGCGGAGAGCCGGTGACGGTACGGGTCAGGGACGGCCTGGTACGAGTGGGCGACGGCCCGGCGGTGGAGGCACGGCTCGTGGTGGACGGGGAGCGGGCGCTGCTGCACCGGGAGGGCACGGTGACTGCCTTCCGGTACGTGGGCGAGTGGCTGGGCCGGGACGGGGACGGCTGGCGGGTGCAGCCGTACGACCCGGTGGCCGCGGCGTTGCGGGGCGCCGCGGGCGGTGCCGGGGGCGGAGCGCTGACCGCTCCGATGCCCGGCACGGTGACGGTGGTGAAGGTAGCCAAGGGTGACGAGGTGGTGGCCGGCCAGAGCCTGCTGGTGGTGGAGGCCATGAAGATGGAACACGTGATCACCGCCCCGCACGACGGGACGGTTGCCGAGGTCGACGTCACCGTGGGAACGACGGTGGCGATGGACCAGGTACTGGCCGTGGTGACCCCGGCCGGGGACGCGGCCCGCGAGGACAGCGAGGAGGCGTCATGACGGATACCCCGGACATCTCGCACTTCAGGGCCGCCCGGTCCCGCGGTGCCGCCGAAACCGCCGTCCCGGCCGGTACCCGCACCCGCACCCGCACCCACACCGGCACCGGCACCGGCACCGGCACCGGCACCGGCACCGATGCGGCCACGGGTACCGGCGCGGACGCAAGCGCCGACGCCCTGCCGGCCGGGCTTCCGATGGCCGTGCCGCTGGAGGGTCTGCCGTCCGAGGTCCGCATCCACGAGGTCGGCGCGCGGGACGGCCTGCAGAACGAGAAGACGACGGTGCCGACGGAGGTGAAGGCCGAGTTCATCCACCGGCTGGTGGAAGCGGGGCTGAACACGATCGAGGCGACCAGCTTCGTTCACCCGAAGTGGGTGCCCCAACTGGCCGACGCCGGCGAGCTGATGCCGCTGCTGGCGGATCTGGCCGGGCGGGAGTCCGCGCCGCGGCTGCCGGTGCTGGTGCCGAACGAGCGCGGTCTGGAGCGGGCGCTGGAGCTGGGAGTGCGGGAGATCGCGGTGTTCGGCAGCGCCACCGAGTCGTTCGCCAGGGCCAACCTCAACCGGACGGTGGACGAGTCGCTGGCGATGTTCGAGCCGGTGGTGGCCAGGGCCAGGGCGGCGGGTGTCCGGGTGCGGGGCTATCTGTCGATGTGCTTCGGCGATCCCTGGGAGGGCCCGGTGCCGGTCCGCCAGGTCGCCGGCGTGGCCCGCCGGCTGTACGAGATGGGCTGCACCGAGTTGAGCCTCGGCGACACCATCGGGGTGGCCACGCCCGGCCATGTCACCGCTCTGCTGGACGAACTGACCGGCGGCGTGCCCGACAGCGGTGCCGACACCGGTCCCGGGTCCGGTTCCAAGTCCGGGCCCAGGTCCGCCCCCGCCCCCGCCCCCGGCACCGGCACCGGCACCGGCACCGGCACCGGCACCGGCCCAGCGTCGGCGGGTTCGGCGGCGGGGCCGGGGGGTGCCGTCCCGGTCGGTCACCTGGCCGTCCACTTCCACGACACCTACGGCCAGGCCCTGTCCAACACGCTCGCCGCGCTCCGACGGGGCGTCACCGTGGTGGACGCCTCGGCGGGGGGACTCGGCGGCTGCCCGTACGCCAAGAGCGCCACCGGCAACCTCGCCACCGAGGACCTCGTATGGATGCTGAACGGACTCGGCGTCCGCACCGGGGTCGACCTCGGCCGCCTCAGCGCCACAAGCGTCTGGATGGCCGAGCATCTGGGACGGCCGAGCCCGTCCCGTACCGTCCGCGCCCTGACCCACCAGGAGCAGTAGCCATGTCTGTCGATCACCGGTTGTCCGATGAGCACGAGCAACTGCGCGCCACTGTCGCGGAGTTCGCCCGGGATGTGATCGCCCCGAAGATCGGGGAGTTCTACGCGCAGGAGGAGTTCCCATACGAGATCGTGCGGGAGATGGGGCGGATGGGCCTGTTCGGGCTGCCGTTCCCGGAGGAGTACGGCGGGATGGGCGGGGACTACTTCGCGCTGGGGCTGGCGCTGGAGGAGCTGGCCCGGGTGGACTCCTCGGTGGCGATCACCCTGGAGGCGGGGGTGTCACTGGGGGCGATGCCGATCTTCCGGTTCGGGACCGAGGAGCAGAAGCGGACCTGGCTGCCGAAGCTGTGCTCGGGTGAGATGCTGGGCGGGTTCGGGCTGACCGAGCCGGAGTTCGGTTCGGACGCGGGCGGCACCCGGACCACCGCGCGACTGGACGAGTCGACCGGTGAGTGGGTGATCAACGGCACCAAGAGCTTCATCACCAACTCCGGTACGGACATCACCGGCCTGGTGACGGTGACCGCGGTGACCGGCCGGGCGGAGGACGGCAGGCCGCGGATCTCGTCGATCATCGTGCCGTCGGGGACACCGGGGTTCACCGTGTCGAAGAAGTACAGCAAGGTCGGGTGGAACGCCTCGGACACCCGTGAGCTGTCCTTCGCCGACTGCCGGGTGCCGGCCGCGAACCTGCTGGGTGCGGAGGGCCGGGGGTACGCCCAGTTCCTGCGGATCCTGGACGAGGGGCGGATCGCGATCTCGGCGCTGGCCACCGGGCTGGCGCAGGGCTGCGTGGACGAGTCGTTGTCCTACGCGCGGACCCGGCAGGCGTTCGGCCGCCCGATCGGGGCCAACCAGTCGATCCAGTTCAAGATCGCGGACATGGAGATGCGGGCGCACACCGCACGGCTGGCGTGGCGGGACGCGGCGTCGCGGCTGGTGCACGGGGAGCCGTTCAAGAAGGAGGCGGCGCTGGCCAAGCTGTACTCCTCGGAGATCGCGGTGACCAACGCCCGGGAGGCCACCCAGATCCATGGCGGGTACGGGTTCATGAACGAGTACCCGGTGGCCCGGATGTGGCGGGACTCCAAGATCCTGGAGATCGGCGAGGGCACCAGCGAGGTCCAGCGGATGCTGATCGCCAGGGAGCTGGGGCTCACGGGCTGAGGCAGCGGGCTTCGAGCGCCCGACCCCGCTTGCCCGCCCGCCCGCCAGCTCGGACGCGGGACGCGGGGCGGCCGGCGCCGGGCCCGACCCAACAGCCGGCGCCGGGCGCGACCGGACAACCGGGGCCGGGGCTCAGGAGGGCCAGCTCACCTGCGGGGAACGGTAGTAGCCGATGCCGAGGGCGTCCCAGCGCGGGGCCTGGGCGGCCAGGCGGACGCGGTAGGTGCCCCAGTCGTGCGTGGCTGCCGGGGACCAGCCGAGTTCGGCGATTCCCGGCAGCCGCGGGAAGGCCATGTCGTCCAGGTCGGCTGTGGTGGCCAGGGTCTCCGTCCACAGCGCCGCCTCCACGCCGTCGACCGCTGACGCCGGGACGCCCTGGACGAAGGTGGCCGGGTCCCAGTCGTAGGCGGTCCGCACCTCCACGTAGCCCGCCCACGCTTTGCCCAGCGCGGTGGAGGAGGTGTACTTCATGTCGAGATACGCCCGGTTCGCCGGGGACATGATCACCCGGGTGCCTGCTCGGGCCGCCGCGGCGACCTCGGTCTCGTTGCCGGCCGTGCCCCAGTACTGGGCGATGGTGCCGGGCGCCGGGCTCGCGCCCACGATCTGATGCCAGCCGATCACGGTCTTGCCGTAGCCGGCGACCAGTCGTTGCACGCGGTCCACGTACGTCGCGTAGTCCGTCTGGCTGGTGGACTGCGCCTCGTCGCCGCCGATGTGCAGATACGGGCCGGGGGTCAGCGCGGCGATCTGGCCGATCACGTCGTCCAGAAAGGCGTACGTGGTCTCCAGGGGGGCGCACAGCGAGCTGAAGCCGACCGCTGTGCCGGTGTAGAGCGGCGGGGCGCTGCCGCCGCAGTTGAGTTCCGGGTACGAGGCCAGGGCCGCGTTCGTGTGGCCGGGGCCGTCGATCTCGGGCACGACGGTGAGGAAGCGGGCGGTCGCATGGCGGACGATCTCGCGGTAGTCGTCCTGCGAGTAGGAGCCGCCCCGGCCGCCGCCGACCTGGGTACTGCCGCCGTATGCGGTCAGCCGCGGCCAGGAGTCGATCGCGATCCGCCAGCCCTGGTCGTCGGTGAGGTGCAGGTGCAGTGTGTTGACCTTGTACAGGGCCAGCTCGTCGATGAACCGCTCGACCTGGGCGACGGTGAAGAAGTGCCGGGCCACATCCAGCATCGCCCCCCGGTAGGCGTAGCGGGGCACGTCCCGGATGTCGGTGTCCGGCACCGTCCAGGCGGTGTCCCGGACCGGTGAGCGGCTCTCCACCGAGGCCGGCAGCAGTTGCCGCAGCGTCTGCGCCCCGTGGAACAGCCCGGCCGCCGTCCGGGCGCTGATCACCACGGCGCTGTCCGTCGTCCGCAGCCGGTAGCCCTCGTCGCCGAGGCCCTGGTCGGTGTCGCCGAGCGCCAGGACGACGCCGGCCGGGTCGCCCGCCGCGGCGCCGCCCTCGGCCACGCCGCGGGCGGCGCCGCCGGTGACGACCGGCAGCGCGTAGCCGGTGGCGGGGCGGAGCAGACCGGCGACGTAGTCCGCGACGTCGCGGGCGGCGCCGGCGGAGGCCGCGTCCAGTTCCACACGCGCGGAGGAGGTGATCCGGAACGCGCCGCCGCCCGGCCGCACGGAGGCCGGCACCGGCACCACCCGGGAGGTGACGGCGGCCACCGCGGGATCGGCCGCCGGCGCCTCCGAAGAGGCGGCCCGTGCCCCCGCCGCCGGCGCGGGCGCCGCCACGGCCAGCATCACCACGCACAGCACACGCAGCGGCAGCGGCCCGCGCGCCGCCCGCCCATCGAGTCGGTTCACGTCCCGATCCCTACCCGCGACCTCCGCCCCGGTCAAGGCGTCCTGCGCCGCACGCCACCCGCCCGCCCCACCTCGCTCACCCATTCGGCCCCCCTTAGGGCGCATGGGTGCCCGAAAGCGGGCAGGATTCTTGCAAAGAGCAGCTCGACCGCAGCAGGATCAGCAGATGCCCGAACGCCGGACGGCCCACGAGGACCTCATCGACCACTTGGTGCGCACCACGCCGCTGCAGCGCGGCGAGGCCGTCCGGGTGGTGCTGGACGTCCTGGCGTACTTCGACGAGACGACCGAAGAGTTCGTCCGCCGCAGGCACCGCGAGCTCCAGGCCAAGGGCCTGGTGAACGCGGAGATCTTCGAGCGGATCGGCGAGGAGCTGCCGCACCGGGCGGTCACACCGGCGGCGCTCACCCAGCGCCAGCTCCGGCGGATCGTCTACGGCTGAGCGAGCCGGGCGGCCGGAGCGAACCGAGCGAGCGGACCGGCGGGCGGCACCGCCGGCCGGGAACGGACCGGCCGCGCGGCACGGACCGCAGGGAACCCCGTACGGCGACGTACGGCCAGGACGACGGAGAGGGACGACACATGTGCGGAATCGTCGGCTACATCGGCAGGCGCGACGTGGCGCCGCTGCTGCTGGAGGGCCTCCAGCGGCTGGAGTACCGGGGCTACGACTCGGCCGGCATCGTCATCGCCGGCAAGTCGGGCGACCTGCGGACCGTGAAGGCCAAGGGCCGGGTCCGCGAGCTGGAGGCCCGGATCCCCAAGCGGTTCGCCGGCACCACCGGCATCGCCCACACCCGGTGGGCCACCCACGGCGCCCCGAGCGACGAGAACGCCCACCCGCACCTGGACGCCGAGGAGAAGGTCGCGGTGGTCCACAACGGGATCATCGACAACGCCTCCGAGCTGCGGGTCCGGCTGATGGCCGAGGGCACCGTCTTCAGCTCGGAGACCGACACCGAGGTGCTCGCCCACCTGATCGCCCGCTCCCCCGCCGAGACGCTGGAGCAGAAGGTCAGCGAGGCGCTGCGCGCCATCGAGGGCACCTTCGGCATCGCGGTGCTGCACAAGGACTTCCCGGACCGGATCGTGGCCGCCCGCAACGGCTCCCCGGTGGTGCTGGGCATCGGCGAGAAGGAGATGTTCGTCGCCTCGGACGTCGCCGCGCTGGTCGCCCACACCCGCCAGGTCGTCACCCTGGGGGACGGCGAGATGGCCACCCTCAAGGCCGACGACTTCCGCACGTACACCACCGAGGGCTCCCGTACCACCGCCACGCCGACCACCGTGGAGTGGGAGGCCGAGTCGTACGACATGGGCGGTCATGAGACGTACATGCACAAGGAGATCACCGAGCAGGCCGAGGCAGTGGACCGGGTGCTGCGCGGCCGGATCGACGACAAGTTCGCCACCGTGCACCTGGGCGGGCTGAACCTGGAGCCGGGCGAGGCCCGCCGGGTGCGGCGGATCAAGATCCTCGGCTGCGGCACCAGCTACCACGCCGGCCAGATCGGCGCCGGGCTGATCGAGGAGCTGGCCCGTATCCCGGCCGACGCCGAGCCCGCGTCGGAGTTCCGCTACCGCAACCCCGTGGTGGACCCGGACACGCTGTACGTGGCGGTGTCGCAGTCCGGTGAGACGTACGACGTGCTGGCCGCGGTGCAGGAGCTCAAGCGCAAGGGCGCGCGGGTGCTGGGCGTGGTCAACGTGGTGGGGTCGGCGATCGCCCGCGAGGCGGACGGCGGCACGTATGTGCACGCCGGGCCCGAGGTGTGCGTGGTGTCCACCAAGTGCTTCACCAACACGGTGGTGGCCTTCGCGCTGCTGGCCCTGCACCTGGGCCGGATCCGCGACCTGTCGGTGGCCGACGGCAAGCGGATCATCGCCGGCCTGCGCCGGCTGCCGGGCCAGATCGACGAGATCCTGCGGTCGGAACCGGAGATCAAGGTGCTGGCCAAGCAGTACGCGGACGCCAGGTCGATGCTGTTCATCGGGCGGGTACGCGGCTACCCGGTGGCCCGCGAGGCGTCGTTGAAGCTCAAGGAGGTCAGCTACATCCACGCCGAGGCGTACCCGGCCTCCGAGCTCAAGCACGGGCCGCTGGCGCTGATCGACCCGTCCATGCCGACGGTGGCGATCGTGCCGGACGACGAGCTGCTGGAGAAGAACCGGGCGGCGCTGGAGGAGATCAAGGCGCGCAGCGGCCGTATCCTCGCCGTCGCCCACCAGGAGCAGGAGAAGGCCGATGACACGATCGTCGTACCGAAGAACGAGGACGAGCTGGACCCGATCCTGATGGGCATCCCGCTCCAGCTCTTCGCCTACCACACGGCGCTGGCGCTCGGCCGGGACATCGACAAGCCGCGCAACCTGGCGAAGTCGGTCACCGTGGAGTAGATACCGGCCGTACGGAACGGTCCCGGCGGAGTAGCCGCCGGCAGACACCGGGACCACCGGGGCCCCGCCGATCGGCGGGGCCCTCCTACGCCGCGGGTGCCGCGGGTGCCGCGGGAAAGTCCTACGGGATGACCACGACCGGCCTTTGCGCCCGGCGGGCCAGCCGGCCGGCCACCGAGCCGAAGATCCGGCCGACCAGGCCGTGCGTACCGCCGACCACGATCGCGTCGGCCTCGTACTCCCGGCCGACTTCCTCCAGTTCGTGGCAGATGTCGCCGCCGCGCTCCACCAGCACCCAGGAGATCTCGGCGAGATGGTCCGCGCAGGCCAGCTCCAGGCCGAGCAGCTCGGTGCGGTGGTCGGGCACGTCCACGAAGACCGGTGGCTCGCAGCCGGCCCACACGGTGGCCGGCAGCCTGTTGGCCACATGCACGATGATCAGCGCCGATCCGGTCCTGCGGGCCATGCCGACCGCGTAGGAGAGGGCGCGCTCACTGGACACCGAACCGTCGAACCCCACCACGACACCGTGCCGGAAGGCCGGGTCGCAGGCGTGCCGCGCGGCCAGGGCCGGCTCGGGCAGCGCCGTCGCATCGGCCAGCGGCCTGCCGTCGGCGGGTTCGGGAAACTCATGACCGGCCATGATGCGGATTCTCGTCGGCGAGGGCGGCGCTGACGCGCCGAGCGGCGGACAGGACAGGTCGAGCGGGGCGGGCCGCAGCAGCAGCCGGTTTCGGCCGGTTCGACACTTCCCGTCCCCCTCCCTCCAGAGTACGGCCGCGAAGTCCGCCTGCACAGCCTTGGCGGCGCGTTCACAGGCTCTCCGTACCCGGAGTTCCCAGGAGGATGCCGGAGCCGGGCCCCGAGC
This sequence comes from Streptomyces sp. ITFR-21, assembly GCF_031844685.1. Classification (NCBI taxonomy): domain Bacteria; kingdom Bacillati; phylum Actinomycetota; class Actinomycetes; order Kitasatosporales; family Streptomycetaceae; genus Actinacidiphila; species Actinacidiphila sp. ITFR-21. The sequence continues at coordinate 1,997,575 of NZ_CP134605.1, forward strand.
GCAACGCCATCCCGCCAACCCGCAGCACGGTTCGGCGCACCGGCGCACCCGGGGGCGCACCGCCCGCCGCCCGTACGGCCTCGTCAGACCGGGGTTGAGGGGCCGGCCGGCGCGCGGCCCGACGCCTTTTACGCACACCGGTCCGCCGAAGGGCGATTTTCGGCCAACTTCTCAGTGCGGCGTGCCCATTGGACTTTCCCCCGGCTAACACCTCTGCCACCTGCGGTTCTACGATGCGCGATGACTCGGAAGGTGGCTTCAGGGACCCGAGTGACGAGAGGCGTACTTCCCAGCGGGCGCTCGGGATGAAACGCTTCGTGATCGAACGCTTTACGCCACGTTATCTTGTCGACTTAGCGTCAGATGGTGAACTTGTCACTAGCGCCCCACCTGACACAGTAGATTTGATCTTGAGGTGACCGCGCGGGGACAAGCGGGGGAGAACGTGCAGGACCGAGGGGACGACGCGTCGATTCGAGGGGGGCTTGAGCTCCATGAGCCAGGAGTCCAGTTCCGGTACGGCGGCGGACAGCCCGTCGCAAGCACCATCGGCATCGCCTCGCGCCATTCGCAAACTTTCCGCGCGACGTCGACCGGAAGTCGTCGCGGTGCTGCTCTTCAGCGGTGGACCGATCTTCGAGAGCTCCATACCGCTCTCGGTGTTCGGCATCGACCGGCAGGACGCGGGTGTGCCGCGCTATCGGCTGCTGGTGTGCGCCGGTGAGGAAGGTCCGCTGCGCACCACCGGCGGCCTCGAACTCACCGCGCCCTACGGCCTGGAGGCGCTGACCCGGGCCGGCACCGTCGTGGTGCCGACCTGGCGCTCCATATCCCAGGCGCCCCCGCCCGAGGCGCTGGACGCGATCCGCCGCGCCCACGAGGAGGGCGCCCGGATCGTCGGGCTGTGCACAGGCGCCTTCGTACTGGCCGCGGCCGGGCTGCTCGACGGACGGCCGGCCACCACGCACTGGATGTACGCCCCCACCCTCGCCAAGCGCTATCCGTCGGTCCACGTGGACCCGCGGGAGCTGTTCGTGGACGACGGGGACGTGCTGACCTCGGCGGGTACGGCCGCGGGTATCGACCTGTGCCTGCACGTGGTCCGTACCGACCACGGCAACGAGGCGGCGGCGGCGCTGGCCCGGCGGCTGGTGGTTCCGCCCAGGCGGTCGGACTGGCAGACCGGCCAGCGGCACCTGGACAGGTCTTTACCCGAGGAGATCGGGGCCGACCCGCTGGCCGAGGTCGTCTCCTGGGCGCTGGAGCACCTGCACGAGCAGTTCGACGTGGAGGCGCTGGCCGCGCGCGCGTACATGAGCCGGCGGACCTTCGACCGGCGGTTCCGGTCGCTGACCGGCAGCGCCCCGCTGCAGTGGCTGATCACCCAGCGGGTGCTCCAGGCGCAGCGGCTGCTGGAGACCTCCGACTACTCGGTGGACGAGGTCGCGGGCCGCTGCGGCTTCCGCTCGCCGGTCGCCCTGCGCGGGCACTTCCGGCGGCAGCTCGGCTCCTCGCCGGCGTCCTACCGGGCCGCCTACCGGGCCCGGCGGCCGCAGGACGAGCCGGACCGGCCGGCGCCGTCCCCGGAACTGCCGGCGCTGCGCCGTGGGCCGGTGTCGCAGATCCTGGCCGCGCCCGGCAAGGCCGACCCGGACGCGTACAGCGCCCGTATCCCGGAGCAGTCGGGCAGGCCCGAGGTGTCGGACGCCTCGGGACGCAACCGGCTGCGGACCGCCCGTGGCCTCGGCGCCGCACTGCCGGGACCCCGCGACCGCCCCGTAGGGTGAGCCGTATGAACGACCGGATGGTGTGGATCGACTGTGAGATGACGGGGCTGTCACTGGCGCACGACGCGCTGGTCGAAGTGGCGGCCCTCGTCACCGACTCGGAGCTGAACGTGCTGGGCGAGGGGGTGGACATCGTCATCCGCCCTCCCGCCGAGGCGTTGGAGTCGATGCCGGACATCGTCCGGCAGATGCACACCGCCTCCGGGCTGCTCGACGAGCTGGACGGCGGGGTGACGCTCGCCGAGGCGGAGAAGCTGGTGATGGCCTACGTGCGCAAGCACGTCAGGGAGCCGCGGAAGGCCCCGCTGTGCGGGAACTCGGTCTCCACCGACCGCGGCTTCCTGGCGCGTGACATGCCCACGCTGGAGCAGCACCTGCACTACCGGATCGTGGACGTCTCCTCGATCAAGGAGCTGTCCCGGCGCTGGTATCCGCGGGCCTACTTCAACAGCCCGGAGAAGAAGGGCAACCACCGGGCCCTGGCGGACATCCGCGAGTCCATCGCCGAGCTGCGCTACTACCGCGAGGTGGTCTTCGTACCGGCCCCGGGTCCCGACACGGACACGGTCCGGGCGATCGCCGCCAAGCACGTCCTGCCCGCGGAGAAGCACGCGCACTGATCGCCGGGGCCGGCCGCGCGGAAGGGCGGGCGCGACCACCCCTCCCGACCCTGTACACTTTTTCAGGCGGCGTCACCCCGGTAGGGAACAGCCGCTCATGGTGGGTGTAGCTCAGCTGGTAGAGCACCTGGTTGTGGTCCAGGATGCCGCGGGTTCGAGTCCCGTCACTCACCCTCTGTGGAGGAGGCCGCCTCCCGCGTATGCGGGAGACGGCCTCCTCTGTCTCCGGCGGTCCTCACCGTTGTCCGCGGCTTGCCCTGTCTCCGGCGGTCCTCACCGTTGTCCGCGGCTTGCCCTGTCTCCGGCGGTCCTCACCGTTGTCCGCGGCTTGCCCTGTTTGCGGCGGTCTCCTCCGTTGCCGGCTTGCCCTGTCTGCTGCGGGGGGTCGGGGCGGCCCGACGACCCGCCCGGGTGCCGGGTGGGCACGGCCCGGAACAGATCGTTTCGCGCCGACCTGGAGGCAGACGCGGGCGCCGGCCACCGCCCGCCGGCTGAACGACGCCCCTGGGAGGGGCCGGAAGGCCACCAGCGGATCCACCGCGGGAACACCATTCCGTCACTGATCCGGTAGGCCTTGGGGTCTGCCGACGGCTGGTGTGCGCTCCACAAACCACCGCCTTGACCACCAAAACAGGCAGAGCCGTACGCCCCGGCGATAGTTGAAATTGACACGGGTGGTGACATCGGAGTCGGCGGTGATTGTCTTGTTTCCGCCGAATGACTTGACAGTGAGGTGCCGTGCGAGGGGGGCTCGTGCCAGGCCGGTGGGCCGGCCTGGAGGCCGGTAAACGGGTGGGCCGGCCGGCGGGCCGGCGCGCGGGCGCCGCGGCCGGTCCACGGGAGGACAACCCCGAGGGCGGGCCGCCGCGTCGGGCGCGGCCCGGAGCAACAGTCGTACCCGTCGCGTACGCGGGCTACGCGTGGGGTCTGTCATGTGGATCTCCGGAGTGGGGGACGTTGGGTGGGGGGTGCCCGTGAGTGGGTGACGTACGGCGTCGGGACACCCACAGGCCGGTGCCGTCGGGCGTCAGGGCGCCCATGAGTGGGCGCCGTCCAGCGTTATGGCACCGCCCTTTCCCTTTTTTGCCGCCTTCTCGCCTCCGGGCGCTTCGGTCCGGTGTCGACGGTCGACCGTGCTCACTCGCTCGTACCTCGCTCACTGCGCGCGCTCTCCCTTTCGACACCGGCGCGCCCTTCGGCTCACCGGCTACCCGGCCGAACGTCGGGCGTCAGGTGGGCCCAGCGGCCGAACGCACCACGCACAGCGGACCCGGTGGCCGAACACACGGCGTCAGGTGGGCGCGGGGATGGACCTTCGGGGGTGTCGGTGCCCCAAGGGGTGCCGTCAGGGGTGGGGGTGCCCCAAGGGGGTGCCGTGGGGTGGGGGCCGTACGGCGTCGGGACGCGGCGTGGCTGGTGGTCTGGTGCAACGGGCCGCGTCGGCGGGCGTGTTCGGGCCGGGCGCGGCCAGGCGTACGGAGCTCTCGACGGTCTGGCCCTTGTACGCGACAAGGGCGCCCCCTACCGTCCGGGCGGAGCGGATCTTCTTCCCGCCCGTCCCCCCGTTCACACGGGTTTTTCGGCCCGCGTTCAACGACCCGCGCTGAACAGGCACTTGCCCGTTCGAGACTCGAAATCGGCGGGGCACCAACAGACCACTATTGAACAACTTATTGACGGCGATGTACGGGGCTTGTAAACATCACCTCGCTAGAGAGCGCTCTCAGGTGGGCGCTCCGGCCTCCATCACGGACCCCCACCCGGTTGAGGAGAACACATGTCAGGCAGCACAGCCTCATTGGTGCGCCGACGGCCAGGACGGAACGACAGATCCCGGCCGTATCTGATCCTCGCGCTGCTGGTCGCCCTCGTGGCGGGCCTCGCGCTCGTCGTGACCTCACAGTCCCCGGCCCGCGCGGCCGACACCCTGCTGTCCCAGAACAAGCCCACCACCGCGTCCTCCACCGAGAACGCGGGCACGCCCGCCTCGGCGGCGGTGGACGGCGACACCGGCACCCGCTGGTCCAGCGCCGCCGCCGACCCGCAGTGGCTCCAGGTCGACCTCGGCGCGGCCCAGAGCATCTCCCAGGTGACCCTCAACTGGGAGACGGCGTACGGCAAGTCCTTCAAGATCCAGACCTCCGCCGACGGCACCGCGTGGACGGACGTCTACTCCACGACGGCCGGCACCGGCGGCGTACAGAACCTCACCGTAAACGGTTCCGGGCGTTACGTCCGGTTCTACGGCACGGTCCGGGGCACGCAGTACGGCTACTCCCTGTGGGAGTTCCAGGTGTACGGCGGCGGCCCGACCCAGCCGGCCGTGTGCAGCGGCGACAACGCGGCGCTGAACAGGCCCGCCACGGCGTCCTCCTCCGAGAACGCGGGCACCGCCGCCTCGGCCGCGGTGGACGGCAACACCGGCACCCGCTGGTCGAGCGCGTTCAGTGACCCGCAGTGGCTCCAGGTGGACCTCGGCGCGACCCAGCAGATCTGCGGGGTCGGCCTGAACTGGGAGGCCGCGTACGCCTCGGCGTACCAGATCCAGACCTCCGACGACGGCACCAACTGGACCTCGGTCTACTCCACCACCACGGGCACCGGCGGCGTGCAGAACCTGAACGTCACCGGCACCGGCCGCTACATCCGGGTCTACGGCACCACGCGTGCCACGGGCTACGGCTACTCGCTGTGGGAGTTCCAGGTCTACCTGCTGTCCGGTTCCACCACCCCGCCGCCGACCTCCCCGACGACCCCGCCGCCGAGTGACGCGTTCTGGGGCACGACCAGCGACATCCCGGCCGCGCACAACGTGCTGGAACTGAAGATCCTCAACCGGACCAACGGCCAGTACCCCGACAGCCAGGTCTACTGGAGCTTCAACGGCCAGGTGCACTCGATCGCGGAGCAGCCGTACTTCGACATGCCGGCGAACTCCTCGGGCCGGATGTACTTCTACCTCGGCTCCCCGACCAGCCAGTACTACGACTTCATCGAGTTCACCATCGGCGCGACCGTCTTCAACGGGAACACCACCCGCGTCGACGCGTGGGGCCTGCCGCTGGCGATCCGGCTGCACTCGCACGACGGCCAGGACATCCAGCTCGGTGACAGCCAGGACCTGTTCAACCAGAGCCGGGACGCCACGTTCGCCCAGTTCCAGGCGGCCGTGCCGCAACAGTTCAAGGTGCTGGCCCAGACCCAGGCTCCGTACCGGATCATCGCCCCCGGCAGCGACCCGAGCTTCCAGGTCGGCGGCGTGAACGCCGACTACTTCACGGCGTACGCCAACTCGGTCGGCGTCAACGAGCCCACCTCGAACGTCTTCGGCTGCGCCGGTTCGCTCGGCGCCGACGCGAGCCTGTGCGCGGCGCTCAACCGCCACACCGCCACCCTCCCGACGGCCCAGCAGCAGGACCCGACCAAGTTCTACTCGGCCGACCCGGCCAACTGGTACGCCAAGTTCTGGCACGACCACGCGATCAACCACCTCGCCTACGGCTTCCCGTACGACGACGTGGCCGGCCAGGCCGCGTACGCCACCGTACAGAACCCGCAGTGGATGGAGATCGCCGTCGGCTGGTGACGCCGGTGCCACCGTGACGGGGTCGTTCCGCCCGGGATGATCCCGTCACCCTCCGAACCGTCTCCCGATCCCCCCACAAAGAACCGCCGGGGGCGGGACGCGGACACCCCCCATGTGTCCGCGTTCCGCCCCCGGCGGCGTCTCGTGCCGGCGGCGCGCGTCTCGCGCCGGGCGCGCGGCCCGTCAACGCGACCCGTCAACGGGGCCCGCCGGATCGTCTACGGGGTGAGCAGGAGGCAGCTGCTGGTGGCGGTGGCCAGCAGGCGGCCTCCGGCGGTCTCCAGGCGGGCCTCGGCCAGGGCGGTGCGGCGGCCGAGGTGGACGACGCGGCCGGTGCAGCGGACCGTGCCGGAGCCGACGCGGAGGGCGTTGAGGAACTTCACGCCGAGATCGAGGGAGGTGTAGCCGGTGCCGGCCGGCAGGCGGGTCTGCACGGCGCAGCCGGCCGCGGAGTCCAGCAGGGTGGCGTAGACGCCGCCGTGCACGGACCCGATGGGGTTGTAGTGGAACTCGGCGGGTTCCAGGACGAAGACGGCCTCGCCTTCGGCGACGGACTCCAGCCGCATGCCGAGGGTGTGCAGGATCGGCGGTGCCGGTACGTCGCCGGCCAGCATCGCGCGCAGGAACTCCAGCCCGCTGCGGCCGGTCATGCCTGCCGCGGTGACCAGCGGGTCCTCCCACTCGACCACCCGCCGCCGCCCGGTTTCCCCGTCTGCCACGCCGCCCGCCTCTCCCTGGGTTCGTTCCGGGCCGAGCCTATGCCGGTCCGTGCGCACGGCTCGGACCGGGCACCCGCGGGGGCCCGGCGGCGGTGCTCGCGGGTCGGGCCGGGCGCTTGCGGGGGGGGTGGCGCCGGGATCGCGCGATCCGGCGGCCCCGGCCGGCACGTGCGGCGCTCTGTGGGCGGAAGGACCGCGGCGGGCGCGGCGGGCGGGCCGCCCGACGGCACCGACCGGCGGATCCTGGCCGCCCTCGCCGACGACGCCCGGCCGCCCGCCGCCGCGCTCGCGGCACTCACCGGCCGTCTCCAGTCGACCGTCCGCCGCCGTCTGGCCCGACTGGCCGCCAGGCAGCGGCTCATCACCCAGATCGTGATCGACCCGCACCGCCTCGGCCTGGCCGTACGCCAACGTCAGGCCGCGCGTGCCCCCGGACCGCCTGGCCACGGCCGGCCGCGCGCTCACCGAACACCCGGCCGTCCACGGCGCCTTCGCCACCTCGGGCCCGGCCAACCGCCACGCGGCCGTACGGGTACGGGCCCTGGCCGCCCTCTACGCCTTCCTCGCGGGGACCTGCCGGGGCTCGGCATCACCCACGCCGAGACGGCCATCGTCTCCCAGGCCGTCCAGCGTCCGGGCCCCGGGCGTTGAGCGGCCCGCGCCCTGGTCGGCGACCACGGGACCGCCGAGCGTTCCCTGGCCGGCGAGACCGCCCCCGGCCTCGACGTCCTGGGGCCGCCGGCGCCGGCCTCGGGATCGGCACGGACTCCGCCGCGGCCGGGAAGCGGTCCGCCGTCCCAGGCGGAAGGCGCTCCCGCCGCCGCAGCCGGGAAGCAGTGCCCCGCTGCCTCGGGCAGGAAAGACGGCCGCTCCCTCAGGCCGGCGGCAGGCCGGGTCCGCGGGGCGGGCGACGGCGCCAGCCGGCGCCGACACGCCCTATACCGAGTCCCGTTGAATCAGCTCCGTCGCCAGCACCACGTGTCTGCGGACCGAGGCCCGTTCGGCGATCTCCTCCATCAGGACGCGCGCCATCGTACGGCCCATCTCCTCGGTGGGCTGGCGCACGGAGGACAGCGCGGGGTCCATGTGGCGGGCGATGGCGGAGTCCTCGAAGCCGACCATGGCCACGTCGTCCGGCACCCGGCGGCCGAGTTCGCGCAGTACGGCGCGCGCGCCGGCGGCCATCACGTCGGAGGCGGCGAAGACCCCGTCGATCCCGGGCTGCCGGGCGAGCAGCTCCCGCATCGCGCGCCGGCCGCCCTCCTCGGTGAAGTCGCCGCCCGCCACCAGGGATTGGGGGAGGTCGAGTCCGGCCTGGCCGACCGCCTGGTAGTAGCCGTCGAGCCGGCAGCGGGCCACGTACATGTCCAGCGGGCCGGTGATCGTGGCGACCTGGCGCCGCCCGCGGGCGACGAGGTGGGCGACGGCGGCCCGGGCGCCGCCGACGTTGTCGGCGTCGACGTAGGAGACGGATTCCAGGTCGCTGCGGCGGCCGTTGAGGACGGCCGGCATCTCCAGCTGCTCCAGCAGGTCGGGCAGCGGGTCGTCCTCGTGCACGGAGACGAGCAGGACGCCGTCCACCCGGTGGGCGGCCAGGTACTGGCCGAACCGGGACCGCTCCTTGGGCGTGCGGATCAAGGTGAGCAGCAACTGCATCTCGGTGTCGGCGAGTTCGGCGCCGATGCCGCGGATGATGTCGGAGAAGTAGGGCTCGGCGAACAGCCGTGTCTCGGGCTCCGGGATGACGAGGGCGATCGCGTCGGTGCGGTTGCCGGCCAGCGCGCGGGCCGCCCGGTTGGGTACGTACCCCAGCTCGGCGATGGCGGCCTCGACGGCGGCCTTCGCGCGGTCGCTGACCCGCGGCGAGCCGTTGATCACGCGCGAGACCGTACCGCGCCCCACCCCGGCGCGTACGGCCACCTCTTCCAGAGTGGGCCGTCCACTGTGCCGCCCGTTCATGGCCACTTCCGCCTCCTGCTGGCTCTGTCGCGCCACCTTAGCGCCCGCCGCGTACGCTTCCGAGGGCGCTTGAGAGCGCTCCCACGATACAAGGCCCAGGCAACCGGGCCGGTCAGCGGTACGACGCGCCGCACATCTGAACCGGGCGCCCGGCGCGGTACCGGAGAGTACTTGTGTTCAAGAAGTGATCCCTGGTCAGCGCCGGACACGTTCCGGCAACGAAATCGACTTCATGTCTTGACACTGCCCCCCCTGAGGCGTGACTGTTCCGGAAAGCGCAATGGGAGCGCTCCCACAGCTCCCATGCCGGTGCACCACCCGATTCACCCGGCTCACCCAGCAGCACCCGCACGCCGACCCACCCTGACAAGGAGAGTGGAATGCGCACTTCCGGCAGAACCCGCAAGACCGCCGTCATCGCGGTCGCGGGTCTCGCAGCCTGCGCGACCCTGATCACCGGATGCAGCAGCGACAGCAAGGACTCCGGCAGCGGCGGTGGCAAGGCCGCCGCGAACGAGAAGATCACGCTGCACATCGGTGACTTCGGCTCGTTCGGCTATGACGACAAGACGGGCGCCAAGCTCTTCTCCGAGTACCACGCGCTGCACCCCAACATCACCGTGATCGAGGACAACGTCTCGGACAGCGGGGCGTACTGGAACTCCCTGAAGCTGCACCTGACCCAGAACAGCGGGCTCGACGACATCCAGGCGCTGGAGATCGGCTTCATCGCCAACGCGACCCAGCCGCAGTACGCGTCGAAGTTCGTGGACTTCAATACGGTCAAGGGGTTCGACGCGGGCGCCTGGCTGGACTACAAGGAGAAGGAGGCCACCACCTCCGACGGCAAGGTCATCGGTGTGGGCACGGACGTCGGCCCGACCGCGATCTGCTACCGCAAGGACCTGTTCCAGCAGGCCGGGCTGCCGACCGACCGGGACGCGGTGGCGGCGCTGTGGGCGGGCGACTGGGGCAAGTTCGTCACCGCCGGGAAGCAGTTCAAGGCGCACGCGCCGGCCGGGGTGGCCTTCACCGACTCCGCCAGCGGCCTGTTCAACGCGGTGCTGTCCAGCCAGCCCGACCAGTATTCGGACGGCTCGGGGAACCTGGTCTACGACACCAGCCCGGGGGTGAAGACGGCCTGGGACATCGCGTCCACCGCGGTGCAGGACGGACTGACCGCCAAGCTCCAGCAGTTCGACGCGAACAACACCTGGACCGCGGCCTTCAAGACCAACAAGTTCGCCACCGTGGCCTGCCCGAGCTGGATGATCGGCCTGGTCGCCACCAACTCCGGTCCGGCCAACCAGGGCAAGTGGGACATCGCGCAGCCGCCGCAAGCCGGCAACTGGGGCGGGTCCTTCCTGGCGGTGCCCAAGTCCGGCAAGCACGTGGCCGAGGCGACCGCGCTGGCGCAGTGGCTGACCGCCGCGGCGCAGGAGGTCAAGGTCTTCCAGAAGTTCGGCAACATCCCGTCGAACAAGGCCGCGCTGAGTGACCCGGCGGTGCTGAACACCACCAACGCGTACTTCCCCGGCACCCCGGTCGGCAAGATCTTCACCGCGACCGCGAACGACATCAAGCCGGCCCCGATCGGCCCGAACGACGGCGTGGTGAAGGACACCATCACGCAGAACGGCCTGCTCGACATGGAGCAGCGCGGCACCTCCAAGGACAAGGCCTGGTCCAACGTCCAGGCCCAGGTCAAGGACAAGGTCGGCGACCAGTAACCCCCCGGCCGCGGGCCGCCCGGCGGTGTTCCTCCGCTCCGCCGGGCGGCCCCGGGCCGCCGTCCGCCCCCGCACCGGCCGCCGCCGCGCGGCGCGCCGCGCGGACCGTTACCGCGCGGATCCCCGCCCCGCAGACCCCTCCCGAGACCGGAAGACCCCCGCCCCCTCGACACCCTCGCCCGCTCCCCTACCGGAAGGACGCCACTCGTGGCCACCTCCGTGAGGGCGACGTCGGACGGCGACTCCACCGGCTGGCGCAGCAAGCTGTACCGGCTGGACACCAAGGCGTCGCCGTACGCGTACATCGCCCCCTTCTTCCTCTGCTTCGCCGCCTTCGGACTCTTCCCACTGATCTACACCGGCTGGCTCTCCCTCAACCAGGTGGAACTCGGCACCGGTGCCCAGTGGGTCGGCTTCCACAACTACGCCGAGCTGTGGGACAACCAGTTCTTCTGGAACGCGCTGCGCAACACCTTCACGCTGGGCCTGATCTCCACCGTGCCGCAGCTGCTGATGGCGCTGGGCCTGGCGCACCTGCTCAACTACAAACTGCGCGCCCGCGGCTTCTTCCGGGTGGCGGTGCTGGCGCCGTACGCGACCTCGATCGCGGCGGCGTCGCTGGTGTTCGTCCAGCTGTTCAACCCCGACTACGGGATGATCAACCAGCTGCTCGGGCACCTCGGCGTCGACCCGGTGCAGTGGTCGTCGTCCAAGTGGCCGGCGCAGATCGCGATCTCCTCCATCGTGACCTGGCGCTGGACCGGCTACAACGCGCTCATCTACCTGGCCGCCATGCAGGCGGTCTCCGGCGACCTGTACGAGGCGGCGGCGCTGGACGGCGCCTCCCGGTGGCGGCAGTTCGTCAGTGTGACGATCCCGTCGATCCGGCCGACGATCTTCTTCACGATCATCGTCTCCACCATCGGCGCCACCCAGCTGTTCGGCGAGCCGCTGATCTACGGCGGCAACAGCGGCTCGGGCGGCTCGGCACACCAGTACCAGACACTGAGCCTGTACATGTACGACAAGGGCTGGCAGGTCGGCGAGCTGGGGCAGGCGTCCGCGGTGGCCTGGGTCATGCTGCTGATCCTGCTGCTCATCGGCGCCGTCCAGCTGTTCGTGTTGCGGAACAACCGCCGGAAGCTGGGAGGCTGACCGATGGCACAACTCACCCAGCCGGTGGCGCCCGCGGGGTCCCGGCCGTCCACCGCCGCCAGGCCGGCCCGCCGCCGGTTCCGGCCGCGCGCGGGCGGCGCGGGCAAGCAGCAGAGCGGCGGCCCGGTCGCGTACCTGTTCCTGATCGTCGCCACGCTGCTGTCGCTGTTCCCGCTGTACTGGACGGTGGTCGCGGCCTCGCACACCGACACCGACATCGTCACCCCGCCGACGCCGCTGCTGCCCGGCAGCCATCTGATCTCGAACCTCAGAATCGTCTGGGACCAGGTCGACATGACCACCGCCCTGGTCAACTCCACCATCGTGGCCGGGTGCGTGGCCTTCAGCACCGTGCTGTTCGCGACGCTGGCCGGATTCGCCTTCGCCAAGCTGGAGTTCAGGGGGCGCAACGCCCTGCTGACCGTCGTGGTGGCGACCATGACCATCCCGCCACAGCTCACCGTGATCCCGCTGTACCAGATCATCACCGACGTCGGCTGGGTCGGGCACATCCAGTCGGTGATCCTGCCGTCGCTGGTGGCCGCGTTCGGGGTGTTCTTCATGCGGCAGTTCCTCAGCGAGGCACTGCCGGTGGAGCTGGTCGAGGCGGCCCGGGTGGACGGGGCGCACAGCATGCGGATCATCTGGCACGTGGTGTTCCCGGTCGCCCGGCCGGCCATGGCGGTGCTCGGCATGCTGGTGTTCGTGCAGGCCTGGAACGACTTCTTCTGGCCGTTCATCGCGCTGAACCAGCAGAACCCGACGGTCCAGGTCGCCCTGGCCGGGCTGGGCTCCGGCGACCACACCATCGACCACGCGGTGGTGGTGACCGGCGCGCTGGTGGCGACGCTGCCACTGCTGCTGGTCTTCGCCGTGCTCGGCCGGCAGATCGTCGGCGGTATCACCGCCGGCGCGGTCAAGAACTGAGCCTCCCGGTGCCGCCCCGGCCCGCGGCCCCTTCCTCCGACGACCCCCTGATTCCCCTGGAGTCCCCCGCCATGACAGCTGTCCGTTCCGAGAGCGCCGAAAGCGCCGAGACCGCCACCGGTGCGGCCCCGGCCCCGCTCCGTTTTCCCCCCGGTTTCATCTGGGGGGCGGCCACCGCCGCCTACCAGATCGAGGGCGCCGCGGCCGAGGACGGTCGCACCCCTTCCATCTGGGACACCTTCAGCCACACCCCCGGCCGGGTGCTCAACGGCGACACCGGCGACATCGCGGCCGACCACTACCACCGGTTCCGCGACGACGTGGCGCTGATGTCCGGCCTGCACCTGGGCGCGTACCGCTTCTCGGTCTCCTGGTCGCGGGTGCAGCCGACCGGCCGCGGCCCGGCCGTGCAACGCGGCCTGGACTTCTACCGGCAGCTGGTCGACGAGCTGCTGGGCCGGGGCATCACCCCGGTCGCCACCCTCTACCACTGGGACCTGCCGCAGGAGCTGGAGAACGTCGGCGGCTGGACGGTACGGGACACCGCCGAGCGGTTCGCCGAGTACGCGGGCATCGTGGGCGGCGCGCTCGGCGACCGGGTGCCGTACTTCACCACGCTCAACGAGCCCTGGTGCTCTGCCTTCCTCGGCTACGGCTCCGGGGTGCACGCGCCGGGCCGCACCGACCCGGAGGCGGCGCTGAAGGCCGCGCACCACCTCAACCTCGCGCACGGCAGGGCGGTCGGGGCGCTGCGCGCCACGCTGCCCGCCGCCGCGCAGACCTCGATCACCCTCAACCTGCACCAGATCAGGCCGCTTTCCGCGACGCCGGCCGACCTGGACGCGGCCCGCCGGATCGACGCGGTCGGCAACCGGGTCTTCCTCGACCCGATCCTGTCCGGCAACTACCCGGCCGACCTGCTCGCGGACACCGCGCACCTGGTGGACTGGGAGGCGCTGGTCCGGGACGGCGACCTCGCCGAGATCTCCCGGCCCATCGACCTGCTGGGCGTCAACTACTACACGCCGACGCTGGTCTCGGACGGCCGTACGCACGCCGAGGGCACCGACCTGGCCCGCAACGACGGCCACGGCGCCAGCGCCTACTCGCCGTGGCCGGGCTCCGAGCACGTCGCCTTCCACCTGGCGCCCGGCGAGACCACCGCCATGCGCTGGTCGGTGGACGCGACCGGCCTGTACGACCTGCTGATGCGGATCAGCCGGGAACACCCCGAGCTGCCGACGATGGTCACCGAGAACGGCGCCGCCTACGACGACTACCTGTCGCCCGAGGGCGCGGTCAACGACCCGCAGCGCATTGCCTACGTGCACGGCCATCTCGCCGCCGTGCACCGGGCGCTGGCCGACGGCGCGGACGTCCGCGGCTACTTCCTGTGGTCGCTGATGGACAACTTCGAGTGGGCGTACGGCTACAGCAAGCGGTTCGGCGCGGTGTACGTGGACTTCTCCACCCAGCGGCGGATCCCGAAGCGGAGCGCGCACTGGTACGCCGCGGTGGCGCGCGACAACGTCCTGCCGGATGTGCCGGAGGAGGCCGGGACGTCCTGAAGGGACGGGTGCGGCGGGGCGGTTCGAGGGTGCCGTCCCCCGCACCGCACACGGCACGGGCGGCTCCTCTCCCATGGGGGAAGGAGAGGAACTGCCCGCGGGTCCCGGGGTGGACGCCCCGGGGCGGCGGTCAGCCGGTGCGTGCGGCCGCAGGACCGGGGAGGAAGGCGACGCGGTGTGTCGCCGACCGGCGGGAACGCGGCAGGTGTGCGGGCCGGGGCCCGCGACGCCGCGGGGATCCAAACGAAGACCCTGGCCACCGGGCGACGGACAGGAGCCGGGTTGACGGCGGTGGGGCGGATTCTTATGGCGGGTTCAAGGAAGCGGAAGGCGTGGCTCAACGGAGCCGGGCCCACCGGCCCCACCGGGCCCGGGCAGCCTCATCCCGCCGGGCCCCGGGCAGCCTCATCCCGCCGGGCAGGGCGGCGCGGCCCGGCGGTGGTCATTACGGCGGGCGGCGGTCAGTCCTGCCGACCGGAGTCCAGGTGGGCGAAGACCACCACGTTGTCCTTGTAGTCCTGTTTGGCGTGGTCGAAGGTGCCGCCGCAGGTGATGATCCGCAGCTCGGCGTCCGGGGTGTCGCCGTAGACCCGCTGGTCCGGGAAGTCGTTCTTGGCGAAGGTCGCCAGCGAGTCGACGGTGAAGTGCGCGACGCTGTTGTCGGCCCGGGTGACGTCGACGCCGCTGCCGGGCTTGAGCAGCGACAGCAGGAGGAACACCGCGGGTCCGGTCTTGGTGTCCACGTGGCCGGCGACGATCGCGGCCCCGCGCTCGCCGGGCGTCGGACCGTCGCCGTACCAGCCGACCAGGTTGGGGTCGTCCTCCGGCGGGGGCTGGAGCCGGCCGTCGGAGCCGAGGGACAGCTCGGTGAAGGGCGCGTTCACCCCGATGGCGGGGATCGACAGCAGCGTCGGCGCGGACCGCTCCATCGCCGGTCCCCCGGTGGGCGCGGGGGTGCCCGGCTGCGGCGCGGCGGAGGCGGTCGGGTCGTCCGGCGCGCCCGGGTCGTCCGGCACGCCCGGGGCGGTCGGGGCGGTCGGGGCCGCGAACACCCCGGTGCCGATGGCGGATTCGCCTTCGGCGTGGGTCAGCGAGTTGTACATCAGGATCCCGCCGAACAGAACCGCGGCGGTGGCCCAGCGCAGCAGCCGCGGCCGGCTCTCACGAGCCGGCGCGGCGCCCTGCTGGGGGGACTGCACGACCATGGGGCGATGCCTTTCGACGGCTGCGGGAATCCGGGGCGGTGAGGGCGGTGACGGCGGTGGGGGCGGTGACGGCGGCGCCCGTCCGCCAGGGGTCCGCGCCGACCCGCGGGCGCCCTCGGCCGCCGCGGGCGGCGCCGCCCGCGGCGGCGGTCGTCCCGGGCGGGACGGCGAGGAGGCCGGCCCCTGTCAGGGTGGGGGCGGCCTCCGGGCCGGGAGCCACGGACCGGACCGCCGAACGGACCGCGGGGCGGGCCATGAGACGGACCGGGCCGCGGGCCGCGGCCAGACCGTGGAACAGACCGGGCTGAGCCGCGGAACGGGACCGGACGGCGGACCGGACGGCCGACCGCGGGGCGGGACGGCGGGTGGCGGGACGGGCCGGGTGGCGGGGTCCGGGGAGGGTGCCGGAGGGCCCGCCACCGGGGTGGCGGCGAAACCGGGTCGCCCGGAAGGGTGGCGGACCCGGCTCGCCGCCGCCGGCGGCGTTACGCGGTGGTCGGGCCGCCCGCCGCGGCGTTGCGGCGGCGCAGCGCCCACGCGCCGGCGCCGAGGCCGCCGACCAGCAGGACGGAGCCGGCCGCCAGACCGCTGCCGCCGGTGCCGGCGAGGCCGCCGCCACCGGTGTGCATGCCGCCGTGCGGCTTGTGCCAGCCGCCGTCGTCGCCGGCCCGGTCTCCGTCGCCCTTCTCGAAGCCGCCCTCGCCGGAGTCACGGCCGGACTCCTGGCCGGACTCCTGGCCGTCGGCCCTGCCCTTCTCGAAGCCGCCCTGGCCCGACTCGCGGCCGGCACCGGAGGAGGCGGCGGGTCCGCTCGGGTCGTAGGCGTCGACGGCACCCGTGGCGTGGGCGGCCGGGGCGGCGATGGCGAGAGCTGCGGTGAGGGCGGCACCGGCCAGCAGGGAGCGCGCAGTACGCATGGGGACGTTCCTTCCGTCGCGACGTACGCCGGTCGGCTTCGTACCGGCCCTGGAAAGCGCAGTGGCGACGTGCTCACCGTCCGTGGCTTCCCACGGGCGCGCCACCGGGGAGGGCCGGCAGGGGGACGGGGTGCGCCCACCGGGTGAGGGGAGTCCCCTGAACGGCAGTCGACCAAGGCCTTTGGCCCGGCGGACCGGTGTCCGGCCGGTCCCGGCGTCACCCGCTCGGCCCGGACGGACGGCGCGGCGTCCCGGATGGCGCCCACAGTGGTGACCACGAGCAGTGCGGCCCCTCGCCTCCCCCTCCCTTTCCCCGAAAGGACGCCATGGCTCCGAACCCGGTACCGGCCTCCCCTTCCGGCAGCGGTCGCCGGACCCTGCTGCGCGCGCTGACCGGTGGCGGCGCCCTGGCCGCGCTGACGCTGCCGGGCGGCGTGCCCGCGGCGGCGGCGGGTCCGCGCGCCGCGGATCCCGACCCGTTCGCCGAGGACCGGTTCCGGCCCAGCGGGCGGATCCGCGAGTACTGGGTCCGGGCCGACTCGTTCGTCCACGACGTGGCGCCGAACGGCCGCGACGCCATGACCGGCATGACGTTCACCGCCGACCGGACCTCGTACCCCGCGATCGGCTACCGCGCCTGCACCCCCGGCTGGGAGCGGCCGTTGGACGGCGACCTCGGCCCGTACGGGGTCGGCGTCAACACCGGCATCCCGGGACCGGTCATCCGCGGCGAGGTCGGCGACGTCATCAAGGTGCACTTCAAGAACAACGACGCGCACTACGGGTGGCCGCACAGCATGCACCCGCACGGGGTCCGCTACGGCGGCGACAGCGACGGCAGTTGGATGGCCGACGACCCCAACCGGCCGGGTACGGCGGTGCCGTTCGGCGGTACGTACACCTACACCTGGCTCTGCACGCCCGGCTCGGTGGGGAGTTGGCCGTACCACGACCACGCGGCCCCGCAGAGCGCCGCACACGGCGCGGCCACGGGATCGGGCACCGGCACCGGCACCGGCACCGGCACCGGCACCGGATCGGGATCGGGCATGGACGGGGGCAACGGCACGACCACGGCGGCGGGTTCGGGGCCGGCCATGGACATGGCGGCCGTGCGCGGCGGCGGTCCGGTGATGGAGATCGGCGCGGAGCTCGGCCTGTTCGGCATGATCGCCGTGACCGACGAGCACACCCCGGCGGTGGACCGGGAGTTCGTGCTGTTCTTCCACGACCTGTCCGCCGCCGACGCGCCCCCGCTCGCGCAGGACGTGTCCCTGTGCAACGGCGGCGCCTTCGTGGACAACGCGCCCACCTTCACCGCGCGGCCGGGCGACCGGGTGCGCTGGCGGGTCGGCACGCTGGGCAACACCTTCCACGTCTTCCACGTCCACGGGCACCGCTGGCGCGCCGGCGGCGGCTGGACGGACGCCCAGGTGCTCGGTCCCGCCACCACGCTGACCGTGGAGTACCGGGAGGACAACCCGGGCGACTGGCTCTACCACTGCCATGTGCCCGGCCACATGATGCGCGGCATGTGCGGGCGCTACCGGGTGACCGGCTGACCCCGGGGACGGACGAGCCGCCGGGCCGTACGCGACGTCCGTAGGGCCCGGCGGCTCCCCTGGCCGGCGGACCCCCCGCCAGCCACTCCCCGCCCGGTCGGGTGAGCCGCCCCGCGGGTCAGACCCGCCGCAGCACCCGGTCCAGCACCTCCCCGAGGGTCCGTTCCGGGTCGGCGTCCGCGCCCTCGGAGCACCACGCGGTGAACCCGTCGGGACGGACCAGCACCGCGCCCTCGTCGCTGACGGCGTGCAGCCGCGCCCACGCCGATCCGTCCTCGGGGTGCAGGTCGTGCCCGATGCCGTAGCACACCAGCGGGATGCCGGTGCGCTCGGCGATCCGCCGGCCCGCGGCGCGCCAGGCGCCGCCCGCCGGGCCGCTGAGCAGCACCGGGGTGCGCTCGTAGAGGTCCAGCGTGGACAGCCGTTCGCCGCCGCGCCGCACCCACTGGTGCGGGGCCCGGCCGCCCGGCCGGCCCACCGGGCTGAACTCCTCCGGGAGGGCGGCGGCGTCCGCGGGGACGCCTTCGACGGCGCCGGCCGGGTAGCGGTAGGCGAGTACCACCGCGAGCATCCCGGCCTGCCGGCCGACGGCCGGGCCGACGTCGTACCCCGGATGGCGGTGTTCGGCGGATCGGGCCGAGGCCCGCGCCGCGGTGGCCTCCGCGACCGGGCGGCGCTCGGCGTCGTAGGTCTCCAGCAGACCGGGTCCGGCCCAGCCGGCCAGCACGGCGGCGAGTTTCCAGGCGAGGTTGTGGGCGTCCTGGATGCCGGTGTTGGAGCCGAACGCGCCGGTCGGCGACATCTCGTGGGCGGAGTCGCCGGCCAGCAGCACCCGGCCCCGTCCGTAGCGCTCGGCCACCCGCTCCGCGGCGTGCCAGGGGGCCTTCCCGGTGATCTCGACCTCCAGGCCGGGCACGCCCGTCGCGGTGCGGATCAGCTCGGCGCACCGCTCGTCGGTGAAGTCCTCCAGGGTCTCGCCGTCGTCGGGCCGCCACGGCGCGTGGAAGACCCAGTCCTGCTCGTTGTCCACCGGGAGCAGCGCGCCGGGGCCGGCCGGGTTGGTCAGGTAGCAGACGATGAACCGCCGGTCGCCGACCGCGTCGGCCAGCCGCTTGGCGCGGAAGGTGATGCTCACGTTGTGGAACAGGTCGCCGGGGCCGGTCATGGCGATGCCGAGCCGCTCGCGTACCGGGCTGCGCGGTCCGTCGGCGGCGATCAGGTAGTCGGCCCGGACGGTACGGTCCCGGCCGGTCTCGCGGGACCGGATGACGGCCGTCACCCCGTCGGCGTCCTGCTCGCAGGAGATCAGCTCGGTGCCGAAGCGGATGTCGCCGGTGAGCGAGCGGGCGTTGCGCAGCAGCACCGGCTCCAGGTCGTTCTGGCTGCACAGGCACCAGCCGGAGGGGCTGATCCGGTCCAGCGTGCCGCCCGGGTCGATCTGTCTGAAGAGCCACTCCTGGTCGGCGCCCGTCAGGGTGTCGGCCTGCAGGATGCCGTGGTTGCCGGCCAGCACCGAGGCGGCGGCCCGGATCTGCGGCTCCACCCCGGCGGCCCGGAACAGCTCCATCGTGCGGACGTTGTTGCCGCGCCCCCGGGGGTGGCGGGAGGTGCGCGAGTGCCGCTCCACCAGCAGGTGCTCGACGCCGAGGCGTCCCAGGAACAGCGACGCGGACAGCCCCACCAGGGAGCCGCCGGCGATCAGGACGGGCACACGCTCGTCGGTTGTGAGGGTCATGGGCTGTCTCTTCCCTGCCGGCCGCCTCCGGGGCGCGCAACGGCGGGGTCTTCACCCGCTCGCGTCACGCGCCGTGCGCACCGGGCGGCTTCACGTGAGCATGACGGTAGCCGGGCAGCTCGCCGCATATGCGCGAGGCATGCGTCCGGCGCTGTGCCGATCCCGTATCCGAGAGGACCCTTCCCGTGACGACCCTTGACGACCGGCACACCCCGCCGGCCACCGCGCCCCCCCTCACCCGGCTGCGGGTCATATTGCAGCTGGACGTCCTCGACGGTCAGGACCAGGCGTTCCTGGCCGCGTACGAGAAGATCCGCCACCAGGTCGCGGCCGTGCCGGGCCACGTCAGCGACCAGCTGTGCCAGTCGCTGGGCAACTCCTCCCAGTGGCTCATCACCAGCGAGTGGGAGGACAGCGCGTCCTTCCTGGAGTGGGTGGAGAGCGCCGCCCACCGCGCGATGGTCGAGCCGCTGCACGACTGCGTACGGGACACCACCTCGCTGCGGTACGTCGTGGTCGCCGAGACGCCGGAGGGCGGGGCGCGTCCGGCGGGCGCCACCGCCGCGGCGGCGCGGGGCACCTCGGCGGCGAAGACACCGGCGGTCGACCCGCTCCCCGCGCCGCCGCTGTGCTCCGGCGGGGTGGTCCGGCACGCGATCACCTTCACCGTCAGACCGGGCAGCGAGCCGGAGGTGGCCCGCATCCTGGCCGGCTACCGGTCGCCGCAGGCCCAGGTGGACGACGCCACACGGCTGTTGCGGACCTCGCTGTTCATGGACGGCAACCGGGTGGTGCGGGCCGTCGAGGTGACCGGCGACCTCGGCAACGCGCTCCGGCACGTGGCCGCCCAGCCCGAGGTCAAAGCGGTGGAGGAGGCGATCAACCCGTATCTGGAGGAACGGCGGGACCTGACCGACGGCGCGTCGGCGCGGGCCTTCTTCGCACGGGCGGCGCTGCCTGCCGTCGAACACGTGCCGGCCTTTGGCCCGGCCGCACATCCCGCCGCACATCCCGCCGCACATCCGGACGCGGGCCCGGACGCGGGCCCGGACGCGGGCCCGGACGCGGGCCCGGACGCGGGCCCGGACGCGCACCCGGCCCGGCGGTCGGCCGCCGGTACCGGCGCCGCCGGCGACCGGACCGCGGGCGGCCACCGGCCCTCCGACGTGGTCAGGCACGCCTTCGTCCACCCCGTCGACGGCTCCCAGGGACCGGCCGAGGCGCGCCGGCTGGCCGCCCTCGACGCGGAGGCCGCGGCCGACCCCGGTCAGCCGATCGTGGCGAGCACCGTCTTCCAGCGCGGTGACGTGCTGGTCCGGGTGGTGGACGTACGGGCCGGCGCCGGCGCCGGCGCGGTGGCGCGCGGTGGCCGGGCGATGTCGCCGATCACCGACCGCACCTCCGCCCCGGCCTCCGCCCTCGCCTGACCCCGTCCCCGGAACGACCGGCGCCCAGCGCCTCGCACCCCCCAGGAGCAGCAGCCATGACCGAACGGCAACCCCTCATCGTCCACCTGGACGACACCACTCCCAACCGCCGCCGCGGCGGTGATCTGCGGGCCATGCTCACTCCGGCGACGGTCGGAGCGACCAGCGGGTTCATGGGGATGGCGCTGATCCGGCCCGGGGAGCGGATCGGGGAGCACTACCACCCGTACTCCGAGGAGTTCGTGTACGTCGTCAGCGGGCACCTGGAGGTGGACCTCGACGGGGTGAGCCACCCGCTGCGCCCGGACCAGGGCCTGCTGATCCCGGTGGACCAGCGGCACCGGTTCCGCAACGTCGGCGACACCGAGGCACGGATGGTCTTCCACCTGGGGCCGCTGGCGCCCCGGCCGGAACTCGGGCACGTGGACACGGAGCTCACCGAAGCGGCCGAGGCGGGGGCGGGAGCGCCCCCCGACCCGGCCGGGGCCCGCGCGTGAACCGGCGGGTGGCGGTCACCGGGCTGGGGGTGGTCGCCCCCGGCGGCATCGGTGTGCCGGCCTTCTGGGACCTGCTCACCGCCGGCCGGACCGCGACCCGGGGCATCACCCTCTTCGACCCGGCGGGCTTCCGGTCCCGGATCGCCGCCGAGTGCGACTTCGACGCCCCGGCGGCGGGGCCCGGCCCGGAGCGGGCCGAACCGGCCGACCGCTACATCCGGTTCGCGCTGGCCGCGGCCCGCGAGGCGGTCGCCGACAGCGGCCTGGACCTGGCGGCGGCCGACCCGTGGCGGGTCGGCACCTCGCTCGGCTCGGCGGTGGGCGGCACCACCCGGCTGGAGCGCGACTATGTGGCGGTCAGCGGCGGCGGCAGCCGCTGGGACGTGGACCACACCCGGGCGGGACCGCATCTGCACCGGGCCTTCCAGCCCAGTGCGCTCGCCTCCGAGGTGGCCGAGGACCTGGGCGTGTTCGGACCGGTGCAGACCGTCTCCACCGGCTGCACCTCGGGTCTGGACGCGGTGGGCCACGCCTTCCACCTGATCCAGGAGGGCAAGGCCGACGTGATCGTGGCGGGCGCCGCCGACTCCCCGATCTCCCCGATCACGGTGGCCTGCTTCGACGCGATCAAGGCCACCTCGACCCGCAACGACGACCCGGCGCACGCCTCCCGTCCCTTCGACGCCGAACGGGACGGCTTCGTACTCGGCGAGGGCGGCGCGGTGCTGCTGCTGGAGGAGTGGGAGCACGCCCGCCGCCGGGGCGCCCGGATCCACTGCGAACTGCGCGGCTTCGCCACCTTCGGCAACGCCCACCACATGACGGGGCTGACCACCGAGGGACTGGAGATGTCCCGGGCGATCGACCACGCGCTGGCCGACGCCCGGCTCGACCCGACCGGTGTCGACTACGTCAACGCGCACGGCTCCGGCACCAAGCAGAACGACCGGCACGAGACCGCGGCCGTCAAACGGTCGCTGGGCGAGCACGCCCACGCGGTGCCGATGAGTTCGATCAAGTCGATGGTCGGGCACTCGCTCGGCGCCATCGGCGCGATCGAACTCGCCGCCTGCGCGCTGGCGCTGGCCAACGGCGTGATCCCGCCCACCGCGAACTACGAGACGCCGGACCCGGAGTGCGACCTGGACTACGTGCCGCGGACCGCGCGGCAGGCCCGGCTGCGGTCGGTGCTGTCGGTGGGCAGCGGGTTCGGCGGCTTCCAGTCCGCGGTGGTGCTCGCCCGGCCGGAGAGGAGCAGGGTATGAACGGGGCCGTCCCGCAGGGGAGTTCTGCCGGGTCACCGGGGGCACCGGACTCGGCCGGTTCGCCGGGGTCACCGGGGTCACGCGGCTCGCGCGGCTCGCGCGGCTCACGCGGCTCACGCGGTCCGCGCCGGGCGGTGGTCACCGGGCTCGGCGTGATCGCGCCCAACGGCATCGGTACCGACGCCTTCTGGAAGGCGGTCCAGATGGGCACCGCGGTGCTCGGACCCGTCACCCGGGAGGGCTGCGCCGACCTGCCGCTGCGGGTGGCCGGCGAGGTGGCCGGCTTCGACCCGGAGGCGGTGGTGGAAAGCCGCTTCCTCGTCCAGACCGACCGCTTCACCCACTTCGCCATGGCCGCCGCCGAACTGGCCCTGGCCGACGCCCGGCTGGCGGCCGACCCGGACCGCCCCTACGCGGTGGGCGTGGTCACCGCGGCGGGCTCCGGCGGCGGCGCCTTCGGGCAGGCCGAGTTGCAGCAGCTGTGGGGCCAGGGGCCGTCGTTCGTCGGCCCTTACCAGTCCATCGCCTGGTTCTACGCGGCCAGCACCGGCCAGATCTCCATCCGGGGCGGCTTCCGCGGCCCCTGCGGAGTGCTGGCCGACGACGAACCCGGCGGCCTGGACGCCTTCGCGCACGCCTGCCGCACCATCCGGCGCGGTACGGACGCGATGGTGGTGGGCGCCACCGAGGCGCCGCTGGCCCCGTACTCGGTGGTGTGCCAGCTCGGCTATCGCGAGCTCAGCCTGTCCGCGGACCCGCGCCGGGCCTATCTGCCGTTCACCGCCGACGCCTGCGGCTTCGCGCCTGCCGAGGGCGGCGCGATGTTCGTGGTGGAGGACGAGGAGGCGGCGGCGCGGCGCGGCGCCAAGGCCCGCGCGGTGGTCGCCGGGCACGCCTCGACCTTCACCGGCACCGGCGGCTGGGACCGGTCCCGGCAGGGCCTGGCGCGGGCGATCGACGGCGCGCTGGCGGAGGCGGGGTGCCGGCCCGAGGAGGTGGACGTGGTGTTCGCCGACGCGCTGGCGGTGCCCGACGCCGACCGGGCCGAGGCGCTGGCCATCGCCGACGCGCTCGGCCCGCGGGCCGCGACCGTGCCCGTCACCGCGCCCAAGTCCGGTTTCGGCCGGGCCTACTGCGCCGCCGGGGCGCTCGACGTGGCCGCCGCGGTGCTGGCCCTCGAACACGGGGTGGTGCCGCCGACGCCCAATGTCGCCGAGGTACGGCACGACCTCGACATCGTCACCGGCGAAGCCCGTACCGCGCCCCTGCGCACCGCGCTCGTCCTCAGCCGCGGGCTGATGGGCGGCAACTCGGCGCTGGTGCTGCGGCGCGGGCACGGCGACGAGCGCTGACCCCCGGGCCGCCGCGTCCCCGGCGGCCCGGGCCCCCGAGCCCCACCCCAGAAGGAGAGGCAACCGATGAACGCACCCGTCACGTACGAGGAACTCGCCGCCCTGATGAAGGGTCGCGCCGGAGTCTCGGTGGACCCGCAGGACATGGCGGGCCGGCCCGACGCGACCTTCGAGGAGTTCGAACTGGACTCGCTCGGCCTGCTCGGCATCGTCGCCGAGCTGGAGAAGCGCTACGAGCGCCCGATCGGCGAGGACGCGGAGACCTGCAAGACCCCGCGTGCCTTCCTGGAAAACGTCAACGCCCAGCTGACCGCAGGAGTCTGAACCATGACCGGACGCACTGACAACCGCATCCTGATCGCCGCCCCCCGCGAGCTGACCTGGGAGCTGACCAACGACCTGGAGAAGTGGCCGGAGCTGTTCAGCGAGTACGCCTCCGTGGAGATCCTCGAACGCCACGGCGACACGGTGACCTTCCGGCTCACCATGCATCCCGACGAGAACGGCACCGTGTGGAGCTGGGTCTCCGAGCGGGAGGCGGACCGCGAGTCGTGGACGGTGGAGGCCCGCCGGGTCGAGACCGGCCCCTTCGCGCACATGAACATCCGCTGGGAGTACGAGGAGGTGCCCGGCGGCACCTCCCTGCGCTGGCTGCAGGACTTCGCGATGAAGCCCGACGCCCCGGTGGACGACGCCGGCATGACCGCGCACATCAACCGCAACTCGGCCGTCCAGATGGAACGCATCCGCCGGCAGGTGGAGCAGCACGCGGCCACCGTGGCCGCCGGCGGGAGGTGACCGCATGCACCGCTCACTCATCGTCGCCCGCATGAAGCCGGGCTCCGCGACGGACATCGCGGCCACCTTCGCCGCTTCCGACGAGGGCGAACTGCCGGGCCTGATCGGGGTGACCGGCCGCAGCCTGTTCCAGTTCGGCGACCTGTACCTGCACCTGATCGAGGCGGAACGGCCGCCGGGGCCGGAGGTGGCCCGGCTGAAGGACCACCCGGAGTTCCGCGGCATCAGCGACAACCTGACCGCGTACATCGAGGCGTACGACCCGCGGACCTGGCGCGGGCCGCAGGACGCGATGGCCCAGGAGTTCTACCGCTGGCAGCGCTGACCGGCCGGCGGCGTCGAACGAGGTCCGCCCGTACCCCCCTTCGCGGGGGTACGGGCGGACCGCTGTGTGCCGGCCGCCGGCCGGTCAGCCGGCGACCACGGCCTCGAAGGCGTGCAGATAGCCGTTGACCGGGCGGACCTCCTCGACGGCGAGGCCGGCGTCGGTCAGCAGCGCGGTCAGGCTCGCCTCGGAGTGCTTGGCGCCGCCGACGTTGAGCAGCAGCAGCAGGTCCATGGCGGTGGTGAAGCGCATGGAGGGGCTGTCGTCCACCAGGTTCTCGATCACCAGGACCCGGGCGCCGGGGGCCGCGGCGGTCACCACGTTGCGCAGCGTCGCGCGGGTGCTGTCGTCGTCCCACTCCAGGATGTTCTTGATGACGTAGAGGTCGGCCTCGACCGGGATCGCCGCCCGGCAGTCGCCCGGCACCAGCCGGACCCGGTCGGCCAGCGAACCGCCCTCGCGCAGCCGGGGGTCGGCGTTCGCCACGACCGCGGGCAGGTCGAGCAGCGTGCCGTGCAGCCCCGGGTCGCGCTCCAGCAGCCCGGCCAGCACGAAGCCCTGGCCGCCGCCGATGTCGGCGACGCTGGTCACGCCGGTGAGGTCGACGTACGCGGCCAGGTCCTGGGCGGCCTGCCGGCTGGAGGAGGTCATCGCCCGGTCGAACACCCGGGCGGACTCGCCGCCTTCGCTGTGCAGGTAGTCGAAGAAGCTCTTGCCGAAGGCGTCCTCGAAGACGCCGGTACCGGTCCTGACCGCGTCGGCCAGTCGCGGCCAGACCTGCCAGGTCCACGGTTCGGTGCACCACAGGGCGATGTGGCGCAGGCTGCCGGGCGAGTCCTCGCGCAGCAGCAGCGACGTCTCGGTGTGGGCGAAGCGGCCGTCGCCGGTCTCGGCGAAGACCTGGTGGCTGGTCAGGGCGCCGAGCAGCCGGCGCAGCGGCGCGGCCTGGACGTCCAGTCGGCGGGCCAGTTCGGCCGCGGTCGCCGGGGTGCCGGGGTCCAGCGCGTCGGCGAGGCCGAGGGTGGCCGCGGCGCGCACCGCGGCGGCCGCAGCGGCGCCGAAGACGATCTCGCGCAGGCGCATGGCCGGCTGGGGCGAGGAGGGCGCGGCCGGTTCGCCTGCGGGCTGCGCGGTCGCGGTCGGGGACTTGGCGGGCGCGGTCGTCATCGGGCCGCCTTTCTCTTCGGGGTGTGGACGGGGTGGGGTGTCGCGTCGCCGGGTGCCGCCCGGGTGGGGCCGGTCAGCACCGGCCGGCGGGCAGCGAGACCCGGCAGACGTTGCCGGTGACGCTGTTGCCGGTCCCGGCGTCCCAGCCGGCGATGTCCGCCGGGCCGTTGGACGCCAGCACGTTGTCCCGGACGGTGTTGTCGGTGTTGGGCACGCCGACGAAGCTGCGGAAGAACACCACTCCGCCGGACATCGTGGAGTCCCCGGTGTTGCCGGCGACGGTGTTGCGCTCGACCGTCGTGTCCTCCACGCCGGTCAGCACGATGCCGGCGCCCTGGACGTACGGCAGGCGGCTGCCGGCGGGGCAGTAGCGGGTGTTGTCGGTCACCGAGTTGTCCCGTACGGACAGGTGGCCGGCGCGTGGCAGCCCTTCGTCGCCGACGACGAACATCCCGGCGCAGTTGCCGCTCGCCGCGTTGGCCTGGACGGTCAGGTTGCGGACCCGCCGGAGCACGACCCCGGTCTTGTTCCCGGTCAGCGCGTTGCCGCTCACCACGGCGCCCTGCGTGTCGAGGGCGCCGCCCTCCTCGTCGACGGTGTTGGCCAGGAAGATGCCGGCTTCGCCGTTGTCCCGGGCGGCGTTGCCCACCAGCCGGCCGCGTACGGACTTCTGCTGCCCGATCCCGTACTGGCCGTTGCCGTCGGCGCGCACCCCCTGCACGGTCATCGCGTCGGTCCCGGTGCCCGCGATGCCGTACCTCGCGAAGCCGGTGACGGTCAGCGCCTCGATCCGCACCCCGGTCA
Source organism: Streptomyces sp. ITFR-21 (assembly GCF_031844685.1). Taxonomy (NCBI): domain Bacteria; kingdom Bacillati; phylum Actinomycetota; class Actinomycetes; order Kitasatosporales; family Streptomycetaceae; genus Actinacidiphila; species Actinacidiphila sp. ITFR-21. The sequence continues at coordinate 2,024,680 of NZ_CP134605.1, forward strand.
GGGGGCGGTCCTGCGTACCCGCCACGCAGATCCCGACGTCGGCGCAGGCGTCGGCCGCCTTGGCCGCCGGGCTCGGCGCGGCCGGCGGCTCCAGCACCACCTGGTCGGCGCCGGCGCCGCGGACCGTCAGGTCCGGCGTGGTGATCCTCAGGTTCTCCCGGTAGGTGCCGGCGGCGACCGTGATCGTGTCCCCCGGCCCGGCCGCGTCGATCGCCGCCTGGATCGACTCCCCCGCGGCGACCGTCCGCTCCGCCCCCGCGGCCGGGCTCGCCCCGGCCAGTGCGAACACCGCGGCCAGACCCGCCGCCGTCCCCACCGCCCGCCGCCATCGCCGTAGCTCGCGCATCAGCAGACCCGCTTCCCTTTTCTCATGGCGTCCTTCTCGTGACGTTTCGCGTGACGTCTGGTCATGCCGTTTCCGGTGGCGTGCCAGGGCGTACCGGACGGGCCCGCCGCTTCGAAGCTACGAGCGGACCGGACACCTCGCCACAATTGACCCTCCAACCGGGCCGTGCGGGCGCCGCCGGCGGATCCCGGCGGCGGACCGCCGTCCCGCGGCGCCCGGCGGGGTCAGCGGTGGCGGCGCCTGAGGGGGATACGGCGGTGGCCGGAGGAGGGCGGCAGGGGGGCGCCGGCGGCGCGGGGCTCGCGGAGGTCGCGGGGCTCGCGGAGGTCGCGGGCCAGCCGGACCCGGATCTCGGCGCCGCCGAGCACGCTGCGGCCGATCGCCACGTCGCCGCCGGTGGACTCGGCGACCCGGCGGACGATGTCGAGGCCGAGGCCGGTGGAGCCCCGGCCGCCGTCCCCGTGGCCGCGGCGGACGGCGGCGGCGGGGTCGGCGACACCGGGGCCGGCGTCGGAGACCAGGACGACGACGGTCTCGTCGGAGCTGTGGACGTCGACCGCGAAGGCGGTGCCGACGGGGGTGTGCCGGAAAACGTTGCCGAGCATGGCGTCGAGGGCGGCGGTGAGTTCGGCGCGGGCCACCGGGACGCGGACCGGCCGGTCGGCGCCGGCGGTCCTGGCCTCGCGGTCCTCGTCCTCCGCGAGCGCGGACCAGAAGGCCATCCGTTCCAGCACGACCTCGGCGGCGTCGCAGCCGGGCGACAGTGCGGCGGGGGTGCGGTGTTCGCGGGCCGTACGGATGATCTGGTCCACCTCGCCCTCCAGTTGGTCGACGGCGGCCCGGGTCTGGTCGGCGGCCGGGCCGTCCCCGAGGGAGGCGGCGTTGAGCCGGAGCACGGTCAGCGGGGTCCGCAGCCGGTGGCTCAGGTCCGCCGCCAACTCACGCTCGGCGGCGAGCAGTCGTACGACCTGGTCGGCCATCGCGTTGAAGGCCGCGGCGGCGGCCCGCAGTTCGGCCGGTCCCGCCTCCGGGACCCGGACCCCGAGGTCGCCCTCCCCCAGCCGGCGGGCGGCGCCCGCCAGCCGCACCGCGGGCCGGACCGTCCGGCTGCCCAGCCGGTCCGCGACGGCCACCGAGGCGACGACCAGGCCGAGCCCCACGCCGGCCAGGATCAGCCAGGCGGCGGCGACACCGTGGGTGAGGTCACCGTCGGGCACGTAGACCTCGACGACGGCGATCCGGCCCGAGCTGACGGCGGTCGGCCGCAGCAGGGCCAGCCCGCCGGGGACCCGGACGGTCGCCGCCTCGCCCCGCGCGGAGACGCTCTCCAGCACGGCCCGGCCGACCCGGTGCGGGCCGAGGTCCACCGCGGCGGCGGACGCGGCGGCCGGCACCAGCAGGGCGATCCGGCGCTCGGCGCCCGCCTGCGTGGTGGCCAGCGCCAGCTCCAACCGGCCGCGGTCGGTGGTGATCGCCAGCGCGGGCGCGACCGCGGCGGCCTGCCGTTCGGCGTTGGTGAGCGCCCGGTCCCTGGCCAGTTCCCTGACGACCAGGCCCAGCGGGACCGCGAAGGCGATGACCACCATCGCGGTGACGGCGAGGCAGACCCGCACCAGTGCCCATCTCATACCGGGGGCTCCAGCTTCACGCCCACCCCGCGCAGCGTGTGCAGATAGCGGGGCCGCGCCGCCGTCTCGCCCAACTTCCGCCGCAGCCACGACAGATGGACGTCGATCGTCTGGTCGTCGCCGTAGGTCTGCTGCCACACCTCGGCGAGCAGCTCCCGCCGGGCCACCACCTCGCCGGGCCGCGCGGCGAGGAACGCCAGCAGGTCGAACTCCTTGCGGGTCAGGTCGAGTCCGGCGCCGTCGAGGGTCGCCAGCCGGCGCCGCACGTCGATCTCCAGGCCGCCGACCCGGATCGGCGCGCCCACCGCTGCCGCGGAGCCGCCCCGCGCGTGCGCCCGCCGCAGCACCGCGGCCAGCCGCGCCGACAGGTGCTCGACGGAGAACGGCTTGACCAGGTAGTCGTCGGCGCCGGCGTTCAGCAGCCGCACCACCTCCGCCTCGTCGTCCCGGGCGGTGGCGACGATGACCGGTACGTCGCTGAGCCCGCGCAGCATCTTCAGCGCCTCCGACCCGTCCAGGTCCGGCAGCCCCAGGTCCAGGATCACCACGTCGAACCCCACCTGCGCGACGTCGCGCAGCGCCTCCAGCGCCGTCCCCACACCCCGCACGGCGTGCGCCGCCTCCGTCAGATGCCGGATCAGCGCCGACCGCACGAACGGGTCGTCCTCCACGACGAGCACACTTGCCATGCCCGGCAACCTAGCGCGTCCGCTCCGCGGCGTCCGCCGGCGTCCGGGACGCGGCCCCGGAGCCCCCGGGACGCCGCGGTGCGCGCCGCCAGGTCCCGCCCCCGGGGGACGGTGGCGTTCCGGGCGCGCGGGCCGGAGCTCGGCGGTGGCACTATGAGGCGGGTGTACCGAGGACTGCTTCACGGCGTCGCCTGGGTGGTGGCCACCGCCGGGGCGGCCACGTTGTCGTGGGTCGGCGTGCACTCCGTGCTGCGGAGCACCGCGTACGACCTGCCGCGGGCGCTGCCGGTCAGCACGACACCGCCGGCCGCCGCCACCGCGCCGCCGGCCGCCTCCTCCACCCACAGCCCGCGCCCCGCCATTCCCCCGCCGCCGGCCACGACGACCGCCGCCGCTCCGCGTCCCCCGAAGACCCACCCGGCCGCCGCCATCGGCGACGTGCGGGGCTACACCGTCCGGGGCGGCCGGGTCGTCCTCTCGCTCACCCGCGGCGCCGCCTCCCTCGTCACCGCCGTCCCGGCCGCCGGCTGGCGCATGCAGGTCTGGACCGAGTCCGGCTGGCTCCGCGTGACCTTCACCTCTGCGGACAACTCGGCGGCCGGCTCCCTCTTCTGCACCTGGAACGGCCACCCGCCGTCGGTTCAGACGTACGAGAACTAGGGCCTGCCGTTCGGGTCTCCGCGGATCGGGGAGCCGGGGTCCGGCGCGTTGCGGCCGCACGGCCGGGAGGAAGGCGACGCCGTGCGTCGGCGACCGGCGGGAGCGCGGCAGGCGCGCGGGCCGGGGCCCGCGACACCGCGCAGGCCCGAACGGCAGGCCCTGGCGCCGCCCGGCCGGGCCACGCGCCGCGAAGGGCGCCGCCCGGTCACGGCCGGCCGGACGGACCGCCGAGGCGCCGGCCGTACCCGGTCCGGCACCGGCCACCCGGCCACCCGGCCACCCGGCCACCCGGCAGCATGGGCGGCGTCCGTGCCGGCCGGGCCCTACCCGAAGGTGTCCCTCGGGGGCTTCGGGGACGCGGCGGCCGTCGCGTCGGTGACCGCGGGGGCGCCCGCGGTGAAGTCGGCCAGCGCGGGGCCGTGTTCGGTACGGGACTGGTGCGGGTCGGTCGCCAGCAGCCGGGTGAAGGCGGCCAGCGGCAGCGGAAGGGCCGCGGCCCACAGGATGAGGTTGCCGAAGCGCTTGCCGCGCAGCACGGCGGGCTCGACGGCGAGCACCACTTCGGGGAACACGGCCCGAGCGGTGGCGACCTGGCCGCGGGCGAAGGCGAGGGCGCCGCCGTCGGTGAGGTTGGCCGCGTAGTGGCCGCCGGGGCGCAGCACCCGGCGGACCTCGTGCAGGAACTCCAGAGTGGTCAGATGGGCCGGGGTGCGGGCGCCCGCGAACGCGTCGGCGATCACCAGGTCCGCCGAGGCGTCGGGCAGTTTCGCCAGCCCGGCCCGAGCGTCGCCGCCGCGCACCCTGATCCGCCAGCCGCGGTCCCAGGGCAGCTCGCGCCGCACCAGCTCGGTCAGCTCGGTGTCGACCTCGATCACGGTCTGGGCCGAGCGCGGGCGGGTGGCGGCGGTGTAGCGGGCCAGCGTCAGCGCCCCACCGCCCAGGTGCACGACCCGCACCGGCCGCCCCGGGGGCGCGACCAGGTCCACCACGTGCCCGAGCCTGCGCTGGTAGGAGAACCCGAGGTGGGAGGGGTCGGCCAGGTCGACGTACGACTGCGGCGCGCCGTCCACCAGCAGCATCCACCCCGCCGGACGGTCCGGATCCCCGCGCAGCTCGGCCTGGCCGCCGCCCACGGCGGCGGTGCGGCTCTCGGGGGCACGACGCGCTCTGGCCATACCCGATTATCAGCCCGCGGCGCCCCGCCGGATGACCCGCGCGGGCGGGCCCGGGCTCATGTCCCCGGGTCGGGGCGCGGCCCGGAACCGGACGCGCCCGGGGACGGGGGCGCGGCCCCGGGCGCGGAGGCGGACGTGGCGGGGGAAGGGGCAGGGGAAGGCTCCCCGGGCGTGGCAGGTGGCTCGGAGCCGGACCCGGAAGCGGCCTCCGCCGGCGGTTCCCGGTGGAACCCGTCGACCAGCCGCAGCATCCGGGCCGCCTCGCCGAGCGCCGCCCGCAGCACCGCCGGGTCGGTGACCGCGGTGTCGGTGTGCGGCGGTACGAGCCAGCCCGCGCCCGACGACGCCTCGCCCTCCGCCGTGCGACACGCACAGGAGCTGCCGGGCACGTCCCAGACGTCCGCGGTGCCGGGCGGCACCAGGAACGAGAGGCTGTCGCCCGTACGGTCGTGCAGTACCGGCCCCACCCCGCCGGGGCTGAGGCGGAGCAGGTCCACGGCCTCCAGGCCCTGCCGGGACGGCACCCTCACCAGATCGCAGTTCGGGGAGACCTCGGTGCCCGGTTCCGAACTGTGCGGGACCTCTGCTTCTGCGTCCACCACGGCGGACCCTCCTCACCATCACCTACGGCGCCCCGTCGTGTGGTCAGGCGCCTCACCCCATACAACGCCTTCCGGCGCCGACGGCTACGCCGCTTCGGCACCTCAAGGGGTGGCGTTTGCTGGCGAATCGCCCGGCGGGGCGGCGCCAGGGCCCGCGGGACCGCCGTCCGGGGGTTGTTCGGCCCCCGGCGGTCCCACTCCGGCCCCCGGCGGCCCGGCCCCGGGGGACGGTGGGCCCGGCCTCAGGCCACGCTCGCCAGCGCCCGCTGGATGACGTCGGTGACCGCGTCGGGCTGGGAGATCATGACCACGCGGGAGGCGTCGATCTCGGTGATGTCGGCGCCCGCGCGTTCGGCCATGGACCGTACGGCGTCCGCGCCGGCCGCGGTGTCGGCGGTGCCGACCGCCGCCGAGGCGGGGAGGTCCTTCCAGGCCGCCGGGCCGCTCTTGTCGCCGAACGCGGAGGCGGCGACGGGCCGCTGGGACAGCGCCAGCACATCGGACTGGAGCCGGGGCAGGTCGGCGGTGAACACGTCGTGGAACGTCGCCGGGTCGATGAGCAGCTCCGTCGCGGTCTCGGTGCCGTCCCCGGTCGGGTACCGGAGCTGCTGGAGCGCGGGGGTCAGCACGCTGTCCTTCGAGCCGGCCGCGATGTCGCCGAGCACCTCGCCCTCGTCGGGGGCGAAGGCCGCGACGTAGACGAGGCCGAGCACGTTGTTCGTCTGCGGAACCGCGTTGGTGATGACCGCGCCGCCGTAGGAGTGTCCGACGGCGAGCACCGGACCGGGCGTCTATTCGATCACGTCGGCCACGTAGGCGGAGCCGGCGGCGATCCCGCGGAGCGGATCGACGATCGCCCGTACCGGTGTCCCGGCGGCGACCAGCCGTTCCGTGACACCGGCCCAGCTGCCGGCGTCGGCGAAGGCGCCGTGGACGAGAACGACGGTGGACCCGCCGGTGGAAGGCTTGGCTTCGGTCATGGCGTTCTCCTTCACAGAAGCCGTGCGTCCGTTCGACCTCTTTTAGTACCATATGACACACGCCGCGCTGTGCGCCCGCCGCGGGGCTCCGGGCGGCGGGGCTCCGGGGTCCCCGCGGCCCGGAGCCCCGCTCAGCCCATGTGCCCCGTGTCGTTCCACCGCTCCAGCGCCGGCTCGCCGTAGGCCCACCCCAGGATGGACAGCGAGGCGGGGTCGAGCCGCAGGGCCGCCGCGAAGGAGGGGGGCAGGCCGAGCCAGCGGGCGCCGAGCACGCGCAGGAAGTGGCCGTGCGCGAAGACCAGCACGTCGTGGGCGCCGCCCCGGGCCCAGGCGACGACCTCGTCGGCGCGGGCGGCCACCGCGGCGAGCGGCTCGCCGCCCGGCACCCCGTCCCGCCAGATGAAGAACCCGGGCCGCAGCTCCTGGAGTTGGGCCGGGGTGAGGCCCTCGTAGTCGCCGTAGTCCCACTCCGTCAGCGCGTCCCACTCCTTGGCACGCGGGCCGAAGCCGGCCAGCTCCGCGGTCTCGGCGGCCCGCAGCAGCGGGCTGGTGCGTACCTCGACGCCGGGCAGCCCGTCCCAGGGGGCGGCGGCGAACCGCTGCCCCAGCAGCCGGGCGGTACGGCGCCCCTCCTCGGTCAGCGGGATGTCGGTGCGGCCGGTGTGCCGTCCGGACAGCGACCACTGCGTCTGCCCGTGGCGGACCATGAGGATGCGCGGAGCCATGCAGGGGCCCTTCGTACGAGAGGGGTGACGGAAGGCATCCATCATGACCCACCCCCGGCCCGCCGGGCCCGCTGCCCCTGCCGCACCCGCCCCGCGGGACCCGCTGCCCCCGCCCGGCCCGCCCCGCCGCCTACGGCAGCAGGCCCCGCAGCATCGCGTCGAGCCCCGTCTCGTACTGGGCGGCGCCCTCGCCCTGCGCGCACACCAGCTCCGGCGCCAGCGCGACCAGCGCGGGGTAGCGCTCGGCGGGCAGCGCGTCGAGCTTGGCGCGCAGCCGGCCCCTGGCGCCCTCCTCGCACAGCACCCGCTCGCGCCGGGTGCTCCACAGCGCGGAGCCGACGGTGTACTGCATCAGGGCGACATGGGCGCGGGCCGCCTCGTCGGGGCCCAGCCCGGAGCGGCGCAGCAGTCCCAGCATGCGGTCGATGACGGTGATCGCGTCGTCGCCGCGGACCGGCCGCAGCGTCAGCAGCTGCAGCGCGGAGGGGTGCTCGGTGAACAGCCGGTAGACCCCGCGGCACACCTCGCGCAGTTCGCCGCCGGGGTCGGGGGAGCCGCCGGGCGGCAGCTCGATCGTCTCCAGCAGGTGCTGCGCCACCGCGTCGCCGATCTCGTCCTTTCCCTTGAAGTAGGAGTAGACGGCCATGGTGCCGACACCGAGCTGCCCGGCAAGCGCGCGCATGGTGAACGCCTCGGGGCCGTCCCGGTCGAGCAGGGTGATGGCGGCGTCGAGGATACGATCCGGGTTGAGCGAGTTGCGGGGTGCGCGCCGCCGCGGCGGACGGACCGGTTGACTGACGGACATCGGATTCTCTTGTTTTCTCGTCCTGCGAACGGTCCGGTGGATCGAACCCGCGGGCGGACCGGGGAACGGAGCTCGGGGCAGGCAACCCGGCCGAGCGGGGCGCGCGTCCTCCTGCTTGCGTGCGGCGTGCTGCTGCGTGCATACCCTGCCACCGGGACGTTGAACACCGTACGAATCGTGGACGGCCCCGGAATTTCCAGGGCGGTGGCGGTACGGTCTACCGTACGTCGTACGGTAGAGGCTACGCCACAAGTCCGTGACCGCCGCCTGCGGCCTTCGTACGGAGAACCTGGAGAGACGTCCGCATGACGATCACCGCCACCGCGCCGCGGGCCGCCACGTACCGGGGCAAGCTGCGCTGGTGGACCGAGCTGCCGCTCATCGCGGTGATTTACGCCCTCTACTCCGCCGCCCGGCTCGTGGTCCGCGGCGACGTGGACGACGCGGTACGGCACGGCGCGGACATCCTGCACTTCGAGCAGCTGACACACCTGGACCCGGAGCGGTTCTTCAACCGGCTCTTCACCCACCACGCCTTCCTCGGGGTGCCGGCCGACTTCGCGTACGCCTCGCTCCACTACGTCATCACGCCGTCGATCCTGGTCTGGCTGTGGCTGCGGCGGCCCACCCACTACCGGCTGGCCCGCACCTGGCTGCTGATGTCCACGCTGATCGGGCTGGTCGGGTTCACCACGGTGCCGACCGCGCCGCCCCGGCTGCTGCCCGGGGCGCACGGCTTCATCGACACGATGGCGCAGTACGGGTCGTACGGCTGGTGGGGCACCGACGCGAGCGCGCCGCGGGGCCTGGGCCACCTCACCAACCAGTACGCGGCCATGCCGAGCCTGCACGTCGGGTGGTCGCTGTGGTGCGGGATCATCCTGTGGCGGTACGGCCGCCACCGCGTGGTGCGCGCGCTCGGGGTGCTCTACCCGATGGTCACCGCGCTGGTCGTGATGGGCACCGCCAACCACTACCTGATGGACGCCGCCGCCGGGGTGGCCACCATGGCGCTCGGCTTCCTGCTGGCCGGGCCCGCGCTGCGGCTGACGGACAAGGCGCAGGCCCGGGTGCTGCGCGCCCTCGGGCGCGCCCCGCGGCGGCTGCCGGAGGCGGAGCGGAGCACGGTGGTGGCGGCGTCCTCCGACGTGGCCGCCGCGGAACACGTGCCCGGCGGCGGACACGCCCTCGGCACCGAGCGCTCGGGCACCGTGGAACACCTGCCCGCGGCGGGACACGTACCCGCCGCGGAGGCGGTGCGGGCCGGACCGGGCCCGGCGGACCCGGCGGCCGGGGCCGGACCGTCCGCGGCGGCGGGAACCCCGGCGCAGGCCGCCGCGGACGGGGCCGCGGGGACCGGGGCAGGCACCACCGGCGCGGGGGCCTCGGGTGCGGGGGCCGCCGCCGGGACCACCGGCGGGAGCGCCGCGGAGAGCGCGCCGGAGGCCGCGGCCGCGGCGCCCGGACCCGCGGCGGAGCAGCCCGGGGCCGCCGTCGCGCAGCCCGTCCCGCACCCTGTCCCGGTGCCCGCCGGCCGTACCGACGTCCCCGGCGGCTCCCCGGTCGCCGGCGGGGAACACGCCGGTCGCAGCCGGATGTCGTAGGCAGGTGCCAGACTTTCGCGGGTGAGCACTCCGCACGACCCTTCCCTGCGCGAGCGGTTGGCCGCGCTGCGCGGTCCCGGCACCGAGGCCCGGCCGCTGGACGCGCGGGCCCTGGCCGCGCTCGCCGCCAACCCCGGCTGCCGGCGCCGCGCGCTGCTGGACGCCGCCGGGATCGACAAGGGCGCCGTCGCCGAGACGCTGGGGGCGCCCGCCCGGTTCGGCCAGTCCCGGTTCGCCTTTTCCCGCGGCCACGCCTTCGAGGCGCGGGTCAAACGGGACGGCTGCGCCGAACTGCTCCGGCTGCTCGGCGTCGCGGCCGAGGAGGACGGCGGCGCCGCGGTGCTGCCCGACCTCGGCGCCCCCGGGCCCGCGGGCCGGGTCGCCCGGACCCGGATGGCACTGGCCGAGGCGGCGCCCGGGGTCTGGACGCTGCTGGACCACCCCCTGCTCACCCTGGACGTGGCGGGCTCCACCGCCTACCTGGAGCCGGACGCGGTGGCGATAGCGCCGGACGGCCGCTGGACGGTGGTCGAGATCAAGTCCTTCCCGATCCTGGACGGCGGCGCCGACGCGATGAAGGTCGGCGCGGCGGCCCGGCAGGCGGCGGTCTACGTGCTCGCGCTCGACGCCGTCGAGCCCGCCCGCACCGGCACCGACGTGCTGCTGGTGTGCCCGAAGGACTTCTCCAACCTGCCCACCGCCGAGCGGGTCGACGTCCGCAGGCAGCTCGCCGTCACCCGGCGGCAGCTGGCCCGGCTGACCCGGATCGAGGAGATCGCCGCCGCGCTCCCCGAGGGCACCACCTTCGACCTCGGGTACGCCGCCGACGGCCGTACGGTGACGCGCCCGCGGGCCGAACTGTCCGCCGCCGTGGACACCGTGCCGGCCGCGTACGCCCCGGAGTGCCTGTCCGCCTGCGAGCTGGCCTTCCACTGCCGGGACCGCTCCCGGGACGACGGCCGGGTGGACGCGCTGGGCCGCGGGCTGCGCGCCGAGCTGGGCGAGCTGACGACGGTGGAGTCCGTGCTGGCGGCGGCGGCCGGCCTGGCCGGGGACCCGGACGACCCGGCGGTCGCGGCGCTGCGCCGGGCGGCGGAGCTGCGAGCCGAGGCGCTGGCCGAGGCGGCGAAGGAAGGGGCCGCCTGATGTCGGTGCTGGGAACGCTGGCCCGCGCCGAGGCGGTCGCCGGCGGACGGGCGGTCGCCGCCGCGACCGTACGGCACCGGCATGTCGCCGACCGGCCGCTGGTGTTTGTGCCGCTGACCACGGCCGGCGAGGCGGGGGCGCCGCTGGGCGCGATGATCGGCACCGACCGGGACGCGCCCGAGCTCCTGGTCGTACCCCAGCCGCTGGACCGGGAGCTGCGGTTCGCCTTCTTCGCCGGGCTGGCCGAGGTGCTGCTGCCGCTGCTGGACGCGTACGGCGACGACGTCGAGACCGAGCCCGCCACCCGCAACCGCGAGGAGGCCGAGGTGTGCGCGGACGCGCTGCAGATCGTCGTGCCCAACGGCGCGGCGGTGGAGTTCGTCCGGCTGGTCGGCCGCTCCACCCGCTTCCTGCGGACCGTCGAGGACCCGGAGGCGCCGCACCCGGTGCCGGTCCCGGTGCCGCTCTTCGGCCGCTGGCTCTCCCACTACGCGGAGCGGGCCCGCACCCCGGGCAGCGGGCTGCTGGTCGCGATGACCGACCTGCTGGCCCGGCACTGGGCCTCCGGGCAGAGCGCGATGGAGGACCGGCACCTGGGCGCGCTGCTCGGCTGGATCGCCCCGCCGCCCGGACTCGGCGGGCTCGCCGCCGCCACCCGCGCGCAGACCGGGCGCGGCTCCGACGGCCTGCTGGTCAGCCCGCCGGCCGGACCCGCGACCGACCCGGTGTTCGACAACCGCGTGCTGGCACCGGCCATGAGCCGCTACGACGAGGCCCGTACGGCGGGTGACGGACCGGCGGTGGCGAGGGCGGCCGCGTCGGTGGAGCGGCTCGTCGCGTCCCAGTTGCGGCCGACCTGGGACGACGTGTGGCGCGGCATCGACCTGCTGCGGGAGCTCCCCGAGGGGGCGCACGTCGCGGAGCGGTGGAAGCGGGACCGGTGGTCCTTCACCGGGCACCGGGACCGGGTCCGCGCCGGGGAGCCGCCGCAGCCCCGGCGGGACGACGCGATCACCGCCGCGCAGAAACTCGCCGGGCGGGAGACCGCGCAGGCCAGGCTGTTCGCGCAGGAGGCGCTGGACGACCCGCTGGTCATGGCGGACCGGCGGCTGGCCGGGGAGGCGTTCAGCGGCGAGGTGGCCGCCGTCGAGATGACGTACTCCGAGGGGCGCCGCCCGATGCCCCGGCCGCTGGTCACCGTCGCCACCGGGGACGTACCGCAGGCGGAACCGGGTGCGAAGGCGTACCGGGCGGTGCCGGGCGGGAAGGCGGCGCAGAGCGCGGAACTGGTCGCCGTCGAGGAGGTGGGCCGGGACCGGTACGTCACCGTCCGGCTCACCGGCGGCATGGGCAGCGGGCGCACCCCCAAGGAGGGGTCGGTCCCCGAGGCGGGGGACCGGGTCTGCTTCACGTTCTTCGAGCACGAGCCGCGCTCCGGTCCGGCCCTCCCCGCGCCGGAGGCGACCCCCTGGACCCACGGCGGCCCCCCGGGCGCGACCCCGCCCCCCGCCGCCCCGGCCGGGGGCGGGCCCGCCCCCGTGTCCGGACCCGCCGCCGGCGCCCCGGCCCCGCCCCCCACCGCCGCCGGCTCCCGGGTGCCCGCGGGCGGCCGCGCCCTTCCCGTGCCCGGGGAGACCCCCGACCCCGTGACCGCCGAGGACTACCTGTGACCCCCCTGACGGACGGCCCCCAGACGTCCCCCGCACCCGCGGCGCTCTCCGCCGCCCGCCCCTTCGACCCCGCCGCCGAAGCCGCCGCGGCGACCGCCGCCATCCTGCACAGCACCCTGCACACCCCCGCCCGCGGTGTCGTCGTCGACTCGCCCCCGGGCGCCGGCAAGTCCACTCTGGTGGTCCGCGCCGCCCGCGAACTCGCCGCCGCGGGCGAGTCGCTGATGATCGTCGCGCAGACCAACGCCCAGGTGGACGACCTCGCCGACCGCCTCGCCACCGCCGACCCCGAGCTGCCCGTGGGGCGGCTGCACGGCGTCGACTCGCCGCCCGACCCGGCGCTCGACCGGCACCCCGCACTGGCCAGGTCCACGTCCGTCGCCGACCTCCGGGACCGCGCCGTGGTCATCGCGACCGCCGCGAAGTGGGCGTACGTCAAGGACGTCGAGCCGTGGCGGCACGCCATCGTGGACGAGGCGTACCAGATGCGTTCCGACGCGCTCCTGCAGGTCGCGGGCCTGTTCGAGAAGGCGCTGTTCGTGGGCGACCCCGGGCAGCTCGACCCGTTCAGCGTGGTGGCCGCCGACCAGTGGGCCGGGCTGAGCTACGACCCCTCGGCCAGCGCCGTCGTCACCCTGCTCGCCCACAACCCGGGCCTGCCGCAGCACCGGCTGCCCGTCTCCTGGCGGCTGCCCGCCTCCGCGGCGCCGCTGGTCTCCCGTGCCTTCTACCCGTACACCCCGTTCCGCAGCGGCACCGGCCCCGGCGACCGGCGGCTCGCGTTCGGCGTGCCCGGCGACGGCTCGGGTCCCGACCGGGTGCTGGACGAGGCCGCCGCCACCGGCTGGGGCCTGCTGGAACTGCCCGCCCGCCACACCCCGCGCACCGACCCGGAGGCGGTACGGGCGCTCGCCCTGGTCGTACGGCGGCTGCTGGATCGCGGCGGCCTCACCTACGACGCCCCGGACCCCGGCCCCTCACCGCTGACCGCCGACCGGATCGCCGTCGGCACCGCCCACCGCGACCAGGCCGCCGCGGTGCGCGGCGCGCTGGCCGCCCTCGGCGTGGCCGGCGTGGCCGTCGACACCGCGAACCGGCTCCAGGGCCGGGAGTTCGACGTCACCGTCGTCCTGCACCCGCTCTCCGGCCGCCCCGACGCCACCGCCTTCCACCTCGAGACCGGCCGCCTGTGCGTGCTCGCCTCGCGCCACCGCCACGCCTGCATCGTCGTCTGCCGCGCCGGCGTCGCCGAACTCCTCGACGAACACCCCTCCTCCGAGCCCGTCCGCCTCGGCGTCACCGTGAAGTTCCCCGACGGCTGGGAGGCCAACCACGCGGTCCTCGCCCACCTGTCGGAGCACCGCACCACCTGGCGGCCGTGACCCGCGGTCCGCGGAGCGCCACCGGCCTGACGGTCCACGCGGCGACCGCTCCGAGGCGCACGGGGATCCGGCCCGACACCCCGGACGACGGCACACCCGCGATTCGGCTCGACGACGCGGCCGGAGACCTCGTCATCCGGTCGTGGAAGGCCGGTGGGGCAGCCGTTCGTGCGGGTCAGGTGAGGGGGAGGGCCTCGAACCGGGACAGGGTGTAGGCCACCGCGATGCGGTTGCGGGGGGCGGTCGGGCCTGTCGGGTCGTTGGCGGCTCGCAGGGAGGCCAGCCAGGGGTCGACCAGGTCGCGGCGGGTGGGCTTGCCGGTGTCGGCGCGGCGCATCGCGTAGGCCAGTCCGCGCAGCACCGCCTGGAGTTGGGCCAGGGGTGCGTCGGTCGCGGCGGCGGCCGGGTGGGCGCTCTGCAGCTGCGCGTCGGTCTGGTCCTTGAACCGGCCGCTGAGGAAGGCGTAGTAGCCCCGGCCCGCGATGGCCACCGGCAGGGTCAGCGGGTTGGTGAACGTCTTCGTCCCGTTGCGCACCGGCCGGTGGGTCGCACCGGGTGCGACCGCCGCGTCCGCGACCACGACGGCGCGTACCGGCGCCGCCGCCCAGGCACCGTGGAAGGTGTGGGCCGGCGGGGCCGCCGGGGCGGTGTCGTACATCTGGAAGTAGTAGCCGATCCGGGGCCGGAGAGCGCCGTCGGCGACCTCGTGGGTCCTGGCGTAGTTCTCCAGCGTGATCACGTCGGCGCCGTCCCGGGCCACCACCCCGGCGTAGTGGGCGTTCCAGATCCGGGACCTCTCCAGCACCGGGTCACCGGCCCGGGACACGTCGGTGCTCACCTCGGAGTTCATCGCGCTGACGCCGACCGGCACGTGCAGCAGCGAGCAGATGGTGAATCCCTCGCCGACCTCGGGGGACGCGTACTGGTTGACGCCGAAGTGCTGCGCCGCCGAGGCGCCTTTGACCGCCCGCAGCGTGCCGGCCCGCAGCGCCGCGCCGTAGGCCGCCGCGATGACCCGCATGGTGGCGGCCTGCGCGACGCTCTGCGGCTGCCCGCCCACCGCGGCCGGCGCCGGCGCGACCAGGAAACGGGCCACCTCGTACTCCGGCGCGGCGCTGGGCAGTTCGCCGAGGTCGGCGGCCAGGCGCGGCGTCAGCTCGCCGACGCCGAGCGCCGCGGCGATCACGTTGTCGCAGTTCTGCGGTCCCACCGCGTCGAACCAGCGGCCGCCGAAGGCGCGCAGCGTCACCCGGAACAGCACCTGCCCGCCCACGGTGACGGTCTGGGCGCCCGGCCCGGTGTCGGCGGCGAGCAGCACCTCGGAACCGACAGCCTGGCGCCAGGCGTTGCTCTCCGCGATGACGTCCGGGTGCGCGTAGAACACCTTCGGCTGGCGGAGCGCGAGGTCGCAGTCCTCGACGGCCATCCGGCCGCCCGCCGAGACCCGCAGGGTGACGCCGGTCGGGTCGGCCGAGACGAGGTTGAGGTTGTTGGCGGGTGTCAGGAAGGACACGCCGGGGTTGGCCGCGCCGAGGGGTGCGGCGGCGTTGGCGTTGTTCTGGCCGACGAAGGCGTCCTGCGAGGCGGTCGGGTTCGACCAGATGCCGGCGCCGACGGTGACCCCGGCGCCGGCCCGGCCGGGGGGCGCGACGACCGTGTAGTACTGGACGGTCGGGCGGGCCGCGCCGCTCCCGGCGGCTATCCGCACCGGCCGCCCGTGCGCGAACCGCTCCCCCGCCGCGTCCGCCTCCGCCTCCAGCGCCCAGCGGCCGGCGCCGCGGCCGGTCCGGCCGGTCCGCTGCTGCAGGACGTGGGCCACCTCGTGCCCCAGCACCTTTCGCCCGTACGGGTCCTCGGGCCGGAACGCGCCGGGCGCGAAGTGCATGTCCGCGCCCAGCGTCCAGGCCACCGCCGCCCCGGCGGCACCCCGGTGCACCCGCACCCTCCCCAACTCCGCGCCGAACAGGCTCTCCAGCTCGCGCCGTACGTCTGCGGGTAACGCTGACGATCCCATCGAGACCCCCTCCCGGCGGAGGCGCCGCCCCCCATCGGGCACGCCTTCCGCTGACTTGCCGTCAGTTTAGGCGCCTTGCGGTGATGTGGGGGCCAAACGTCGGTGATGCCCTGATCGGCACCCCGGGAAAGCGTCGGGAACCAGCCGGATCCCCGAGGGCGCGACCCGCGGCTCTTTGGCGCGGCCGCGCCGCCGCCCGGCGCGGCCGGCGGTGGCGACGCCGACCGCCCGTCGGCCGCTCCGCCCCGGGGGCGGGACTTGCGGCGGGCGGGAGAATGGGGGGGTGGACCGACGCACGGAGGTAGTCCTATGAACGAGCCGCAGCCGGCTCAGCGGCCTCAGGAGCCCCGCGGGGCGCGGGAGGGGA
Source organism: Streptomyces sp. ITFR-21 (assembly GCF_031844685.1). Taxonomy (NCBI): domain Bacteria; kingdom Bacillati; phylum Actinomycetota; class Actinomycetes; order Kitasatosporales; family Streptomycetaceae; genus Actinacidiphila; species Actinacidiphila sp. ITFR-21. Next base: position 2,040,473 of record NZ_CP134605.1, read on the forward strand.
AGCCGAAGCGGCCTGTCTCGTTGCTGTTCGAGCCGGGGGCGCCGGTGGAGGAGGACGGCGACCGGTTCTTCGACCTGGAGTCGATGGAGGACCCCGGGCAGCTGCTCCTGCGGGCGACCGAGCTGGCGCTGGCGTTCCGGGCGGCGGCCGAGCGGGCCACGGACTTCCAGGCGATCGCCGCCGCGCAGCTGACGGATCCCCGGCGGTTCGACCGACTGACGTACCCGGTGCTGGCCGAGCGGGCGGGCTGGACCGAGGAGTACGCCCGGCGGATGGCCGAATACGGGGAGGGACTGCTCAAGGAGGGCGGGCCGGCCTAGGGTCTGTCGTGGGGATCTTTGTGGGTGGCGGAGCGGGGTCCGGTGCGTGCGGCCGCGAGGCCGGGGAGGGAGGCGACGTGGTGTGCCGCCGACCGACGAAAACGCGGCAGGTGTGCGGGCCGGGACCCGCGACACCGCGGAGATCCACCCGGCAGACCCCAGGGCCCGCCGTCTGGATCTCCACGGCCCGTACCGGCCGCGCGCCGACGCCCGGCAGGGGCGCGTTCGCGGGGCCGGGGGCGCGGGAGGGCGCTCACGGGGTGACTGCGGAGTGTGCCGACGCGGTCACCGTGCGCGCCACCGTACTCCGCACCGGAGGTCTCCGTCCCCGGTTCGGGGGATCCGGGCGGCGGCGGCGCGGCCGGCCGGTACCTGTTGTCGGCATGGACGAACAGCGTGTCGTGGACGTCGCCGGTGAAGCCCGGCGGCCGGAGCACTCCGGCGGTGCGACCGCCGAGGGAGCCGCCTGGCTCACGTCGGCCGCCGCCCGGCCGGGCGGCGCCGCGGCGGCGTGGCCGCCCCGGCCCACCGCGCCCGGTGTACTGCGGTGCGGGACGGTCTTCGACGTGGTGAACCTGCCCGCGCTGTTCGGGCGGCGGGTGCTGGCGCAGTTGTGGGCGGCCGGGTCCGGCTGCGGGCCGGTGGCCGTGCACCGCGGCCGGGTGCTGCTGCTCGTCGCCCCTGGCACGGCCCAGCGGCTGCCGTCGCTGCTGAGCTGGGAGGAGTGGGGGGACAGGGTGCCGCCGATGCTGTGCCACGGCGTGGGCGACGCGGTGACCCTGCCGCCGCTGCGCGCCCCCGCGCCGGACCGGCGCCGCCCGCCCGAACCGCACCGCGCGGACCCGCACCGCCCCGAACCGTCGCATGACGCCTCCGGGCCGGACCCGCACCACCCGCCGGAACCGCGACACCCCCCGGCGGACCCGCACCACCCGCCGGAACCGGAAAGGGCGGCGGAAAGGACAGGAGAAGCGCAGCCGTGTCCGGACGGCTCCGGCTCGCGCTGGGTGGTGGCGCCCGACCGCCGCCATCCCTGGCTGCCGGGCGCCGAGCACGTGCTGTGGGCCTGCGTGCGGGCCGCCCGCGGCCTCCGTGGACAGAACAGCTAGCGCCGCGCGGCCTCCCGCGGCAGAGCGCTCCCGCGCAGGTCACCGCGGCCGGCGGCGCCCGGCCACGGGTCGCCGGCCATGGATTTTCCTCCGCCCGCGACCGGGTGCTAAGGTCTACGACGTCAGCAGGCGCCGCTAGCTCAGTTGGTTAGAGCAGCTGACTCTTAATCAGCGGGTCCGGGGTTCGAGTCCCTGGCGGCGCACCTGGTCACGAAGGCCCTCCGCTTGCGAGCGGGGGGCTTTCGTCGTGCCCTTGACCCATGGGGCACTGGCTGGGTGACGCGTACCGTGTGCGCGTCGTGGACACCGGCCGTGAACCCCTCTTCCTGCTTCTGCCGGGCCTGCTCGGCTCGTTCCTCTTCATCCGGATCAGCGCGCGGATGATCCGGCGCGGCGCGAAGTGGTGGCCCGGCAACGTCCGGCCCGGCGGGACGCACATCCACCATGTCGTGTTCGGCCAGGTGATGATGCCGGCCGGCGGGGTCGGCGCGTTCGCGGTACGCGGCGGCGGACGGGTGGCGTACGACCTGCTGGCGGTGCTGTTCGGGCTCGGCTGCGGGCTGGTGCTGGACGAGTACGCGCTGGTGCTGCACCTGGAGGACGTGTACTGGAAGGAGGAGGGGCGGCAGTCCGTCGACGCGGTGATCCTCGCGGTGGCGGTGATCGGGCTGCTGCTGGTCGGGCAGGCGCCGCTGGGCGGGTACGTGGGCGGCCGGTCGTACCGCTCGTACCCGGTGGCCGCGGTGCTGGTGGCGTTCGTGGTGCTCTGCCTGATGACGGGCAAGGTGTGGACCGGCCTGCTCGGCGTCATGGTGCCGCTGCTCGCGGTGGTGGGGGCGCTGCGGCTGACCCGGCCGGCGAGTCCGTGGGCGCGCTGGCGGTACGCGGCCGGGCCCCGGCGGATGGCGCGGGCCGAGCGGCGCGAGGACGGCATCCACCGGCGGTTCACGGCGGCGATGACCGCCGCCGGGTACTCCGTGGTGGTGCGGCGGGAGAGGGGTGTCGGCGCGGCGGAGTGGGGGCGGCTCGCCGCGCTGGCGGACGCCTGGCGTCGGTGGCGCGGCGGGGTGGAGCCCGGGCGGGTGGGGGACGCCGGGGACGGGGAGTGCGTGGTCGCCCAGTGCCCGGACCCGCGCGGGCGGGCCCGCGCGGTGCTGGCGTTCGTGCCGTGGGGGCCGGACGGGCTGGCGCTGGACCTGGTCTGGCGGGACCGGGAGTCGGGGCGGGCGCCGGTGGACTTCCTGCTGACCGAGGTGCTGCTGCGGGCGAACGCCGGGACTCCGCCGCTCGACGGGGTGCGCCGGGTGTCCTTCAACCTGGTCCGGCGGCCGTCCGAGCCGTACGGCCCGCGCCGCCAGGAGCGCTACCTGCTGTTCGAGCGCCGGGCCGAACTCCCCCGGGTGCTGGCCGCGGGCGCCCTCGCCGAGGGCCTCCGCGCCAAACGCCGCCTCCTGCCGCCCCCGCCGACACCCCCGCCGACACCCCCCGCCGCGCGCCCGGCCGAACACGGCCGCTGAGCGGCGGCGGTGCGCGGCGCACCGGCCCGCGGCCGGGGATCCCGCGTCAGCAGGCCGCGCCGTCGGGTGGCAGCGCGCCCTCCAGCAGGTAGGCGTCCACCGCCTCGCGTACGCAGGCGCTGTGGGCGAAGTACGCGCCGTGGCCCTCGCCGCGGTAGGTGAGGACGTGGCTGCCGTTGCCGAGGGCCTTGGCCATGCCGCGGGCGCCGGGGTACGGCGTGGCGGGGTCGCCGGTCGTGCCGACCATCAGCATCTGGGGGGCGTGCGGCGCGGCCACGTGCCGGGTGGCGTCGCCGCCGCGGGGCCACCCCGTACAGGCCAGCAGCGTGGCCTCTATGCCGCGGCCGAAGACCGGGGAGGCGGCGGCGAAGCGGGCGTCGAGGGCGCGCAGCTGCGCCGCGGTGCGGCGTTCGGAGGTGTCGCGGCAGTCGATGGCGAGCTTGGCGGTCTCGGTGTTGTCCTGCGGCTCGCCCGCCCAGTCGCCGACGGCCTCCGCGCCGGACGCCTGCGGGTACGCCAGCCGCATCATCGAATCGCCGTCGCCGCCGCGGACCGCGCCGAGGGCCTGGCGGAGGTAGGGCCAGCTGTCCTTGGAGTACAGGGCGTTCTGCACGCCCCGGAGGTAGTCCGCGTGGTCCAGGTCGCCGATGTCGGTGGGGAGGGTGCCGCCGTCCAGCCGCCGGGCGTCCGCCGTGATGCCGGCCAGGACCTCGGCGGCGTCGCGGCCGGGCAGCGGGCAGTCGGCGGCGGCGCAGTCCGCGGCGAAGGCGGTGAGCGCCTTCTGGAAGGCGCGGGCCTGGCCGAGCGCGGTGGCGGCGGTGTCGAGCGCCGGGTCGGGGACGCCGTCGAGCACGATACGGCCCGCGCGGGCCGGGAACTGGTGCGCGTAGACCGCGCCGAGCCGGGCGCCGTAGGAGAAGCCGAGGTAGGCCAGGCGGTCGTCGCCGACCGCCTGGCGTATGACGTCCAGGTCGCGGGCCGCGTCGGGGGTGCCGAGCCAGGGCAGCAGCCAGCCGGAGAAGTGCGTGCACGCCTCGGCCAGCCGGGCGGGGGTGGTGACGCCGCTGAGGTCGCCGCAGTTCACCGGCGCCGAGCGGGCGACACCGCGCGGGTCGAAGCCGATCAGGTCGTAGCGCCGGTTGAGGCCGGCCAGGTCCTCGGCGCGGGCGTCGAGTTCGGTGACGCCGGAGACGCCGGGCCCGCCGAAGTTCACCGCGAGCGCCCCGAGCCGCAGCCCCGGCCCGGTGGCGGGCAGCCGGCTGACGGCGACGTCGAGGGTCATGCCCTTGGGGTGCCGGTAGTCCAGCGGCACCTCCACGGTGCCGCACTCGGCCCTGGCGGGCGCCTCCGCCTCGGGGCAGGCGCCCCAGTCGACGCTCTGCCGGTAGAACCCGCGCAGCCCGGCCGCCGCGCCGGCGGCCCCGGTCACGGGGGTGAGCGCGGCGGCCCCGGTGACCGGGGTGACGCCGATCAGCCCTCCCACCAGCGCGGCGGTCAGCCGCCGCAGCCCACGTGATACGGCCATGCGCCCAACGTAAGCGGCCCGGACCCGGCCCGCACCTCGCGGGCCCCGCGGCGTCCCCGGCGTATACCCGCTGCGTACAGTTCCCTGGCAGCCCGCTTCGCGCGGGTTGGGCCACCACGACAGGGGGATCTCCCGCGTCATGCCCGCGGCTACACCTTCGTGACGGTCTCCCAGCTGCCGGCGCCCGGCGGGCCGCGGCGGGCGCGGTCTACAAGTGACGCGAGGGGACGGCGGGTACGGCCAGGCGGGGCGCCCTGTCACCGCGCCGGGTCCCGCGGCGGGGTAGCGTTCAGCCGCAGGCACGGTACGTACCTCTTGGAGGCTTCATCATGGCAACCACCCGCACCGCGACCACCCAGTGGAAGGGCCCGCTGATCGGCGGCGCCGGCACCGTCTCGCTGGACACGTCCGGCGTCGGCACGTACGAGGTCTCCTGGCCCTCGCGCGCCGAGGCCGCGAACGGGAAGACCAGCCCCGAGGAGCTGATCGCCGCGGCCCACTCGTCCTGCTACTCGATGGCGCTGTCCAACGGCCTGGCCGGTGCCGGCAACCCGCCGGAGACCATCCAGACGGTGGCGAACGTGACGTTCCAGCCCGGCGAGGGCATCACCGGCATCACCCTCTCGGTGAAGGCCCGGGTGCCCGGACTGGACGCCGAGGGCTTCGAGGCCGCGGCGCAGGACGCCAAGGCCAACTGCCCGGTCAGCAAGGCGCTCGCGGGCGTGAACATCACCCTTGAGGCCGAGCTGCTCAGCTGACGGCTCCGGCCGGCCGGTCCTCAGCGGCGGGTGACGCGGACCTCCCACTCACCCGCCGCGCTGTGCGCGAGCACCCGGAAGGACGCCCCCGAGTCGGCGTCCTTCCAGCTCTCCCCCACCCCGAAGGGCGCGTCGTTCAGCGAGTTGAAGGCGCCGCTGCTGAAGTCGCAGGCGGAGGTGAGCGGATGGGCGTCGGTGACGGTCACCGGCCCCTGCCCGGAGTCCACGTCGGTGCGCACCCGGTACGCCAGCACCCCCTCCCGGCAGGCGTCCACGTCGTTGCCGGCCGCCGCCCGCACCTCCAGCACGTACGCGCGGGCGGGCCCGTAGGGGATGATCACCGCCTTGCGCCCGCCGGGTACCTCGATCGGGCGGAGCGTGTACGTGGCCTGGCCGCTGCCGGTGTCGCAGGCGATCTGGCCGTCGGTGAGCCAGCCGAGCCGCCACTTGTGCCAGGCGAACACGTCCCCCTGCAGGCCCCAGTCCAGCGACATGGTGTCCCACTGCCCGGCCAGCACGTCCGTGCGGGCGAAGTCGTCGGCCGCGTAGAGGTCGGGCAGCCCGAAGGTGTGGCCGTTCTCGTGGCTGAGGACGCGTGAACCCGACTGGTCGTGCCCGTAGATGAGCGACACCTTGTCCAGGTGGGCGCCCTCGTCGGTGGTGACGGCCGAGGCGCCGGTCCAGGTCACCGAGAGCACCGCCTCGTCGGCGGGCGGCCCGGCGTTGGGCGTGACCAGGACGTTGAGGATGTCGTAGCCGCGGAAGTCGATGCCGCGGTCCGCGGCCTTGAGCAGGTCGCGCATCATCGCGGTGTGCGCGTCCCAGCCGTAGCCACGGCCGATCCGGTACGCCGTGAACGGCCGCGGCATGCGTATCCAGCGCAGTACCGGGGTGGACTCGTAGTCCAGCCGGCCGAACGAGGCGCGGGCGTACCACTGCCTGACCGCGGGGAAGAACTCGCCGTAGCGCTCCCGGGCGCCGTAGGGGGCTCTGGCGTCGGGGAAGTCGATCATCACGGTGAGCGCCCGGACGGTCCCGGTGGAGGGCGCGAACTCCGCTCCCGGCCCGCGCGCCGCCTGGTCGGGGAAGCCCTCGGACATCGCGACCCCGGGAACGGCCCGCAGCGCGCAGGGGCGGCCCGCGGGCGGCGGCGAGGCGTGCACGGCGGGGCCGTGCGGACCCGCCGAGACGGCGGAGCCGACGGCGAGCAGACCGACCGCGGTCAGGGCCAGCAGCCGCAGCCCGGTGCGCAGCACCGCCGCCACGGGCCTAGACCCCGCTTCCGGAGCGGCTGCCCGGCAGGCCTTCGGTGACGCGGACCGTCCAGGTGCCGGCGGCGGCGCGGGCCGTGACCGTGACCCGGGTCGAGCCGTCGGGCAGTGCGTAGGACTCCCCCACCCCGAGCGGCGCGTCGGCCAGCGGCGGGTACACCGAGGTGGCGGGGCACGCCGAGCTGCCGGGGTGGCCGTCGACCACGTCGATCGGGCCGTCGCCCGACTCCCGGTCGGAGCGCACCCGGTAGAGCAGCACGCCCGCGCGGCAGGCGTAGCGGTCGTTGCCGGTGCGGTCGCGGGCCTCGACGGCGAGCGCGGTGTCGGCGCCGGTCCGGACGACCAGCAGCTTGGTGCCGCCGCCGGTCTCGTCGGGGCTCAGGTCGTAGTACGCGGTGCCGGTGCGCGACACGCAGCCGACCTGGTCGCGGCCGAGCCAGCCGAGCTTCCACTTGTGCCAGGCGAACGGGTCGGGCGCCAGCCCGAACTGGCTGCCCATCAGGTCCCAGTCGCCGACGTGGGTGTCCCAGTCGGCGTTGCTGCCGGCGGGCGGCCGGAAGTACAGGTCGGGCAGGTCGAAGACATGACCGGTCTCGTGGGCCAGCACGTTGTGGTCCGGCGGGTGGTGCTCGAAGACGGTGACGAGCCGGCGCAGCGGGGTGCCGTCCACGGTGAGGGGCGTGGCGAGGTTGACGACCTTGGTGGCGTCGGAGTCCACGCCGGGCGCGTCCGGGTCGGCGATTAGGTACACCACGTCGTAGCCGTGGAAGTCGGTGACCGGGTCGGCGGCGGCGATCGCGTCCCGCAGGTAGGCGGTGCGCTCGGTGGCGTCCCAGTCGCGGCTGATCAGGTAGTCCGTCGACGGGTGCGGCATCCGCAGCCAGCGGGTCTGCGGGTGGACGTGCAGCCGGAACCTCCCGAACGAGGCCCGGTCGAAGAACCGGGCGGTGCCCGGGAAGTGGTCGGCGGCGACCTCGGCCGGGGTCAGCCGCGGCTCGCCGTCGGGGAACGACAGGAAGACCATCAGCGCCCTGACGTCCCCGGCGGGGTGCGCGTAGTCGCTCTCCCAGCCGTCCACCCCTTCCGAGTGGTGCGCGGCGGTCCGCGGCAGCAGGCACAGGCTCCCGGCCGCGTGGGCGGCCGGGCCGGTCATCAGCGTCCAGGCGACCAGGCCGGCGAAGCCGGCCACCGCCGCGGCGGCCGACCGCAGCGCCCGCCGGTGCCGCGGCGCCGCCCGGCCGGCGGCGGCGCGGCGCGTGACGGGAGGGGCCGCGGGCGGGGCGGCGGGCCGGCCCGGGGCGCCGCGGTGCCGCTCTCCTGACGGATCGCCTGCTGCGCTGCCTGACCGCCGCACTGTGACCTCCGGAGGACGAGCGCCCCCTTTCGGAGCACCTCCATCACCTTGCTATGGAATAGGGAGGTTTGCGGTGTTCGGCTGGTCCGTGCGGGTGGCACCCGGCGGGTCCGGCCGGCGGGGCTCCCGGCGGCCCGGCGCACACTCCCGCACCACCCCGGCGCCGGAGTCACACCACCCCGCCCGGCTACCCTCCGTAACGGTGTACGGATGGCGATCAGGTGATCGAGCCGGAGACACCCGGACGGACAGTCCACCGGTACGCGTGCCGAGAATCATCATGCCGACGCTGGAACACCGACTCCGCCAGCCCATATGATCGCCAGGGAGACGAGCGCGAACAGGGAGCAGGCCATGGGCGGACCTTCGGGCGGCCCCGGCGTCGAACCCGAAAGCACCGAAAGCACGGCACACGTCATCACGCAGAGTAATGCCTTGCCCTCGACTGCCCGGGTCGACGAACCGCGGGAGAGCACTGTGCGCGCGGCGGCGTCCGGGAACGCCGAGCGGTGCGGCGCCGTGCCGCACGACGCGGACGCCGGGGGCGGCGGCACGCCGCGGGCCGGGACCGGCGGTGCGCCGGACGCCGGGCCCCGGGCGGCGGGCGGCCCGGAGACCGACCCGCGGGAAGCCGGCGCCCGCGAACCGGGCGCCGCCGATACCGGCGTCCTAGAAGCCGGCGCCTCCGCGACCGGCCCGCGCCCCGCAGGCCCCCGCCCCGCCGGACCGCGCGAGCCGGCCGACCGGCGGACCGCCCCGCGCGACGGCACCGACCGGGAGCCCGGTCCCGGCGAGGCCGAACCGCGCGACTACCGCGCCGCCTTCGCCGTCGCCCCGTCCGCCATGGCCCTGCTCGGCCCGGACGGCACCGTCCTCGCCGCCAACGCCGCGCTCGCCACGCTGCTGCGTACTTCACCCGAACGGATGACATCGGTCGGGGCCGGACCGCTGCTCGGCCTGACCGGCGACTCGCACACCGGGGCCGCCTTCCACGACGTGCTGACCGGCCGCCGCGACCGGCTGCGCTGCACCCGGCGGATCGCCCGCCCGGACGGCAGCAGCCTGCGCGCCGAGATCACGCTGGCGCACACCGGCTCCCGGCCGCTGCTGCTGACCGTCGAGGACGTCGGCGAACGCGACACGCTGCGCGAGCAGTTGCGGCACCTGCGGATGCACGACCCGGTGACCCGGCTGCCGAACCGGGCGCTGTTCTTCGAACGGCTGGCCGCCGCCTGCGAGGACGCCCCCCGCCGGCGGCACCGCGGCGCCGCCGGCGCCACCGGCCGGATCGGCCTGTGCTACCTGGACCTGGACGGCTTCAAGGCGGTCAACGACACGCTCGGGCACCACGTCGGCGACGAACTCCTCACCGCGGTGGCCGCCCGGCTGCTGGTCTGCGCCAGGCCCGGCGGGCATCTGGTCGCGCGGCTCGGCGGCGACGAGTTCGCCCTGCTGCTGCGGGACTCCACCGGGACCGGGCAGGCCACCGCACTCGCCGCGGCGGTGCTCGCCGCGCTCCAGCACCCGTTCGACATCGCGGGGCACCGGCTCGCGGTGTCGGCCAGTATCGGGGTGGTGGAGCGCGAGGCGGCCGGCGCCTCCGCGACCGGGCTGATGCAGGCCGCCGACACCACGCTGTACTGGGCCAAGACCGACGGCAAGGCGCGCTGGACGCTCTTCGACCCCGAGCGCAACGAGCACCGGATGACCCGGCAGGCGCTGTCGCGTACCCTCCGGCAGGCCGTCGTCCGCGGTGAGTTCGTCCTGGAGTACCAGCCGCTGGTGGCGCTCGACACCGGCGAGCTGCGGGGCGTGGAGGCCCTGGTGCGCTGGGAGCACCCGCACTTCGGCCGGCTGGCGCCCAACCGCTTCATCGGGCTGGCCGAGGAGGACGGCTCGATCGTGCAGCTGGGCCGCTGGGTGCTCGCCGAGTCGTGCCGGCAGGCCCGGAGCTGGCAGCAGGCGTACCCGGCGACGCCGCTGGTGGTCAGCGTGAACGTGGCCGTCCGGCAGATGTGGGACTCCGACCTGGTGGCCGACGTCGGCGCGATCCTGCGGGAGACCGGGCTGCCGGCCCGGCTGCTCCAGCTGGAGCTGACCGAGTCCGCGGTGATGGGCTCGGCCGGCCGGCCGCTCCAGGCGCTGCACGCGCTGCACGAGATGGGGGTGCGGATCGCCATCGACGACTTCGGCACCGGCTACTCCAACCTCGCCTACATGAGCCGGCTGCCGGTCTCCGCGCTCAAGCTGGACGGCTCCTTCGTACAGGGCTTCCGCTCCGCGGAGCACCCCAACCCCGCCGACGAGACGATCGTGGAGGCCCTGGTGGACCTGGCCCACCGGCTCGGCCTGACGGTCACCGCGGAGTGCGTGGAGAACGCCGAGCAGGCCGAGCGGCTGCGCCGGATCGGCTGCGACACCGGCCAGGGCTGGCACTACTCCCGGCCGGTGCCGGCCGCGGCGATCTCCGAGCTGCTGCGCTGAAGGGCCCGCGTCCTCGGGGGGAGTGAGGACGCGGGCCCGGTACAGGGCGCTCAGCGGCGCTCGGCTGGCGGGACGGACGGGTTACGTGTCCGGTGCGGCAGCGGCGTCAGCCCTCAGCAGGGGCCGTTGTCCTGCCAGACGCCCCACTGCCCGGTGGTGCCGGGGACCTCGTTGGTGGTCCACCACTTCGCCAGCCACTTGTGGCCGGCGTAGGAGACCTGGTCGCCGCCGACGTAGATCGCGGTGGCGCTCCAGGCGGGCAGGCTGCCGCAGGCGGCCGGCGGGGTGGTCGGCGGCGTGGTGGGCGGCGTGGTCGGCGGCGTCGTGGGCGGCGTGGTCGGCGGCGTGGTCGGCGGCGTCGTGGGCGGCGTGGTCGGCGGCGTCGTGGTGGTGGAGCAGCCGGTTGCCGAGCCGTTGGTGGCGGTGACGATCTTGTTGAAGAGCGTCGCCGACGCGTCCAGGTCGAGCAGCGAGTACATCATCGAGCCGCCGAGGCCGTGGCAGTGCGCGTAGTCCGCCTTGGCCTGGATGGACTGGGCGCCGAGCCCGGTCCAGAACTCGGTGCCGTTGTAGAAGTAGTTCGTCTGGCTCGCCGTGTCGTAGAAGGTGTCCGCGGCGTTGTCGACGAACCCGGTGAGCTCCTTGTAGTACGCGGTGCCCGCGGTGGCGCTGAGGCTGCGTGCCGCGGCCGGGCCGGTGGCCGAGGAGTACAGGCCGTGATTGCTGCCCGCCGGCACCCCGGTCCAGCCGCGGTAGTAGAGCGGGTAGCCCATGGTGATCTTGTCGGCCGGGAAGCCGCCGGCGATACCGTAGGCGGCGTCACCGGTGGTCCACGCCGTGATCGCCGCGTCGGTGCTGTACTTCTCGGTGCCGGGCGCGATCGGCGACGACGGGTCGCTCGGCGACTGGTACAGCGGGTCCTGGAAGTTGGTGGGCCCGGTGGTCTCGAAGGCGCCGTGCATGTCGTACGTCATGATGTTCGCGTAGTCGAGGTAGGCGCTGATCTTGTTGGTCTCGACGTTGGCGATCTTGTCCTGGCCGGCCGGCAGGGCCGCGGTGAGCAGCATGTGCTTGCCGCCGTTGGCCGCGCCGTAGGCGTCCAGCTCGGTGCGGAACTCGGCCAGCAGCGCGGTGAAGTTCGCCTTGTCCGCGGTGCTGTAGTGGTTGCCGGTGTGGCCGTTGGGCGAGCCGGGGTACTCCCAGTCGATGTCGAAGCCGTCGAAGATGCCGGCCGCGGTGCCCGCACCGCCGTAGCCGCCCTGCACCGGCAGGTTGCCCTTGATGAACATGTCGATGCAGGAGCTGACCAGCTTCTTCCGGCTGGCGTCGGTCTTGGCCGCGTCGGAGAAGTACTTGGAGTACGTCCAGCCGCCGATCGAGGCGACGATCTTCAGCTGCGGGTGCTTGGCCTTCAGCTTCTTCAGCTGGTTGAAGTTGCCGACGATGGGCTGGTCCCAGACGTCGCCCACACCGTCGACGCTGTCGGCGGCGCCGAACGACTTCTGGTAGTCGGCGAAGGCGTCGCCCGCGCCGTCACCGGCGTTGGGGTTGCTCTCGTTGCTGGCGTCGGACGCCTTGGTGGCCTCGAAACAGGTCAGGTTGGTCGGATCGATGTTCTCGAACGAGTAGTTGAGGATGTCCAGCTTGCCCGCGACGCCCGAGGTGTCGAGCTGCTTCGGGTAGTACGCGTTGCCGTACACGCTCCACTGGTCGTAGTACGCGATCTTGACGCCGCCGCTGCTCGCCGCGGCGGCGGCGGGCTTGGCCGCGGCCGGCGCGGGGGCTGCCTGGGCGGAGCCCACACCGGTGACGAGCGCGGTGAGCGCTCCGACGGCGAGGGCGGCGCTGGTGGCGGCGGCGACCAGCGCTCTCTTCCTGGACTGCACGAGTACCTCCGGGGGGAGAGGGAGGAACAACAGGGGGCTGTTGAATGGATAACCCCTCGTCAAGTGCGCGTCAATGGTCTGAACCAGACTTGGACTAGACCAATCCGGAGCCGCAGGACCGGCCGCGGATCGTTCACGACCTGAGCAAAGCCGCTCGTCAACCGGGTGACGAGCGGCTTTAACGCTGGGTTAAGGCAGGCCCCACACTCTGTTCCGGCATTGGACCACCGGAGCCCGGAAATCGGTCCTTAACCTGCCGCGGACTCCCCCGTCACGTGCCCGCCGGCCTTCACCGTGGCGTCCTTCGGGAAGCCGTAGACGTCGGCGATCAGCTCGTACGAGCGCAGCCGCGCCGCGGGGGTGTGCGTGTTGGCGGTGATCACCAGCTCGTCCGCGCCGGTCCTGGCGACCAGCTCGTCCAGGCCGGTACGGACCGTCTCCGGGTCGCCGTGGACGACGTCCCCCACCCAGGAGTCGACGAAGTCCAGCTCGGCCTGGCTGAAGGCGTACGCCTCCGCCTCCTGCGGCGTCGGCAGCAGACCGGGCCGGCCGGTCCGCAGCCGGAGCATGCCCAGCGCGCCGCTCAGCACCTGGCGGCGCGCCTCGGCCGGGTCCTCGGCGGCCAGCGCGCCCACCCCGATCGAGGCGTAGGGCCGGTCCAGCACCTCCGAGGGCCGGAACGACTCGCGGTAGAGGGCCAGCGCCGGAATGGTGTTGGCCGACGAGAAGTGGTGCGCGAAGGAGAACGGCAGCCCGAGCGCCCCGGCCAGCCGCGCGCTGAAGCCGGAGGAGCCCAGCAGCCACACGCTCGGCCGGCCCGCCGACTGCACGCCGCCCTCGGCGCTGCCCTGCACCGGGCCGGGGATGGCGTGGATACGGGTGTAGGGGTGGCCGTCGGGGAAGTCGTCGTCCAGGAAGCGGGTCAGCTCGGCCAGCTGCCGGGGGAACTCGTCGCCGGCCTCGCGCAGCGAGTCGGTCCGGCGCAGCGCCGCCGCGGTGGCCCCGTCGGTGCCGGGCGCCCGGCCCAGACCCAGGTCGATCCGGCCGGGGGCCAGCGCCTCCAGGGTGCCGAACTGCTCGGCGATGACCAGCGGCGCGTGGTTGGGCAGCATCACCCCGCCCGAGCCCAGCCGCAGGATCCGGGTGTAGGCGGCCAGGTGGGCCAGGATGACGGCTGGCGAGGAGCTGGCCACGCCGGGCATCGAGTGGTGCTCGGCGACCCACATCCGGTGGTAGCCGCGGGTCTCGGCCACCTTGGCGATCTCCACGCTGTTGCGCAGCGAGTCGCCGGCGGTCAGGCCCTCGCCGACGGTGGCCAGGTCCAGTACCGACAGCGGTACGGGCGCGGAGCCGCGGGCCGTGCCCCGGATGCCGTACCGGTCGCTGCCCTGTCGTTGCTCACCCACAGCGGGCGCCTCCTGATGGTCGTCGTGCCGTTGTCGTCTCGCTGCCGAACAGCGGGGTGCCGGGGTGCCGGGTCCGCCGTCGGCGACAACCGGAGCCGCCGTCCGGTTGTTCCCGGCGGCGGCGTGCGCCCGATCACCGAGGGCAGCGCCAGGGGTATATGCCAGAGTGACCAGGTGCTGCACACACGCCCGCCGGGCGCCGGAGCGCCGCCCCGACCGCCCTTACCGTAAAGGCTATTGGGGCTATCGTGGAGAACGCGAAGCGGCCAGACCTTTCAGGGGAGCCACCGTGGCGTCAGACCACCGAACGTCGAGTCCGGTGCACGCGGTCCGGTACGCGCTCCGCGTACTGGAGTCCGTCGGCACGCACCGGCACGGCGTGACCGCGGAACAGCTCGCCCGCGAGGTCGGGGTGCCGCCCGACTACCTCGGCCAGGTGCTGGCGACCCTGCACCGGGAGAGGTACCTGGGCCTGCTGCCCGGCGGCGGATACGTGATCGGGGAGTCCGCGGTGGCGCTGGGCGCCGCGGGCCGGGAGGGCGCGGCGGCCGAGCGGCTCCAGGCGGTCCTGGCGGAGCTGCGGGACGAGATCGGCGCGGCGGTCTACTTCGGCCGCTACGAGGACGGCGAGATCCGCGTCGTCGACGTGGCCGACGGCCCGGGCACGCCGCGGGTCAACGAGTGGGTGGACTTCCGCTCCTCCGGGCACGCCAGCGCGATCGGAAAATGCCTGCTGGCCCAGCTGGACCACAACGCCCGGGTGGACCACTTCGCCCGGCACCGCCCGGCCCGGCTGACCTCCCGCACCGAGGTCGACGAGCAGGTCCTGCTCGGCCGGCTGGAGCGGCAGCCGGCGACCGTGCCCACCCTCGACCTCCAGGAGTACGCGGTCGGCACGGTGTGCGCGGCCGTCCCGGTCACCCTCGGCCGGACCGCCGCCTGCCTGGCGCTGTCCATGCCCGCCACCAGCGCGCACCGGCTGCGGGCCGCCGCCGACGTGCTGCACGGGCGAGCCGCGCCGGTCCTGCTCTCGGTGAGCCTGTGAGCCGCCGCCGGTTTGGGTTACGCCCTGGCCATCGGGTACGATCTTCCTTGTCAGCAGGCGCCGCTAGCTCAGTTGGTTAGAGCAGCTGACTCTTAATCAGCGGGTCCGGGGTTCGAGTCCCTGGCGGCGCACCTGAGATGCCGAAGGCCCTCCGCTTGCGAGCGGGGGGCCTTCGGCGTAGCCGGGCGGCGGGTCGTACGACGGGGGTACGCGCCGGGCGCTACGCCCAGTGCGCAGGGCGGTCCAGGGCCGGTGGGAACACGGTACGGGTGTCGCCGCGGGCCGCGTTCAGCTGGGACTGGGTGAGGAAGAGCGCGCCGGTCAGGTCGGCGCCGCGCAGATCGGTGTCCCTCAGGTCCGCGCCCAGGAGGTCGGCCAGCCGCAGGTCTGCCGCGCGCAGATCGGCGCCGATCAGCAGGGCGCCGCGCAGGCCCGCGCCGCGCAGCGCGGCGCCGCGGAGCCGGGCGCCGACCAGGTCCGCGCCCCGGTGGTCGGCGCGGCGGCCCGGCACCCGGGCCCGTACCGTCTCGCTGACCCGCAGCAGCAGCTCCCCGACCGCGGCCCGCTCGGCCGCCGGGTCCACCGCGGCCAGCTCGGCGGGGGCCAGCCGGGTCAGCGTGTCGACCCGGTGCCAGGCCCGCTCGGTCTCCTCCCGGGCGACGCCGTGGTCGCGGGCCTCGCCGAGGTACCAGAGCAATTCGTGCAGCTGCCGCAGCAGCGGCAGCGCGGCGAACATCGCCCGCCCGCCGTCCGCGGCGGCCCGCCAGTCCTGTCCGCCGAAGGTCACCTGCGACAGGTGCTGCCCGGCCCCGAAGCAGTCGTAGACCGTGCACCCCTTGTACCCGCTGCCGCGCAGCCCGGCGTGGATCCCGCACCGGTGCGCCCGGTCCAGGTTCCGGCACGCCTCGCCGGCCTTCTTGTCCGCCGCGAAGTCCGCCGACCTGCTGAACGCCAGCGCGACGCAGCACAGCCCGAAGCACTCCCCGCAGTCCGCCCGCAACCGCTCCCGCACCGCACGTCCCGCTTTCCCCGCCACGGATCCCGGCGGCCCGGTGGGTCCGCCGCCGCCCATGGTGCCCTATCGGGCGGCGGCGGACCGCGCGGGCGCCGCGGCCCTGCGGTTGCGCGGCCGGGCGGAGGTGGAACGCTTGACCTGATGCCGTCCGATCGCCAGATGGGTAGCCCGTGTGAAGCGTGCCTGGTCGAGGTTCATCGGAGTCCTGCAGCGGATGGAGGGCCTCTACCTCTCGCGTATGGGGATCTCGCTGCCGCTCGCGGTGATCGGCCTGGTGGTGCTCTCGGACCTGCTGGCCGGCCGCGACCACTACCTGACGCCCGGCATCGTGGTCGCGCCCTCGCTCGCCGCGATCACCGTCAAGTGGCGCGGCACCCTGCTGGTCTGCCTGCTCGGCGCCGGCGTCCAGGGCGCGCTGGCCCCCTACGACGGCGCCGTCGACATCCCGGACCACGACGTGATCTTCGGCCAGCTCTTCGCCTACGGCATCGTCTCCGTCTTCAGTGTCTACATCTCCTGGCGCCGCGAGACCGGCGCCCGCGCGTTCACCGCGATCACCTCGGTCGCGGAGGCCGCCCAGCAGGCGCTGATGCAGACGCCCGCCCCCCGGGTCGGCTCGGTACGGCTCGCCGTCCGCTACGTGTCGGCCGCCGACGCCGCCCAGATCGGCGGCGACCTGTACTCCGTGCTGGAGACCCCGCACGGGGTGCGGGCGCTGATCGGCGACGTCCGCGGCAAGGGCCTGGCCGCGGTGCAGACCTCGGCGGTGGTGCTGGGCGCGTTCCGGGAGGCCGCGTACGACGAGGGCGGGCTGGACTGCGTCGCCGAGCGGATCGACCTCAGCGTGCGCCGGCACGTGACCACCGGCGACTTCATCACCGCGCTGTTCGCCCAGTTCGACCGGCCGGACAGCGTGGAGCTGCTGCACTACGGCCATGTGGCGCCGCTGCGGGTGTCCCCCGACGGCTCGGTGGAGACGCTGGACCCGGCCGACCCGTGGGTGCCGCTGGGCCTGGCCGACATGGTGGCCGGCGGGCCGACGTCCTGGCGGGCGCCGCTGCTGCCCGGCGACGTGCTGGTGCTGTGCACCGACGGCGTGATCGAGGCGCGCAGCCCCGTGGACCACAGCTTCTACCCGCTGGCCGAGCGGGTCGGGCCGCTGGTCGCCGGCTCCGCGCCCGAGCTGGACGCCGCGGTCGAGCGGGTCTACGCGGACCTGCTCCGGCACGCGGGCGGGTCGCTGTCCGACGACGTGGTCCTGCTGCTGCTCGCGCCGGTCCCGCACCGGCTGGTCGGCGCCGCGTAGCGCCGGGTGCGATCCCCGGCCGCCGCCCCGCCCCGGCCCCGCCCCGCCCCGCCCCGGTCAGCGGGTGGCCCGCTCCAGCGCGACCAGCACCGACGCGTACGGCTCCCCGGTGGCGTTCTCCATGCCCAGCTCGCACATCCGGTTCGCCGACTGGTACACCTCGTACCCGCGGGCGGCGACCTCCTCGGCCTCCCGGCGGGTCGCGGCGGCGGTCAGCTGCGCGTGCGCCGTGCCGCGGTTGGCGCACGCCGGGTGGTAGACGGCCGCCGCGCCCCGCCGCCGGCCCGATCAGACCGAGGTCGTCGCAGATCCGGCGGGCGGCCCGTTCGTACGCGGCCAGTCCGGCGTCGTCCGCGGCCCGGAACTCCACCAGCAGCGCGGCGCACCGCGCCGGTACGCCGGGCAGGCCGGTGGCCCGCAGCACCCGCTCGTCCGTCAGCTCGACGGCCTCGGCGCCGGCCCGGGTGAACAGCGGGACGGCCGCGGCGGCGGCCAGCGAGGGGAAGAAGAGCAGCCCGGCGGCGACCGCGGGGCGCAGCGGCAAGGGTCGTGTAGACCGCCTCGGCGACGGAGCCGAGCGTGCCCTGCGAACCGATCATCAGGCCGCGCAGGATCTGCGCCGGGGTCTCGCCGTCGAGGAAGGCGTCCAGCCGGTAGCCGCCGGTGTTCCTGATCGCGTGCCTGGCCCGGATCCATGCCGTCGGCTCCGGGTCCGCCTCGATCCCGTCCCGCAGGTCCAGCAGCCCCTGGCACAGCTTCGGCTCGGCCGCCGCCGGCGCGGTGTCGGCCTCCGGGTCGCCGGTGTCCACCACCGTGCCCGACGGCAGGACCACGGTGAGCGAGGCGACCGTGCGGCAGGAGTCGCGGCTGACGCCCGCCGCCGGCCCGGACGCGTTGCCGGCCAGCACCCCGCCCACGGTGGCCGCCGCCGCGCTGTCCGGGTCCGGGCCCAGCACCCGGCCGTGCCGGGCCAGCGCCGTGTCCACCCGGGCCAGCACCGTCCCGGGCAGGATCCGCGCCCGCACGCCCCCGTCGGCGCCCGCCTCCACCGCGACCCCGCCGAAGTGCCGGCGTACGTCCACCAGGATGTCCTCGCCCTGCGCCTGCCCGCGCAGGCTCGTCCCCGCCGCCCGGAACACCAGGTGCCGCCGCTGCCGGCGGGCGTACCCCATCAGCTCGACCACGTCCCGCACGCTCCCGGGGGGCCACCACCACCTGCGGCACGAACCGGTACGGGCTCGCGTCCGAGGCGTACCGGACCAGGTCGGCACCCGCCCCAGCACCTTCTTGGCCCCCAGCAGCTCCGCCAGCTCCCGTGCCAGCCCGGCCGGCGCCCCCGCCGCCCGCGCCTCCTGCACCCGGTCGCCCGCGCCCTCGGCGAACAACGGCCCCTCGTTGTCCTCCTGCACGGGCATCCGGACCTCCACGACGGGGATCGCACTGCGGACCCCGACATAAGCGGGCCCGCGGGCCGCCGCCCGTCGCGCTACGCCGGGCGGGAGCCGGTGAGCACGGCGTACACGACGACGTTGGCGGAGTAGGTCCGGGCGGTCCGGTCGAAGGTGCCGCCGCAGGTGATCAGGCGCAGTTCCGGGCGGCCGGTGGAGCCGTAGACACGGGTGGCGTCGAAGCGGGCCTTCTGCACCACCTCGACGGCTTCGACGGAGAACTCGGCGACCGTGCCGTCGGCGCGGGTGACGTCGACCTCGGCGCCGGCCCTGACGGTGCTCAGGCCGTAGAAGACGGCGGGGCCGGTCCTGGTGTCGACGTGGCCGACGACCAGCGCCGCGCCGGCGGCGCCGGGGGCGGGACCGTCGCGGTACCAGCCGGCCACGCCCGGTGTGTCGTACGGCGGCGGCTCGACGGCGCCGTCCCGCAGCCCGCGCCCGACCAGGTCCGCGTGCACGGCGATCGAGGCGATGTCGAGGTGTTCGGGGAGCGCGGCGGGCAGCGGCCCGTGCGGCGCGTACAGCCGCGGGGGGTGGTCGCCGGCCGCGGCGGCGAGGGCGCGCGGGGCGGTGCCGGTCGCGGCGCCGGCCGCGGCGCCGCCTTTGTGGTGGCCGGCCAGCCAGACCGCCGACAGGAGCAGTCCGGCCGCGAGGGCCGTCCACTTCCGGCCGGCCGGCCCGGTACCGGGCCCGTCCGCCCCTTCGGTCATCCCGGTCAGCCGCGGGCCGCGCTGCGGCGCCGGCGGACGAGCAGCCCGGCCAGGCCCGCCGCCGCGAAGCCGCCGGTGGCCAGCAGCGCGCCGGTGCTGGTGCCCGCCGCGGCCGGACCGGCCGCGAGCTGGGCGGTGCCACCGCCTCCAGCGGGCACCGGCCGGTCCGGCGTCGGCGGCCGGTCCGGTACACCGCCGCCGGCCGCGGTGACCGTGACGGACGCCGCCGCGGAGCTGGTCACGCCGTCGCAGTCCACCGCGATCGCGTACGAGCCGTCGGCCGCGTCGGACCTGATGAACGCGCTGCCCTCCAGCCCCCTGCCGTCGCCGGCCGGGCCGAGGGCCACGCTGTCCACGAAGACGTCGGCGCTGGCGCGGGCCTGCTGCCCGGCCGTGCAGGAGGTCGCCAGGCGCAGCGCCACCACCCCGCCGGGGGCGACGGTCCGCGGCGTCACGTCCATCGGCGCGGCCGAGCCCGACGACAAACCGCTCGGACTGCTGCTGGTGCCGGTGCCGCCCGACTCCGCACCGCCCTCGTCGGCGACGGCCTGTCTGGAGGTGGACATCCCGCCGACGGCGAGCGCGATCGCGACGCCCACGGCGGCGACGGCGGGGACTTTCGGACCGGACATGGGCGACCTCCGCTCAGCCGGGGGCAGGGCCGCACCCGGTGCTTCGAACATCCCGTCGGCCCCCCGCGCCCGCACCCCGGGCGGCGGATCGCTGGCCCATCAGGGTGAGCGGGGCGCTACGCGGTGTCACGGGCACGGCCGGGGCCGCGCCGCCGGGCGCGGCGGCGCGCGACGCGGTCGGTACGGGACCGCCGGCCGCCGCGGGCCGGGCCGCGGACGGGGTGTGGCATGCTCGCGGAGTCACCTCGTGAGCCCGCGCACGGCAGGAGTCCGCACCCATGACAGAGCGCAAGCCCGTCGCATCGTGGCTGACCGACATGGACGGTGTGCTCATCCATGAAGGCGTCCCGGTCCCCGGGGCCGACGCCTTCCTCAGGCGGCTGCGCGAGTCGGGACGGCCGTTCCTGGTCCTGACCAACAACTCCATCTACACCCCGCGCGACCTGCACGCCCGGCTGACCCGGATGGGCCTGGACGTCCCCGTGGACCGGATCTGGACCTCCGCGCTGGCCACCGCGAAGTTCCTGGACGACCAGCGGCCGGGCGGCACCGCCTACGTGATCGGCGAGGCGGGACTGACCACCGCGCTGCACGACGCCGGCTACGTCCTGACCGACTCCGACCCGGACTTCGTCGTCCTCGGCGAGACCAGGACGTACTCCTTCGAGGCGCTGACCAAGGCGATCCGGCTGATCAACGGCGGTGCCCGGTTCATCGCCACCAACCCGGACAACACCGGCCCGTCCCCCGAGGGCGCGCTGCCGGCCACCGGTTCCGTCGCCGCGCTGATCACCAAGGCCACCGGCAAGGACCCGTACTTCGTCGGCAAGCCGAACCCGCTGATGATGCGGACCGGGCTGAACGCCATAGGGGCGCACTCGGAGACCTCCGCGATGATCGGCGACCGGATGGACACCGACGTGCTGGCCGGGCTGGAGGCGGGCATGGAGACGTTCCTCGTCCTCACCGGGCTGACGGCCAGGGCGGACATCGACCGCTACCCGTTCCGGCCGACGAACGTGGTCGACTCCATCGCGGACATCGTCGAACTGGTCTGACCCCGGGACCCGCCCCGGCGTCGGCCCCGCCGTCCGCCTCGGGGGCCCCGCCACCCGGTGCGGCGCCCCCTCTCGCGGCCGCACGGGCCCGCGCCCCCGCCCCGGCACCGGCACCGGCACCGGCACCGGCCGCCCGGAGGCCGCCGGCCCCGCGCACGGCGCCCGCGGCGCCGCCGCCGGAACCGCCGCGACCGGCCCCACCACCGCCGGCGCCCCCGGATCCGGCGGCACGCGGCGCACCCCGGCGTGCGAAAGTAGGCCCATGAGCACTTCCGGCAGCACCGCCCCGGGCCCTGGAACCGGTCCCGGAGCCCGCCGCGCGCCCTTCCGCGTCGCCCTCGTCGGCTACGGCCCGGCCGGCTCCTTCTTCCACGCCCCGCTGATCGCCGCCACCCCCGGCCTGGTCCTGGACACGGTCGTCACCGGCAGCCCGGAGCGCCGCGAGCAGGCGCGGGCCGAGCACCCCGACGTCCGCTTCGCCGGCACCGCCGCCGAGCTGTGGGCGCGGGCCGGCGTGCTGGACCTGGTGGTGCTGGCGTCCCCCAACCGGACCCATGTCGAGCTGGCCACCGCCGCGTTGGAGGCGGGTCTGCCGGTCGTGGTGGACAAGCCGCTGGCCGGGACCGCCGCCGAGGCCCGGGAGCTGGCCGCACTCGCCGCCTCCCGGGGCCTGCTGCTCACCGTCTTCCACAACCGCCGCTGGGACAGCGACTTCCTGACCCTGCGCGGGCTCGTCGACAAGCGCGAACTGGGCGAGGTCCAGCGCTTCGAGTCCCGCTTCGAGCGCTGGCGCCCGCAGCCCAAGGGCGGCTGGCGCGAGTCCGGCGACCCGGCCGAGATCGGCGGCCTGCTCTACGACCTCGGCAGCCACCTGGTCGACCAGGCGCTGACCCTCTTCGGGCCGGCCGCGCTGGTCTACGCCGAGTCCGACGTCCAGCGGCCGGGCGCCGCGGCCGACGACGACGACTTCATCGCGATCACCCACGCGGGCGGCGTCCGCTCCCACCTGTGGATGAGCGCCACCACCGCCCGCCTCGGCCCCCGCTTCCGGGTGCTGGGCAGCACCGCCGGCTACGTCACCTACGGCCTCGACCCGCAGGAGGGCGCGCTGCGGGAGGGGCTGCGGCCCGGTCAGGGCACCGGCTGGGGCGCAGAGCCCGAGTCCTCCTGGGGCACCCTCGGCACCGACGGCAACGCCCGGCCGGTCCCCTCCGCCCCCGGCGACTACCCCGCCTTCTACCGGGGTGTGGAAGCGGCGCTGCGCGACGGCGGACCGCCCCCGGTGACCGCGCTGGAGGCCGCCGCCACCCTGGAGGTCATCGAGGCGGCCCGTCTCTCGGCCCGCACCGGACAGGCGGTCCGGCTGTGAGCGCCGGCGCCCCGGACCGCCTGGCCGAACTCGCCGACCAGGAACGGATTCTGGTGCTGCCCCGCTTCACCCACGACGACGCCTGGCGGCTCGGCTGCCTGCTGGTGGAACTGGCCCGGGAACGCCAGGCCGCCGTCACCGTCTCCGTCCGCCGCGGCGGCCAGCGGCTCTTCCACTGCGCCCTGGAGGGCACCACCGCCGACAACGACGCCTGGCTGGAGCGCAAGGCCCGGGTCGTGGAGCGCTACGCGGCCAGTTCGCTGCTGGTCGGCGAGCGCTTCCGGGCCAGGGGCACCACCTTCGAGGAGTCCTCCCGGCTGGACCCCGGGCTGTTCGCCGCGCACGGCGGCGCGTTCCCGCTGCGGGTGACCGGCGTCGGCGTGGTGGGCGTGGCCGGTGTCTCCGGCCTCCCGCAGGCCGAGGACCACGCGCTGGTGGTGACCGGTCTGACCCGTTTCCTGGAGGACCTCAGGACGTCCTGGGCGACCTGAGCGCAGCGGCCGCCGGCGCCCGCACGGCACCGACGGCCCGCACCCCGCCCCGCCGTCAGGCCGACGCGAACTCCTGCCGCTGCCGGCCCAGTCCCTCGATGGCCAGTTCCACGACGTCGCCCGCCCGCAGGAACGGCTTCGGGTCCGGCTGCCCGAGCGCGACCCCGGCGGGCGTACCGGTGTTGATCACGTCCCCCGGGTACAGCGTCATGAACTGGCTGAGGTAGCGCACCACTTCGGCGACCGGGAAGATCTGGTCGGCGGTGCTGCCGTCCTGCTTCAGCTCGCCGTTGACCCACAGCTTCAGCGACAGCGCCTGCGGATCGGCGATCTCGTCGGCGGTCACCAGCCACGGCCCGAGCGGGTTGAACGTCTCGCAGTTCTTGCCCTTGTCCCACTGCCCGCCGCGCTCGATCTGGAACTCCCGCTCGGACACGTCGTGCGCCACCGCGTACCCGGCGACCGCCGCCAGCGCCTCCTCGTGCGAGGCCGCGTACCGCAGCTCCCGCCCGATGACGACGGCCAGCTCCACCTCCCAGTCGGTCTTCTCGCTCCCCCGCGGCACCAGCACGGTGTCCTCCGGGCCGACCACCGTGTCCGGCGCCTTCATGAAGACCACCGGCTCGCCAGGCGGCTCGGCACCGGTCTCGGCGGCGTGGTCGTGGTAGTTGAGCCCGATACAGACGATCTTCCCGATCCGCGCCAGCGGCGCCCCGACCCGCAGCGCCGCCTCCAGCACGGGCAGCGTCCCCGCCGCCCCGGCCGCCGCGATCCGCTCCAGGGCCTGCCCGTCGGCGAGCAGCGCCCCGTCGATGTCGCCCACAAGGCCGCTCAGGTCCCGCAGCACGCCCTCGCGGTCCAGCAGTGCGGGGCGCTCCGCCCCGGCGGGTCCGACACGCAGCAGCTTCACAGTGTCACTCCGTAATGAGTCGGGCTCTTCGAACGCACGCGGCCGGCGGCGGTGGCACCGCCCGTCGCCGCACACCCGGCCGGCGGACCAGTCATCGGATGTCTGTCCGATCCTCCGATCCCACCCCGTCCCGACGCAAGCCCTTGCCCAGCCCGTGGACGAACCGCCCACCGGCTGGGCCCGGCAGGGCTCAGCCGCCCACCGCCCTGGACACCGTGTAGATCACCAGCCCGGCCAGCGCCCCCACCACGGTCCCGTTGATCCGGATGAACTGGAGATCCCGCCCGACGTGCGCCTCGATCTTCTCCGAGGTCTGGTCCGCGTCCCAGCCCGCCACCGTGTCGCTGATCAACGAGGTGATCTCGTCGCGGTAGGTGGTCACCACGTAGGTGGCCGCGTCCTCCAGCCAGCTGTCCATCTTCGCCCGCAGCCCCTCGTCCGTGGCCAGCCGGGCCCCCAGCGACAGCAGCGAGGCCCGGGTACGCCGCCGCAGCTCACTCTGCTCGTCCTCGGCGGCGGCCACCACCATCCCGCGGACCGCGCCCCACACCGAGGCGATCAGCTCCTGCACCTCGGGCCGCTCCAGCAGGTCCTTCTTCAGCCGCTCCACCCGCTCCCGGGTGTCCGGGTCGGTCTGCAGCTCCGTCGCGAAGTCGCCGAGGAAACGATCCACCGCCCCACGCGCCGGATGCTCGGGCGAGTCCCGCATCTCGGTCACGAACCGCAGCAGCTCCTTGTAGACCCGCTCGCCGACCTTCCGGTCCACGAAGCGCGGCGTCCACCCCGGCGCGCCGTCCTGGACCGCGCTCATCACCGAGTCGCCGTGCTCCACCAGCCAGTCGCGGGCCCGTACGCACACCAGGTCCACCATCCGGCGATGCCCGCCGTCCGCCACCACCCGCTCCAGCATCGTCCCCAGGCCGGGCCCGACCTCCTGCGCCTCCGCCCGCCGGGTGACCGCCTCGCCGACCACGGCCTGCACGTCCGCGTCCCGCAGCACCGTGAGCACCCCGCGCAGCGCGGCGGCGGCCTGCTCCGTCACCCGGCCCGCGTTCGCCGGCTCGGCCAGCCATCCCCCCAGCCGCGACCCGATCCCCACCGCCCGCAGCCGGGTCCGCACCACCGCCGCCGACAGGAAGTTCTCCCCGACGAAGTCCCCCAGGCTCTCCCCCAGCGCGTCCTTCTTCGTCTTGATGATCGCCGTGTGCGGAATCGGCACCCCGAGCGGATGCCGGAACAACGCGGTCACCGCGAACCAGTCGGCCAGCGCGCCCACCATCCCCGCTTCCGCCGCCGCGGCCACATACCCGGCCCACCCGCCCGACCCCAGCCACTTCGCCAGCACGTACACCACCGTCGCGACCGCCAGAAACCCGGTCGCGATCCCCTTCATCCGCCGCACCCCCCGCCGCCTCACCGCGTCCGCGTCCGCCACCTCCCCCGGCGGATCAGCCGGCCCCAGCCCATTCCCACGCCCCGCATCCATTCGCTCCACCCCCGCATTCTCACCGCCCACCCCCCTTCCCGCCCCCCTTTCCCCCGCCCCCACCCAGACCAGGAAGAACGCGTCCGCCCCCGCGGACCACCCACCGGCCCAGCCCGGGGGAGCCCGGAAGCAGCCCCGCGGGCCGCCCGTCGACGCAGGCCGGGACCCCCGACCACAGCACCCGCACCACAGCACCCGCACGCCACTCCCCGCACCCACCGCCCCGCACCGGACACCCCCCAAACGTCCCGCCCGCTTCTTGCCGCCCCCCGCTCCCGCCCGCCCGGCGCCCGGCCCGGCAGGCGTCCGAAAGACGCGGGGCCGTGCGCGGGTGCCTGCTATCGTCCGCGATGTTCGACTACCCCATGGCCCGGGTCGCGGCCCGGCGCCCCTGGCCTGGGTCACGGCCCGGCGCAGCGAGATTGGTGGCTTCCACGTGAGCAGTGGCACCGTGAACCCACTCCCGCCGGTTCCGCAGCGGCCTCCCGAGCCGCAGCCGGCCTTCCGGTTGATCGTCACAGGGGGCGGGAGCGGCGGGCACACCTACCCCGCGCTGACCGCCGTACGCACGCTGCGCTCCCGGCTCACGGCGGTCGGCCGGCCGCTGGACGTGCTGTGGGTCGGAGCGGCCGACAGCCTGGAGTCGCGGGTCGCGGAGGGCGAGGGCATCCGGTTCGCCTCGGTCGTCACCGGCAGGATCCGCCGGACCGGCAATCCGCTGAAGACGGTCTCGCCGGCCAACGTGAAGGACATGAGCCGGGTGCCGCTCGGCATCGCCCAGGCCCGCAGGATCGTCGCCGACTTCCACCCCGACGTCGTGCTGGCGACCGGCGGCCAGGTCGCGGTCCCGGTGGGCCTGGCGGCCCGGCTGTGCCGGCGCCCGCTGGTGGTGCACGAGCAGACGGTACGGCTGGATCTCGCCAACCGCTCGCTCGCCCACCGGGCGACCCGCGTGGCGGTGTCGTCCGAGGAGACCCTGCCGCTGCTGGCGGCGTCCGCGCGGGCGACGGCCGAGGTCACGGGCAACCCGGTACGGCCGGAGATCCTGTCCGGGCAGGCCGACAAGGCGGTGCTGTCCCTGGGGCTCCAGGACTTCGTCCGGCGGCTGCCGACCGTCTACGTCACCGGCGGCGCCCAGGGGTCACCGCAGCTCAACGAGCTGGTACGGGACGTCCTCCCGTGGCTGCTGTGCCACGCCAACGTCGTCCACCAGTGCGGTCCCGAGCACGTGGCCGAGCTGCGGCAGCACGCCGCCACCGCGCTCACCGGCGACCTCGCGGTCCGCTACCACGCGGTCGGCTACGTGGGGCCGGAACTGCCCGACGTGCTCGCCCTGGCCGACGTGGTGGTCTCCCGCAGCGGCGCCGGCACGGTCGCCGAGCTGACCGCCCTCGGCAAGGCGGCCGTGCTGGTCCCGCTCGCCTCCTCCGCGGGCGACGAGCAGTCCGAGAACGCCCGCCGCCTGCACAAGGCCGGCGCCGCGGTGGCGCTGCTGGGCGAGGTGTCGCCGGACCGGCTGCGGGACACCGTCGGCCCGCTGCTGGTCGACTCCGCCCGGCGCACCGCCATGGCCGCGCGGTCCCGCGCCCAGGGCCACCCGGATGCCGCCGACCGCCTGGTGGACGTCACCCTGTCCGCCGCCGACGGCTGGTAGGGCCCGCCCGGCTCCCGCCGCGGCCGGCCGGCGTCCCCCCGCACCGGCCCGGCACCCGCACCGGCCCCGTACTCCGCGCCCGCCCCCGCGCCCGCGAAGCCCCACCGCCTCGCGGGCGCCCCCGTCTCCACGGGTGTGTGAGACAGGGAGTAACCAAAGGGGCATCTTTCAGCAGCTCAAGCTCGGAAGCACGGCGCAGACCCGTAAAGAGAACGAGCGCCGTCTGCCCGTCCACCCCGCGCACTTCGACCGGATCGGCGAGGACCTGGGCGGGTCCATCTATCTGCAGAGCGGCTACGGAGCGGACTTCGGGGTCCCGGACAGCCGGCTGGCGCCCCCGGTCGGCGGGTTCCGCAGCCGGGCCGAGCTGGTCGCGCAGTGCGAGGTGATCCTGCTGGCCAAGCCGCTGCACGAGGACCCGGCGGAGCTGCGGGAGGGCCAGGTGCTGTGGGGCTGGCCGCACTGCGTGCAGGACGCGAAGGTGACGCAGAGCGCGATCGACCGGCGTCTGACCCTGATCGCGTTCGAGGCGATGAACCGCTGGACCAGGAGCGGCTCCTTCAACCACCGCCACCGGCCCGACCGGTTCTTTGGCGCGTCTCAGTCGCTGTTGTCGTTCCGGTCCTGAGAGATGCGTGTCGAACGGGAGTCCCGATTGGGTGGTCTCGGAGGCTTGGGCGCATAGAGGTGGGGCCTCCTGAACAGCTCGTTGGTGTCGAATCACCGAGCAACATCAGGAGGCCCCGGTGCCGCAGTGTTCCGTCTCGACGGCAGCACAGTCCAGTTGGGTCGCCCGGGAGTGTGACTGTCTGGCTCACCGGTTCGGAAACGCCGCCGACAACGGAACGCGTCAGCAGTGTTATCCGTCGGACATGACGGACGCCGAGTGGGCTGCTGTTCGGCCACTGCTGCCGGTACCGGGCTGGATGCGCGGGCGGGGCGGGCAGCCGGAGGCGTACTGCCACCGGGCAATACTGGACGCGGTCCGCTATCTGGTCGACAACGGAATCAAGTGGCGTGCGATGCCGGCTGATTTCCCGCCGTGGGACCGGGTCTACGCGTTCTTCCGCCGCTGGCGCGACCATGGCCTGGCCCGGGAGTTCCACGACCGGCTGCGCGGGCAGGTCCGTACCCGTGTCGGCCGGGACAGCGAGCCGACGGCCGGGGTGATCGACTCACAGTCGGTCAAGGCCGATGCCGTCGTCGGCACCGACAGCCGCGGCTTCGACGGCGGCAAGCTGATCAACGGCCGAAAGCGGCACATCGTCGTCGACACGCTCGGCCTGCTGCTTGGCGTGATGGTCACCGCCGCGGATATCGGCGATCGCACCGCCGCGACGGTCCTGCTCCAGCGGGTGGCCGACGCGCACCACCGCCTGGCCCTGGTCTGGGCCGACAGCGGCTACACCGGAAGCCTCGTCGAGCACTGCCTGGCCGTACTCGCCCTGGTCCTGCAGGTCGTCAAACGCAGCGACAACCAGAAGGGCTTCGTGGTGCTGCCCAAACGGTGGATTGTGGAGCGCACGAACGCCTGGCTGATGCGCACCCGCCGGCTGGCCCGCGACTACGAGCGCCGCACCACCACCGCCGAGGCGATGGTCTACTGGTCGATGACCCTGCTCATGACCCGCCGCCTGGCCCGGACACACCCGCAGCAGGCGTGAACCGGCCCGGGCCGGGCTCGGCCAGCCAGCCACGGGCGACCAGGCGTTTCGCCTTCGCCCGCAAGCCCTCCACCCGCGCCGGCACCGCGTCCATACCGAACGATGCGGCCATCTCCTGGCAGGTCAGCGGCCCTTGATGAAGCCGGACACGGTCCGCGAGGAGCTGCACGATGCGCTGGTAGTCCACCGACAGAACCGACCAGCCGAGGCCCTCACGCCACACCGGCACCTGCGATCCCGGCTTCACCGCATCCGCCGGCACCGCCGGCACGTGCTCGCCCGGCGGATCCGGGGTGGTCTTCGTGCTGATGGTCTCGGCGCTGCCGGGTGCCAGCACCGTATCGACGCGCCTGCGGGCGACCGTCCACTCCTGCCATTCCAGCTCGGCCGCGGCCAGCTCGGCCTGGATCCGGTCGGCCTCCTCCCGCAGCCGGCCAACGCGACGACGAGCAGCGAGCTCGTGCTGTTCCAGCAGTCCGACAACCGACGGCATCCCGGCCTCCCCGGCGAGTAACAACCCGACAGGCCACAACTCCCACGAAATCACCGAACCCATGCCTGACCAGTGAAAACGCCGCCCTCAAGTTCGGAACGACAACAGCGACTCAGCGCGCAGGGACGCGCTCAGCGAGGGCGACCCGCTGGCACGGGAAGGCACAGCCACACGGCACACACAGCACACACAGCACACACAGCACACACAGCACACACAGCACACACAGCACACAAGCCGTAGTCGTCGGTGTGCTCGTTCACGACCACCGTGGCAAGCGCGTTGAGTCCATCGCGCTCTACGGCCGGGCCCTCGGGAGCAGTCGTCGCAGCCATGCCGACTACGTCTCGCTCGGAGCGAAGAAGCTCAGGAGACGGTCACGGATGAACGCGGCCGACTTCTGGGGCGGCCCCTGGTCGCAGTCCACCCGCAGCACGTCGAAGCCCGCTTGCACCAACCGCTCCGTGGCCTGCCGGTAGAAGCGCGCTTCGGCGTGGCTGCTGCCCGGCGAGAGCTGGAAGCGGTTATGCGCACCCCGGTCGTGCAGCCGTTCTGAGATGACCTCGGGGTCGGCTTCGAGGATGACCGCGAGGTCGGGACGTTCCACCTCGGCGTTGAGGTTCCAGAGAAACGCCGGGTCTACCCCGTCGCACCGCTGCATGACCAACGCGGACGGAAGGTAGCGGTCACTGATGACCGTCGGCCCCGCCTCGGTGTGCTTGCGGACTTCCGTCTCCACGTGGTGGTAGCGGTCGGCCGCGTACAAGCATGCCAGCGCATGACCGGTGACGGTCTCGGTCAACTCCCGGCAGAGCTGCCCGGTAGGCCAGTGGACGGCTCCGCGGTTACGTGTACCTGCTCGCCCGCTGCCACGAGCATCCGGGCCAGGTGGTCGACAATGGTGCTCTTGCCCGCGCCGCTGGGGCCGTCCACGCTGATGAACATGCCTCGGTCGTGGTCAGAAAAGGGCCTGAGCTTCATCGGTACCCCCGTCCGGCGGTAGACCGCGCAGCTCTTCCAGCGAGCCGGCCGCCGTGGCGAGCCGGACGAAGAGACGGGCCGCAACCAAGGCGTCGTAGCCCGCCTGGTGAGGGCGCATGTCATGTGGCAGCCCCTCGGCAGGCTGGAACGCCTCGACCAACGAACCGAGCCGGAAACCCATCTGGTCCGGCACGAACCGTCGGGCGAGCTTGAGCGTGTCGAACACCTCGGGGCACGTCCAGCCGGGCATCTTGCGCCGAAGAACGTTGGCGTCCACGTGCGCGTTGTGCGCCACGAAGGCCGAGGCGTCCAGCGCCTTGAGCACGTCGTCCTTGATGTCCGCGAACACCGGGGCCTCGGCCAGCGTGCCGTCGCGTACCCGCCGGCCGAGCCGCTTATGGACCCCGTCAGCAGGTCGGCCAGCCCGAAGGAGGTGCTGGTGGTGCCGTGCAGGAAGGCGACCTCGGGGAGGGTGAAGCCTCCCAGGACGGTGATGTGCGAGAACATCAGCACGATGGTGACGAAGTCCAGGCAGGTGGCGGCGAGGTTGCCGAGCGCGGTGAGCAGGAAGGACGTGCGGTAGGCCAGGGTGGAGCGGACCCACATGGCGACGATCAGCCGGTAGGTGCGCAGCGACTCGGCGGTGTGCCGCCAGGGCCCCCCGGGCCCGGTGTCCACGGCCGGCTCAGCCACCCTGGACCACCACCCGGCGGGTCGCGACCCGCCGGAGCAGCCGCCCGGCGCAAGCGGCCGAGCGTAGTGCCCACCTGCCCGGCGCCACCAACGGTTTTCGCCCGTCCGGGTGGGGACCGTGCGCCGGACGCCTGTCACAGCCCTGTCACGGACGCACGCCGCCGGCCGCGGCCGGACAGATGATGCGACAGTGTTGGGTGGAGACTTATTGGGTGTACGGGAGCGTACGTAACGATTGGTCCATCATGTTCCGCCACGGACCAACCCCGGCGGCGGCGGAAGGGTCCCACCAGACATGAGTGATGTGCCGAGCACGCGCACGTATCAGGGCTGGGCCCCCCGGCCGGCGGCGGCGCCGCGGGGCGGCCGGCCGCCCCGCGGCGGGCTGCTGCGGGTCCTGCCGTCCTTCCGGAAGTCCCTGGCCCTGGTGCTGTCGGCCGCCGCGCTGCTGATCGGCGCGTTCTTCGCCGGGTACGCTCTGGTGTCGATCCCGGACGCGAACGCGGCGGCGGTGGCCCAGAACAACGTCTACCTGTACGCCGACGGCGAGACCGAGCTGTCCACGGACGGGGCGGTCAACCGGCAGAACGTACCGCTGGCCGAGGTCTCCGCGACCGCCCGGCGGGCCGTGCTGTCGGCGGAGGACCGGAGCTTCTACCACGAGTCGGCGGTCAGCCCCAAGGCCATGGTCCGCGCCGCCTGGAACACGCTGACCGGCAAGGGCCGCCAGTCCGGCTCCACGATCACCCAGCAGTACGTGAAGAACTACTACCTGAACCAGAACCAGACCGCGACGCGGAAGGTGAAGGAGTTCTTCATCGCGATCAAGCTGGACCGCAACCAGTCCAAGGACCGGATCCTGGAGGGCTACCTCAACACCAGCTACTACGGGCGCAACGCGTACGGCATCCAGGCGGCGGCGCAGGCGTACTTCGACAAGGACGCGGCCGACCTCAGCACCGCCGAGGGCGCCTACCTGGCGGCGCTGCTCAACGCGCCCAGCGAGTACGACCTGGCCGCGCACCCGGAGAACGCGCCGGCCGCCAAGGCCCGCTGGAACTACGTCCTGGACGGCATGGTCAAGGAGAACTGGCTGAGCCCGGCCCAGCGCGCCGCCACCGCCTTCCCGGCCATCGGCAAGCCCAAGCCGATCGCGAGCAAGGCCGGGCAGCGCGGCTACGTCATCGAGGCGGTCAACCGCTACCTCACCGACCACCACGTCCTGGACAGCGACGAGCTGGCGGCCGGCGGCTACCGGATCGTGACCACCGTCCAGAAGCCCAAGGAGGACGCGCTCGTCCGGGCCGCCGAGGACAACGTCTACGACCGGCGCGGCAACCGGAAGGCCGACCGGTACGTACGGGCCGGCGGGGTCTCGATCGACCCGGCGACCGGTGACGTCGTCGCGCTCTACGGCGGCATCGACTACACCAGGCAGTACGTGAGCAGCGCCACCAACGACACCTACCAGCCGGGGTCGACCTTCAAGCCGGTGGTCCTCGCCGCCGCCCTCCAGTACGGTTCGCACACCCAGGACGGCGTGCGGATCACCCCGCACACCGTCTACGACGGCAACAACAGGCGCGAGGTGATCGGCCCGAAGGGCCCCACCGGCTACCGGCCGCCCAACGAGGACGACACGGCGTACGGCGACATCAGCGTCACCCGGGCGATGGACAAGTCGGTGAACGCGGTTTTCGCGCAGATGGCGCAGGACGTCGGCACGTCCAAGGTGATCGACACCGCGCACGACCTGGGCATGCCGAAGTCGGTGGACATCCCCACCACACCCGCGATGGCGCTCGGCGCGTTCGGCGACCCCAGCGCGAGCCCGCTGGACATGGCGCAGGTCTACGCGACGCTGGCCAACCACGGCAAGGAGATCCCGTACTCCCTGGTGGCGAAGGTCAGCAAGGACGGCGACGACCTCAAGCTGCCGGACCGCCGCCCGGTCCAGTCGGTGCCGCGGCGGGCCGCCGACACCACCACGTCGGTACTGGAGAGCGTCGTCGACAGCCCCGGGGCGACGGCCGTGGCCGCACAGGCGTCGGGCTGGCCGTCGGCGGCCAAGACCGGTACCGCGGACGACGACAAGGCGGCCTGGTTCGCCGGGTACACGCCCAAGCTGGCCACGGTCGTCGCGGTGCTCGGCATGGACCCGGACACGGGCGCCCAGAAACCGCTGACCGGCGCGCTGGGCGGCGGCCGGATGAACGGCGGCGGCCCGCCCGGCCAGGTGTGGGCGCAGTACACGGCCGACGCGCTGCGCGGGGTGCCGGAGCAGGGCTTCGACCTCCGGTTGCAGAGCGGCGCGCACACCGACGAGCCCGGCGCGGAGCCGACGGACGCCGCGACCACCGAGCCGCCGGCCGACTCCGGGCCGCCGCGAACGACGCAGCCGCCGCGGACCAGTGAGCCGCCGAGCGCTCCGCCGACGGGCGGCGCGACCGGGCCGGAGCCGACGGACACCGCGACGGCGCCGCCGACACCGACGGACACCCACACGTTCGACCCGGTGGGCGGCCTGACCGGCGGCACGGACGGCGGCACCGGTACCGGCGGGGTCGGCGGCGGGGGTCCGGGCGGCGGACCCGGCGGCGGCGACGGAGGGGCCGGCCCGGCCGGCGTGGACGGGAGCGAGCCGGACGGCGGCTGAGCGTCCCGCGCGGCGCGGCCTTCCGGTCCCCGGCGGCGGCCCGGGGCAGGCCGCGCCGGGCAGGCCGCTCGCGACGCGCCGGGAGCGCGGGAGGCGGAAGCAGGCGATCGGCGCCGGGGCGGGGGGACACCGGGTGTCCCGCCCGCCCCGGCGGACACGGGCGGCGGGCGCGGACGGCCGCGGGAGGGCCGAGAGCCCGCGGAGGTTGCGGACTGCCACGGACGGCGGTTACAGGTAGAGCCCGGTGGAGTCGCCGCCGCCCTCCAGCCGCTCGGCGGCGACCGCGTGCAGGTCCCGTTCGCGCATCAGCACGTAGGCGACGCCCTGCACCTCGACCTCGGCCCGGTCCTCCGGGTCGTACAGCACCCGGTCGCCGGCCTCGACGGTCCGTACGTTCTGGCCGACCGCGACGACCTCGGCCCAGGCCAGCCGCTTGCCGACGGCCGCGGTCGCCGGGATCAGAATGCCGCCGCCGCTGCGGCGCTCGCCCTCCGCGCTGTCCTGCCGCACCAGGACCCGGTCGTGCAGCATGCGGATCGGCAGCTTGTCCTGCTCAGTGTTCGAACTCACAGCGACGACGTTACCGGCGTCGCCGGCGGTACGAGAGACCGGCCACCACCGCGACGACCGCCACGGCGGCCAGCGCGGCCGGCACGATCCGCTCCGGGCGCGGGGCGCCGTCCTCGGTCACGAACTCGGCCCTGGCCCGCGCCAGCGCGCGGTTGGCCGCGACGTACGCCTGGCCGACGGTACGGTCCAGCGCGGAGACCGCCTTGGCCTTGCTGTCCCGCGCGATCGTCACCGGGTGGACCCGTACCGCGAGCTCGTCGAGCGTCGCGGCGAGCTCCTGCCGGCGGCGGGTGATCTCCGCCTCGATCTGCGCGGGCGTCCTGGCAACCTCCGACACGCACTGCCTCCCTCACCGAATCCGTTAGCGTTCGGACAGTCTGTCAGTACGGCGGGGCCCGCGCCTCGTCGGCACCCCGCACGCCGAAGGAGCCGTCCCCATGTCCGAGCGTCTCGTCCCCGGTGACCCCGCGCCCGCCTTCACCCTGCCCGACGCCGACGGCAAGCCCGTCTCGCTGGCCGACCACCGCGGGCGCAAGGTCATCGTCTACTTCTACCCGGCGGCGCTCACCCCGGGCTGCACCAAGCAGGCGTGTGACTTCACCGACAACCTCGACCTGCTGGCCGGCGCGGGCTACGACGTGATCGGCGTCTCCCCCGACAAGCCGGAGAAGCTGGCGAGGTTCCGCGACCAGGAGTCGCTGCGGGTCACCCTGGCCGCCGACCCGGACAAGGCCGTCCTGACCGCGTACGGCGCCTTCGGCGAGAAGACCATGTACGGCAGGACGGTGACCGGGGTGATCCGCTCGACGGTCGTGGTGGACGAGAACGGCGACGTGGAGCAGGCGTTCTACAACGTGAAGGCCACCGGTCACGTGGCCAAGCTCATCCGCGACCTGAAGGTCTGAGCCCGCCCGGCCCGCGCCGGGGGGATCCGGAAGCGGCCGTACAGCCGGGGCCCGGGATCGCTAGCATGGAGGTGCCACGCGGCCGTGTCGTAACTGGCAGCCGAGCTGGGTTTAGGTCCCAGTGGGGGAGACCCCGTGTGGGTTCGAGTCCCACCGGCCGCACGCGTACCGGGCCCGCCCCGCCGTTCTCCGCGGCCGGGCGGGCCCCGCCCCCCTCCGGGGCGGTCCGGTCAGGGCAGCAGGCCGGGGAGTTCGGCGGCCAGCGCGCGGAAGGCCCTGCCACGGTGGCTGATCGCGTTCTTCTCGTCCGGGGTGAGCTGCGCGCAGGTGACGGTGTGTCCGTCGGGCTGGAGGACCGGGTCGTAGCCGAAGCCGTGGGTGCCGGCGGGCGTGTGCCGCAGCGTGCCGCGCAGCTGCCCCTCGGTGACGTGCTCGGTGCCGTCCGGCAGCGCGAGGGCCGCCGCGCAGGTGAAGTGCGCGCCCCGGTGCGGGGCGTCGATGTCGCCGAGTTGGGCGAGCAGCAGCGCCAGGTTCGCCGCGTCGTCGCCGTGCCGTCCGGCCCAGCGCGCCGAGAAGACGCCGGGGGCGCCGCCGAGCACGTCCACGCACAGCCCCGAGTCGTCGGCGACCGCAGGCAGCCCGGTGGCCTGCGCCAGCGTCCGCGCCTTGAGCAGCGCGTTCTCCGCGAAGGTGACGCCGGTCTCCTTGACGTCCGGGATCGCGGGATACGCGTCGGCGCCGACGAGTTCGACGTCGAGCCCGGTCCCGGCGAGGATCACCCGCAGCTCGGCGAGCTTGTGGGCGTTGCGGGTGGCCAGGACGAGGCGGCGGGTCACGGCGGTCACCTCCGGCCGGCGGGGGCCGCCGCCAGAGCGAGTTCCTGAGCCGCCGTCAGGCCGGTGCAGCCGGCGACCGCGAGGCCGAGGAGCGCGTCGAGTTCGGCGCGGTCGAAGGGCGCGCCCTCGGCGGTGCCCTGGACCTCGACGAAGCGGCCGTCGCCGGTGCAGACCACGTTCATGTCGGTCTCGGCCTTGACGTCCTCCTCGTAGGCGAGGTCCAGCAGCGGGACGCCGCCGACGATGCCGACGCTGACCGCGGCGACACTGCCGGTGATCGGCTGCGCCTTGGCCTTGAAGAAGTGGTTGGCCTGCATGTACGCGACCGCGTCGACCAGGGCGACGTAGGCGCCGGTGATCGCGGCGGTGCGGGTGCCGCCGTCGGCCTGCAGCACGTCGCAGTCCAGCACCACGGTGTTCTCGCCGAGCGCCTTGTAGTCGATGACGGCCCGCAGCGAGCGGCCGATCAGCCGGGAGATCTCGTGGGTGCGGCCGCCGATCCTGCCCCGCACGGACTCCCGGTCCCCGCGGGTGTTCGTGGCCCGCGGCAGCATCGAGTACTCCGCGGTCACCCACCCTTCCCCGCTGCCCTTGCGCCACCGCGGGACGCCCTGGGTGGCGCTCGCCGTGCACAGCACCCGGGTGTCCCCGAACGAGACCAGAACAGAGCCTTCCGCGTGCTTGCTCCACCCCCGCTCGATGGTGACGGGACGAAGCTCTTCCGGCATGCGGCCGTCGAATCGTGACATGCGCTGAGCCTATCCGGGTGACCGGCCCGCCCGTTGGCCGCCCGGTCAGGGGCCCTACAACATGCTTTCGATGTCCGCCGCGATCGGGTCGGCGTCGGTGCCGGTGACGACCTGGACGGCGGTGCCCATGGTGACGACGCCGTGGACGCCGGCGGCCTTCAAAGCGGCCTCGTCGACCAGCCCGGGGTCCTTGACCTCGGTACGGAGCCGGGTGATGCAGCCCTCGATCTCCTCGATGTTGCCGAGGCCGCCGAGCCCGGCGACGATCTTCTCAGCCTTGCTGGCCATCTGTGCCTCCTGGTTCGCGGGCCCACCGGCGGGTCCGTGATCTCACGGTAACGCACGGTTGGCC
The DNA here is from genome assembly GCF_031844685.1 of Streptomyces sp. ITFR-21. Lineage (NCBI taxonomy): Bacteria > Bacillati > Actinomycetota > Actinomycetes > Kitasatosporales > Streptomycetaceae > Actinacidiphila > Actinacidiphila sp. ITFR-21. The sequence goes on from NZ_CP134605.1 coordinate 2,077,126, forward strand.
CACCTTCGCGGGCGCTCGGCCGCCGTGTGGATCAGCATGGCGGTCATGGGCGCCGACCGGGTACGGCCGGCTCCGGCGCCCCCTTCGCGGCGGGCGGGTACGGGGGCCGGGGCGGCGGGGGGGGCAGCGGGGGGAGCGGCGGCAGGGCGGTGGGAGTGGCGGGGCGGCGCCGCCTACAGCTCGTAGGTCGCGCCCGCCTTGGCCAGCTCCACCGGTCCCTCGAACGCGGCCTGCGCGTCACGGAGGTTGACCGCCGGGTTGGTCCACGGCGGGATGTGCGTCAGCACCAGCCGCTCCGCACCGGCCCGGTTCGCCACCTGCCCGGCCTCGCGGCCGTTGAGGTGCAGCTCGGGGATGTCCTCCTTGCCGTGCGTGAAGGACGCCTCGCACAGGAAGAGGTCCGCGCCCTCGGCCAGCCCCTCCAGGGCGTCGCACGGGCCGGTGTCACCGGAGTACGCCAGGGTGCTGCCGTCGTGCTCGATCCGGAAGCCGTACGCCTCCACGGGGTGGCTGACCAGGTCGGCGGTGACGGTGAACGGGCCGAGCCGGAAGGAGCCGGGTTCCAGGGTGCGGAAGTCGAAGACCTCGCTCATACACTTCTCGTCCGGCACGTCGCCGTAGGCGATGTTCAGCCGCCGCTCGGTGCCGGCGGGGCCGTAGACCGGGATGGCCGAGGCGGGGCCGCCGTCGTGCCGGTAGTAGCGGGCGACGAAGTAGCCGCACATGTCGATGCAGTGGTCGGCGTGCAGGTGGCTGAGGAGCACCGCGTCCAGGTCGTAGAGCCCGCAGTGGCGCTGCAGTTCGCCGAGGGCGCCGTTGCCCATGTCGATCAGCAGCCGGAAGCCGTCGGCCTCGACGAGGTAGCTGGAGCAGGCCGAATCCGCGGACGGGAACGACCCCGAGCAGCCGACGACGGTGAGCAACATTTCGGGAAACACCTCCGTGGGCGCGCCGCATCGCCCCAGACCGGCTCGGGTGGGGGGTGGCGGGACGGCCCGCCGTTCTTCGAAGGGTAAGCGCGGTGCGCTGCGCGTGCTCGGTTGCGGCGCCCCGTTGTGGGCGGAATCACCAGCACGGGTCCGCTGCCGCTGGGCTCGGCGGTGCCGGGGCGGCGGCGGGCGCCCTCCTCCCCTCTCAAGCGCCGGGCGGGCTCCCCCCGGTGACCGCCGATCGCCTCCCCGCCCCCGAACGCCGGGCGCAGGCGGCAGGCGGTGGGGGGGACGGGCGGGGCCGTCAGGCCCAGAGTTGGCCCTGGAGGAGGGTGACCGCCGCCTCGGTGGTGGGCGCGGTGTAGATGCCGGTGGACAGGTACTTCCAGCCGCCGTCGGCGACGATGAAGACGACGTCGGCCCGCTCACCCGCGCGGAGCGCCTTCGTGGCGACGCCCAGGGCCGCGTGCAGCGCCGCGCCGGTGGAGACGCCGGCGAAGATGCCCTCCTGCTGGAGGAGTTCGCGGGTGCGGCGGACCGCGTCGGCGGAGCCGACGGAGAAGCGGGTGGTGAGTACCGCCGGGTCGTACAGCTCCGGCACGAAGCCCTCGTCGAGGTTGCGCAGCCCGTAGACCAGGTCGTCGTAGCGCGGTTCGGCGGCCACGACGGCGACGCCGGGGGCCTTCTCACGCAGGTAGCGGCCGACGCCCATCAGCGTGCCGGTGGTGCCGAGGCCGGCCACGAAGTGGGTGATGGTGGGGAGGTCGGCGAGGATCTCCGGGCCGGTGCCGGCGTAGTGGGCGCCGGGGTTGGCCGCGTTGCCGTACTGGTAGAGCATCACCCACTCGGGGTGCTCGGCGGCCAGTCCCTTGGCGATGCGGACCGCGGTGTTGGAGCCGCCGGCCGCGGGTGAGGGAATGATCTCGGCGCCCCACATGGCCAGCAGTTCGCGGCGCTCCTGCGAGGTGTTCTCCGGCATCACGCAGACCATCCGGTAGCCCTTGAGCCGGGCGGCCATCGCCAGCGAGATGCCGGTGTTGCCGGAGGTGGGCTCCAGGACGGTGCAGCCGGGGGTGAGCCGCCCCTCGGCCTCGGCCTGCTCGATCATGTGCAGGGCCGGGCGGTCCTTGATCGAGCCGGTGGGGTTGCGGTCCTCCAGCTTCGCCCAGACGCTCACCTCGTCGGAGGGCGACAGCCGCGGCAGCCGGACCAGCGGGGTGTTGCCGACGGCCGCCAGCGGGGAGTCGTACCGCATCAGCGCATGCCGCCGGCCACGGCGGGCAGGATCGTCACGCTGTCGCCGTCGGTGAGCTTGGTGGCGATGCCGTCCAGGAAGCGGACGTCCTCGTCGTTGAGGTAGACGTTCACGAACCGGCGCAGCTCGCCGCCGTCCACGACGCGGTCCCGCAGGCCGGCGTGCCGGGTGTCCAGGTCGGTGAACAGCTCGTCGAGCGTGCTCCCGGCGCCCGCCACGGCCTTCTCGCCGTCGGTGTAGGTGCGGAGGATGGTCGGGATGCGGACCTCGATGGCCATGACTGCGCTCCTGTGAGTGCGTACTGTGTGCGCTGGTAGCGCGCTGGGTGCCTGCGGAGAGGGTCGGTGCTGCCGGTCGGTGCGGCGCGGTCCCGCGCGCGGACCCGCCGCGTGGGGGAGAACCCCCGCCCCATCGTATCGATTCCCTCTGACGTGCCGAGACGCCCGTCCCGCCATCCGGGACGTCAGGCGCCGGGGGGCACCACGGCCACGGGTTCCTCGGTCACCGCGCCGTCCACGATGCGGAACGAGCGGAACTGGAACTCCTCCGCGGTGGACACCAGCACGTAGTGGGCGCCGGGCTCGTTGGCGTACGAGACGTCGGTGCGCGAGGGGTACGCCTCGGTCGCGGTGTGCGAGTGGTAGACGATCACCGGCTCCTCGTCCCGGTCGTCCAGCTCGCGGTAGAGCGTGAGCAGGTCAGTGGAGTCGAACTCGTAGAACGTCGGCGAGCGGGCCGCGTTCAGCATCGGGACGAACCGCTCGGGGCGGTCGCTGCCGGCCGGGCCCGCCACGATCCCGCACGCCTCGTCCGGGTGGTCGGCGCGGGCGTGGGCGACGATCGCGTCGTACAGGTCCTGGGTGATGGTGAGCATGCCGGAAAAGTAACAGGGGCGGCCCGGTCACAGAGAGGCGGCGTCCGGGGCGCTCTGCGACAGCGGCCCGTCGGGCGGGCGGCGGCGGAAGGCGGCCGGGTTGCGCCGTTTCAGGACGGGGTAGCCGGCCGCCAGCGCGGCGAACCAGACCGGCGCCCCGTACAGCGAGATCCGGGCGTCGGAGTCGGCGCCGATGAGCACCACGACCAGGCCGAGGAAGCCGAGCGCGCACCAGCTGGCGGCGGCCCCGCCGGGCGCGGCGAACCAGCCGGGCGCCGCCCGGCCGGCCCGTACGGCGGCCCGGTAGCGGATGTGCGCGGCCAGGATGACCCCCCAGGTCCACACCCCGGCGACGGTGGCGAAGGCGGTGATGTAGGTGAACGCCCCGGCCGGGTCGACGTAGTTGAGCCAGACGCCGACGCTCGTCACGCACGCCGAGGCGAGGGTGCCCAGTGCCGGGGTGCGGCGGGCGGTGAGCCGGGTGAAGACCCGCGGGCCCTGTCCGTTGGCGGCCAGGTCGCGCAGCATCCGGCCGGTGGAGTACATGCCGGAGTTGCAGGAGGACAGGGCCGCCGAGAGCACCACGAAGTTGACGACGCCGGCCCCGAAGGGGATGCCGATCCGGGCGAAGGCGGCCACGAACGGGCTGACCCCGGGCCGGAACTCGGTCCACGACACCACGCAGAGGATGACGGTGAGCGCGCCGACGTAGAACAGCGCGATCCGCCACGGCAGGGTGTTGATCGCCTTCGGCAACGTCCGGCGCGGGTCGCGCGCCTCGCCGGCGGTGACGCCGACGAGTTCCACGGCGACGTAGGCGAACATCACGATCTGCAGGGTCAGCAGCGAGCTGCCGACGCCGTTGGGGAAGACCCCGCCGTCGTGCCACAGGTGGGTGACCGAGGCGGTGTCGCCGGCCGCGGACACCCCCAGGGTGAGTACGCCGGCGCCGATCAGGATCATGCCGAGGATGGCGGTCACCTTGATCATCGACAGCCAGAACTCGACCTCGCCGAAGAGCCGTACCGAGACCAGGTTGGTGAGCAGCAGCGCGGTCAGGAAGCCGAGCGCGGCCAGCCACTGCGGGACGGCCGGCCACCAGTAGGCGAGGTAGGTGGCCGCCGCCGTCACCTCGGCCATGCCGGTGACCACCCACATCAGCCAGTACGTCCAGCCGGTCGCGTAGCCGGCGAACGGGCCGAAAAACTCCCGGGCGTGGTCGGCGAAGGAGCCGGCCGCCGGGCGGTAGCTGAGCAGCTCGCCGAGGGCCCGCATGATGACGAAGACCGCCGCGCCGGCGACCGCGTACATCAGGATCAGGCTGGGTCCCGCCTGGTGGATGGCCCGGCCGGCGCCGAGGAAGAGGCCGGTGCCGATGGCGCCGCCGATCGCGATCATCTGGATCTGCCGGCCGCCCAGCCCGCGGGCGTAGCCCTCGCCCGCCCCGGTCCCGGTGCCGTTCCCGGGCGGGGCGCCCTCGGCCCCGGCCGCCGCGCCCGTCGGATCCGTCATGTCCGGATCCGTACCCCGGGGCCCGCTCCGGCGACCCGCCCGTACCCGGGCGGCCCAGTCCCGCTCGGCCACCCGGCCGACCCGTCCCCGCGCGGCCCCGCGCGGCCCCGCGGGGACGGCCCGGCCCGGTCAGCCCGTCAGCACCTCGACCAGCGACTCCTGGAGGCCGCCGAGCCACAGGTACGCCATCATCAGCGGTTTGCGCTCGTCGTCGTCCGGCAGCGCGTCGAGGCCGCCGCCCGGTCCCTCGCCGTCGTCGGTGACCTCCAGCCGGGAGCCGAGGGTCAGCCGCAGGTCGTTGAGGGCGCCGAGCCACTGCCGGGCCTGGTCGGCGCTGAGCTTGAGCACCGGGCCGCCGAGGTCGAGGCCGCCGATCACGGCGAGGGCGTCCTCGCGTTTGCGGGCGCGCAGGTCGTTCTCGGTGAACCGGCGGAACTCCGAGGCGTCCTCGGTCTCCGCGTAGGCGTCCGGGAACAGCCGGGCCAGCGCCGGGTCGTCGGGCGGTTTGCCGGGGCCCTCGGCGAAGAGCGCGGCCAGCGGGTCGTCGTCGGCGCCGGGCGGCGGGTCACCGGGACCGATCAGCTCCAGCAGCTGCACCAGCAGGCTGCGCAGGATGGAGATCTCCACCTCGTCCAGCGCGATGGCGGCGCCGCCGCCGCGGACCGGTTCGAACAGGCCGAGACGGGCCCGCCGGCGGGCCATCAGCGGTCCTGCGAGAGGGTCGCCCACAGGCCGTAGCCGTGCATGGCCTGCACATCGCGCTCCATCTCCTCGCGGCTGCCGCTGGAGACCACGGCGCGGCCCTTGTGGTGCACGTCCTTCATCAGTTTGGTGGCCTTGCTCTTGGAATAGCCGAAGTACGTCTGGAAGACGTACGTCACATAGCTCATCAGGTTGACGGGGTCGTTGTGCACGAGGGTCACCCACGGAACGTCCGCCGCGGGAACCTGGAAGGGCGCTTCGCTCGACTCGGGACGCTCGATCTCGACAGGTGCGACACTCACAACCCCCATGCTGCCGCGCCCCGGGGGCCTCGCACAAACGGGCGTGCGCCGGGCCCGGCCGGACGGCTCGCGTGTGAGCGCGCCCACACCCGGCACATCTCGTCAATCTGACGAGATGCGGGGTAGCATCCTCGGCATGAGCACAGCAGACCTGGGACTGCCGGTGGACGTGCCGTCCACGGCTTTGTTCACCGACCGGTACGAGCTGACGATGCTGCAGGCGGCCCTGCGCAGCGGCGCCGCGCACCGCCGTTCGGTCTTCGAGACCTTCACCCGCCGGCTGCCCGAGGGCCGACGCTACGGCGTGGTGGCCGGCACCGGACGGGTGCTGGACGCGGTGGAGAACTTCCGCTTCGACGGACCGGTGCTGGACTTCCTGGCCCGCGAGGCGGTGGTGGACGACACCACCCTGGAGTGGCTGGCGGGCTACCGCTTCTCCGGCGACATCTGGGGCTACCCCGAGGGCGAGGTGTACTTCCCCGGCTCGCCGATCCTGCGGGTCGAGGGCACCTTCGCCGAGGCGGTGGTGCTGGAGACGGTGGTGCTGTCGATCCTCAACCACGACTCGGCCATCGCCGCGGCGGCCTCCCGGATGGCCGTCGCGGCCGGCGGCCGGCCGCTGATGGAGATGGGTGCCCGCCGCACCCACGAACTGGCCGCGGTGGCCGCCTCCCGCGCCGCCTACGTCGGCGGTTTCCGCTCCTCCTCCAACCTGGCGGCCGGCTTCCGCTACGGGCTGCCCACCATCGGCACCAGCGCGCACGCCTTCACCCTGGTGCACGACACCGAGCGGGACGCCTTCACCGCCCAGGTGGAGTCGCTCGGCCGGGGCACCACCTTGCTGGTGGACACCTACGACGTGGCCGCCGCGGTCCGCACCGCCGTCGAGGTGGCCGGGCCCGAGCTGGGCTCGGTCCGGATCGACTCCGGCGACCTGCTGCTGCTCGCCCACCGGGTGCGGCAGCAGCTGGACGATCTCGGCGCGGCGAAGACCAGGATCGTGGTCACCTCGGACCTCGACGAGTACGCCATCGCGTCGCTGGCCGCTGCGCCGGTGGACTCCTACGGCGTCGGCACGTCACTGGTGACCGGCAGCGGCAACCCGACCTGCTCGATGGTCTACAAGCTCGTCGCCCGCGCCGCCTCCGACCTGCCCGGCGCGCCGCTGGTGCCGGTGGCCAAGAAGTCCATGGGCGGCAAGACCAGCGTCGGCGGCCGCAAGTGGGCCGCCCGCCGGCTGGACGGCGACGGCGTCGCCGAGGCCGAGGTCATCGGCAGCGGCGAGATCCCCGCCGGCCTCGTCGACCGCCAGCTCCTGGTCCCCCTCGTGCGGGCCGGCGAGATCGTCGGGCGCGAGCCCCTCGACGCCGCCCGCGACCGCCACATCCGGGCCCGCGCCGGCCTCCCGCTGTCGGCCACCCAGCTCTCCCGGGGCGAACCGGTGCTGCCGGTGGAGCTGCACTGAGCCGAGGCCCCACTACCCGGGGTTCCGGGCACCGCCTACCCTCAGGGTTACCCGACCCCCCGATCCCGCCGGAGCGGCACATGCATCGCGCACTCATCGTCGTCGACGTGCAGAACGACTTCTGCGAAGGCGGCAGCCTCGCGGTGACCGGTGGGGCGGACGTGGCCGCCGCCGTGACCGACCTCATCGGCGCCTCCGCGGGCTCGTACCGCCACGTGGTGGCCACCCGCGACCACCACATCGACCCGGGCGGCCACTTCTCCGCCCACCCGGACTTCGTCGCCTCCTGGCCGGTGCACTGCGTGGCCGGCACCGAGGGTGTCGGCTTCCACCCGAACTTCGCCCCCTCGGTCGCCTCCGGCGCCGTCGACGCGGTCTTCTCCAAGGGCGAGCACGCGCCCGCCTACAGCGGCTTCGAGGGGCGCGACGAGAACGGCACGGCGCTGGCCGAGTGGCTGCGGGACCGGGACGTCACCGAGGTGGACGTGGTGGGCATCGCCACCGACCACTGCGTACGGGCCACCGCCCTGGACGCGGCCCGCGAGGGCTTCACCACCCGGGTCCTGCTGGACCTGACCGCGGGCGTCGCCCCCGACAGCACCGTGCGGGCGCTGGACGAGCTGCGCGAGGCGGGGGTGGCGCTCAGCGGGCAGCCGGTCAACAGCTGACCGGGCGGCCGGGGCGCACCCCGGCCGGCCGCTGACGGGCGGTGTGCTCATCGGCCGCTGACCCGGCGGCCTCCTGACGGGCGGCCGGTCGCCGGCTGCCGGCCGGCGGGTCAGGCGCCGCGCGCCACCCGGCCGAGCGCCGAGATCGGGTGCCAGGGTTCACCCGGACGGGCGTGGTACTCGCGCCAGATCAGGCCGTCCGGGTGGTGCAGCACCGCGTTGGCCTCGTCCGGGCTGGGCGGTTCCGCGTTGCCGCTGAGCCGGGTGCCGCGAAAGCCGAGGTTGCTGAGCCGGGTGAGGGCCCGCTGCCGGTTCTGGGCGTGGACGAGCACCCGCACGGTGTAGCCGGCGCAGGTCGGGTGCGACAGGGCCAGCGCGACGACGACCGTGCCGCCCGGGAGCCTGATGAATCCGCCGACGGCCATGGTCACATCATCGGCGGTCCGGCCGCCGCCCACCAGAGGGCGACGGCCGGACGCAGCGTCATCGCAGGTCAGACGCCATGTGCTGATAATCACCGGCCGATCGGCCGGCCCTCAGCGGTGGGCCGGGCTCACCAGCAGGGTCAGCGTGCTGCCGTCCAGCGGCTCGCTCACGATGCTGATCCTGGTGTTGGTGTCCGGCACCTTGACGCCGCCGTACGGGTTGCTGTCGTACCAGTACGTGCCGTAGTGGTCGTCGAAGATCGGCGAGCCGAGCTTCGGGGCGACCCTGGCGGCCACGCCGCCCTTGTGCAGCGTGAAGCCGCTGCTGGGGTACCAGCTGAACGGCGCGTCGTACGCCTGGATCCGGTTGCGCATAAGGGTGCCGTCGGACCACTTCTCCGGCTTGGCGTGCGCGTCCACCGGCAGGATCTGGCCGGCGCCGGGGTGCAGGCCCACGTTGTTGTCGGCCTGGGAGGTGTCCCACAGCCAGACCAGCAGACCGGTCTGGTAGGGGAAGTGCTCCACCCAGTCCGGCTTGGTGCCGGTCCAGCCGAAGTTGTACGGGCCCGTCTTCAGCGTGCTGTCGTACGAGACGTACTGCCGGTTCTCCGCCACGTAGTACTCGGGGTAGTCGTTGGTGAACGACGCGCCGATCCGGGAGAAGCCCTTGGCGGTCCAGCCGTTGTCGTCGGTCTCGGCGCCGTCGCTGAGCACGCCCTGCCCGTCGGCGGTGACGGTGATCGCGTCGGCCGCGAAGCCCTGCTGCGCGACGCCGCCGTCGGTCAGGTAGCGGAACCGCAGCTGGATCTGCCGGCCCGCGTAGGCGTCGAGCGGGAAGGCGAGGTCCTCGTAGGCGCCGGAGGTGCCGGTCAGCGCCGGGGCGTCACTGCCGTCACGCGGGATGGACCGGCCGTTCGCGGTGCCCTCCAGGGCGGTCCAGCTCGCGCCGCCGTCCGTGGAGACCTCGGTGTAGAGGTAGTCGTAGTTCTCCTCGATGTCCCACCAGCCCTTGAGGTTCAGCGAGGCGGAGGCGGCACCGGTGAGGTCGACCGAGCGGGTCAGGGTGTTCGACAGGTTGTCGCCCATGCCGCTCCACCACTGCTTGGCGCCCTCGGCGGGCGCGGTGATGGTGGTGGTGACGGTCTTGTCGGGCAGCTGGACGACCAGCGCCTGCTTGTCCTTGGTGTTGTACTCGGCGACGCCCAGCTTGGCGGTCGAGGTCTTGCCCGCCTTGGCGGTGGCGTAGTTCAGCCAGCCGAGCTGGAGCTTGTCCCAGGCGTTCATGTCGTCGGGGAGGTCGCCGATGGCGTTCTTGCCGGTGCCCATCCAGGAGCCGGACGACATCAGGGTCCAGAAGGCGGTGCTGTTCTCGCCGATGTACGTGGTGTCGTACTCGTCGGGCAGGCCCAGGTCGTGGCCGTACTCGTGGGCGAAGACGCCGAGGCCGCCGTTCTCCGGCTGGAGGGTGTAGTCGCCGATCCAGATGCCGGTGCTGCCGATCTGGGTGCCGCCCGCCTTGTTGCCGGTCGGTCCGGTCCGGCCGACGTCGCTGCCGTAGGCGTACCAGCGGTGCGCCCACAGGGCGTCCTCGGCCTGCGCGCCGCCGCCCGCGGACTCGTCCTCGCCGGCGTGCACGATCTGGAAGTGGTCGATGTACCCGTCGGGCTCGTTGAAGTTGCCGTCGCCGTCGAAGTCGTAGCGGTCCCACTGGTCGTACTGGGCCAGGTCCGCCGTGATCTGGGCGTCGGTACGGCCCTGCGCCTTCTGGTCGTTGACGTACGCGGTGGTGGCGTCGCGGATCAGGTCCCAGGCGCTGGAGCAGGTGCTGGCCCCGCAGTAGTTGGAGCCGTAACGGGCTTCGTTCCAGGGCACCTTGACCCAGGCGGAGACCTCGCCCTGCACCGAGTAGCGGCCCGAGGACTGCTTCTCGTAGTACTTCGCCAGCGACTCCGTGCCGGAGGCGTGCGAGAAGTACAGGTCCTGGAAGTGCTGCTGGTTGTAGTCGGCCTGCCAGGCGGTGCTGTTGTCGGTCTTCGGGTCCGGCTCGGCGATGGTGTTGTGCGCCGGGCCGGGGGTGCCGCCGTACTTCACGACCGGCGCCTCGGGTCCGTCCGGACCGTCCGGGTCGTAGGTGGTGGTGCCGTCCACCTGGTTGCCGAACTCGGCCAGGATGGTGAAGATCTTGTCGGTCTTCTCCCGCCCCAGTTCGACGTACTTGCTCTTCTTGCCCTTGCCGCCGCCCAGTTGGACGACCTTCGACGCGCCGCGCTGCTGCACGGCGGCCTCGCCGGACACCACCTGCTGGAGGGCGGCGGAACGTTCCGCCGTCTCCTGCTCGGTGAACGGGCCCGGCAGGTTGTGCGGCTGCGCGGTGGCCGGGTCGTGTGCCGCCGCCGGCGCGGGGTGCGCCGAGTCCGCCGCCGGCGTAACCGCGTAGGCCCCCGCGGTGGTGACCGCGGGTATGCCCAGTACGGCTATCGCGAGGGCGAGGGCGGCGGTTCTGGGTATCCTCCGCTGAGTTTTCAAGATCCTTGACCTCCCCTTGGGAAAGGCCATTGCACCGGAGTGGCCGGAGAAAAACCAGATCTTGACTTGCGCATGGCACACCAGTACGTTTGCCGGTTTCGGCGCACCGCTCAGCGGACACACCGCCACCATCCGGCGGGCGCAAGGCCGTTGGCGGGTCACGCGTGCGACCCCGTGCGCCCCCCGCGTGCACCGCACCGGGGGTGAGTCAGTGCTTACCCCGTGTCAGGCCCGGGCATGCCGAATCGTAGAACCACCCGGCGGCACGCCCCGGCGACACCTGCCGGCCCCCGCGCCGCCGTGCCCGGCCGCCGGTCCCAGCCGGCCCCCTGACCGACCCGTCGGCGTGCCCCCGCTTCGACGTACCGAGGACGGATTCCCCGATGCCACGTCCTACGAACGCGCAGGTCGCCTACGGGCTGACCACCGTGGTGCTGTTCACCTTCGCGGTGCTGCTGCTGACCGGGGCCCGCTCGGGTGCCGCGGTCACGGCCGTCGCTGCCGGCGGGCTGCTGCTCGGCCTCCTTGTCGCGGCGGGCACCGCGGCCCGCGACCGCCGCCCCGCCGCCCCGGCCCCGGACCCGGCCTCCGCGACCGCGGTGCCCCGCCCCCGGGTCCGCCCCGGCACCGCCGACCGCCGGCTGAGCGAGGAGTCCCTGCGCCGCTGACCCCGGCGCCGCGCCCCCGTCGGCCTCGTCCGCGCGCGGGGCCCGCTGTCCTGCCGCCCGGCGCCCGCCGGGGCACGCGGGGCACGCGCGAGCAGCCGCGGCGAACCCGCACGGCCCGCCGCCCGGGGGCCCGCCCCCGGGCGCGGGGGACCGCGCGCACCATGTCACCGACCCAAGGGGCCACCCACCAAGGGGGCGGGGAACCGCGCGACCAGCCACAACGAACCCGCACAGCGTCACCGACGCCAAGGGCCGCCCCGCCCGGCCCAGGGGTCACCCCGCGGCCACCACCACGGTCCCGGCCGCCTTGTCGTGCAGGCACTGCCGGTTGGGCCGGTCCCAGGCGCACCACAGGGAGTCCAGCAGCCAGTACAGCGGGCCGATCAGGACGACGAGCAGCACACCGGGCAGCGCGTAGACCGCGGCCCGCGTCCAGGCCGGCCGGCCTGCGGGCACCGCGCCGCCGTCCAGCAGCACCACCCGGATCCCCAGCACCATCTTGCCGAGCGTCTGGCCGCGGGCCGACGTCATGGCGCCCTCGTAGGCGAAGTACAGCACGAACACCAAGGCGCTGAGCAGCACCTGGTCGGCGTAGGAGAAGTCGTCGGGGGAGGTCGGCCCGGCCAGCGCCGCGGCCAGCAGCCAGTCGATCGCGACCAGGACCACCGTGTCGATCACGCGGGCCAGAAAGCGGCTGCCGAGCCGGGCCGGCGCGGGGGTGCCCGAGGGCAGGTCAGCGGTCATGGCTGATCAGTAAATCAGCCATCCGGATGACCGTACAGCGAGGTCCGGAGGATTCCGGGACCCGCCGACGCGGTCGGGCCGGACCACGCCGGGCAGGTCCTCGGCGGCGGCCGGCGACAGGGTACGGGGCCCGCGCGCGGACCGGGTGCCGGGGCGGCGCGCGGGCCGGGGCAACGCCGACCGCCCTGCCGCGAAAGCCGGACCGGCGCGCGGGCCGCCGAGGCCGGTGCGGTGCCTTCCCTCGGCGAGAACCGAGGCTGCGCACGGGCCGCCGGGCCGGAGCAACACCACCCGCCCCACCGCGAAAGCCGAAGCGGCGCAGGCCGCCGGACCGGCACCGGGCGGAACCGGTCGGCACGCGGCACACGCCCGTACCGGGTGCCGGGTCCCCGCCCCGGCCCCCGCCCCGCAGCCTCAGGTCACCTCGACCACCACGGTCCTGGCGGCCTTGTCGTGCACTCCCTGCCGGTAGGGCCGGTCGAGGGCGACCGTGACGCCGATGAGCAGGAACCAGACGCAGTAGCAGCAGAAGACAGGGAGCCACAGCACGGCCGCCCGCACCGCGGCGGCCGTCGGTGTCGGTACGCTGCCGTCCGCCAGCATCGCGATCCGCAGGCCCATGGCCCGTTTGCCGAGGGTCTGGCCGGTGGCCTTGGTCAGATACCACTCGTAGAGGAACCCGACGACGGCCGCGAACACCCCGCCGACCGCCGAGCGGCCGACGTTCACGTCGCCGCGCTGCGCGCCGATCACCGCCCACTCCAGCAGGTACGCCGGGACCAGTACGACGACGACGTCCACGATCCGGGCCAGCACCCGCCTGCCCCGGCCGGCCAGCGGCGGCATACCGGCCAGCGGGTCGGGACCGGGCCGCTGCCCGGGGCCCGGGGGGCCGTCCGCGGAGGGGTTCCGCCCGTACGGGCCCCGGTCGTACGGGCCCTGATCGCGCGGCCCCTCGCCGTACGGGCCCGGACCGTACGGATCCCGGTCGTGCGGGCTTTGGCCGAAGGGACCGCCGCCCTGGCCGCCCTCCCCGTCCGCGTGCGGACCACCGGGGGGCGGGGCACCGTGCGGGCCGCCGTACGCACCGTCGCCGGACGGCGGACCGCCGCCGTCCCCGGGCCGCTTGGCGAACGGGTCGTCAGGGGATCCGGGGCCCGGCTGATCGGTACTCATGTCCCGAGTCAACCCCGGGGGTACGGCGGGCGCCCCCCGCGCGATCCGTTCGGGGTATCCGGGACGGACCGCTGCGGGCCCGGCCGGACGACGCCAGCCGCGCGGCCGGTTCGGTCACCCGGTCCGCCGCCCGCCGGGCCCGTCGAGCGGTCACCCGGTCACCCGGTCGACGGGTCAGCCGCCCGCCACGAAGGTACGGGCCGCCTTGTCGTGCCAGCACTGCTTCCACGGCCGGTCGAACAGGCACCACAGCAGCCCGAGCGCACCGACCACCAGCACGTCCAGCACCGCGCGCGTCAGCCAGCGGCGCAGACTCGCTCCGAAGCGCGGCGGCGTTTGCGCCTCGATGTCCAGCACCCGCAGACCGACCAGCTTCTTGCCCAGCGTCCGGCCCCACTTGACGGTGGGCAGCACCTCCAGCAGCAGCCCGGCGGCGACCGCGACCACCAGCACCGCGCCGAGCTGCACCCCGGTGGTGCCGTCGATCAGGTACACCCTGACCGTCTCACCGGTCAGTCTCGCCGCGTCCACCTTGTCCTTGGCGTGGTGGTACGCGGCCGACCCCAGCGGCAGCGCCGCGGCGCCCACCACGGCGGAGGCGACGACGGTGTCGACCACCCGCGCGGCGAACCGCCGGACCAGCCCGCCCGGCCGCTCCGAGCGCAGCGCGCCGGCGAACGGGTCGGCGGCCACGGGACGCCACGGGGCCGCCGGCCCGGCGGCGCCCTGCGGCTCCCCCTGCCGGGCCAGGTCGTGCACCCGGGCGGCCCAGGGCGCGCCGGACTGCGGCGCGGCCGGCGGCGGTTCGTACTGCGACAGCGGTTGGGGCCGGGCCTGGGGCAGCGGCTGGGCCGGGGACTGGGGCTGCGGCTGGGCCGGGGACTGGGGCTGCGGCTGCGGCTGCGGTGCGGACGGCTGCGCGGGCTCCGCGGGCGCGGGCCGCAGCGGCTGCGGGACGGGTTGGACCGGCGGGATTGGCTGGGCGTACGGCGGCGGCGCCTGCCGGGCCTGCGGCACGGCCCGGGGCCGCGCCGACTGCGAGTCCGGCCGCGGGTCCGGCTCGGGCGAGCCCCAGGAGATCCGCGGCGGCTCGCCGGTGCGCGGCACCGGCCAGGCGGGCCCGGACGTCCCGGCCAGCGGCGCCCGGGGGTCCTCGTCCAGGTACACCGGCCCCAACTCGTCCACCGGGGACGCCGGAGCCGGTGCGGGCGGCAGGGCGGCACGGTGCCCGGCAGCCGCCGCGGACGCGGGCCCCTCGGCCCGGGGCGCCCGGGGGTCCTCGTCCAGGTACACCGGCCCCGACTCGTCCACGGCGGGCGCGGGCGGGGCGGGCGCGGGCGGGGCGGGCGCCGGGATCACGGCCGGGCCCGGCACCGGCGCCGGGCCGTCGTCGACCGGCCGGCTCGTACCCGGAACCCACGCCGAGCCGTTCCAGTAGCGGATGTAGTGGGGAATCGACGGGTCAGGGTAGTAGCCCGGGACCGGCGAGGCGGAGTGCGGCGAAGAACCGGAGGAGCCAGAAGTGGGTGCGCTCATGGTTCACGGATTCCGTATCTGCTCGGCCGGCTTGTGCGTCCACATCTACCAGAACGACGGACCGGACGAACCCACTCCCGCCCGTCCTTAACCCCTGCGTGCCGCCGTGCGCCCAGGGTTCGGTAAAGGTGAACCGAATTTTCGGAACCCGCGTAATGGTTGGAGAGGCACACGCTCTCTCCAGGTGCAGGCCCCCGAGTCAACCTCCCCGCAGGGGCCCCCGCGCCGAGGAAAGGACGTCGACCATGCAGACCGTGGTGGAACGCGAACTCGAAATGCAGCTCGTCCTGTCACCGGAACGCAGCATTCCGGTACCCGCCAGGCTGGCCTACCGCTCAGCGGACCCCTACGCCGTGCACATCACCTTCCATGTGGGCTCCGACACGCCGGTGCAGTGGACGTTCGCCCGCGAGCTGCTGGTGGAGGGGGTGTTCCGGCCGTGCGGCCACGGCGACGTGCGGATCTGGCCGACGAAGGTCAGCGGCCGCAGCGTCATCTGCCTGGCGCTCAGCTCGCCGGACGGCGACGCGCTGCTGGAGGCGCCCTCGGCCGTGGTCTCCGCCTGGCTGGACCGCACTTTGCGGGTGGTCGCCCCCGGCGCCGAACACGAGCAGTTCAGCCTGGACGACGGGCTCAGCCGGCTGCTGGCACCGGCGGCCGGCGACGAGGGGTGGCCGCGCGACCCGGGCGCGGGCCGGGACGACGGCCCGGACGCCACCGCGTGATCGGGGCCGGCCGGGCCGCCGCGCGGTCGCAGCGGCCGGACCGGACGCCCCGGGCCGTCAGAACAGCTTGCCCGGGTTCAGCAGCCCCAGCGGGTCGAACACGGCCTTCACCTGGCGCTGGAGCTCAAGGCCGGTCGGGCCCAGCTCCCTTGCCAGCCACTCCTTCTTCAGCAGCCCCACCCCGTGCTCCCCGGTGATGGTGCCGCCCAGCGCCAGGCCGAGTTCCATGATCGCGTCGAAGGACTCCCGGGCCCGCCGGGACTCGTCGGGATCGCGCGCGTCGAAGCAGACCACGGGGTGGGTGTTGCCGTCCCCCGCGTGCGCGCACACGCCGATCGTCAGGTCGTGCTCGGCCGCGATCGCGGCCACCCCGTCGAGCATCGCGCCGAGCTGCGAGCGGGGTACGCAGACGTCGTCGATCATGGTGGCGGTGGAGACCCGCTCCAGCGCGGTCAGCGCCAGGCGCCGGGCCTGGAGCAGCAGTTCGGACTCGGCCACGTCCTGCGCCGGGACCACGTCGGTGGCGCCGGCCGCCAGGCACAGCTCGCCGAGCGCGGCCAGGTCGGCCGCCGGGTCCGGGGTGTCGAAGGCGGCCAGCAGCAGCGCCTCGGTGGTCTCCGGAAGCCCCATCTTCGCCATCGCGTTGACCGCGCGGACCGTGGTGCCGTCCATCAGCTCCAGCAGCGACGGTACGTGGCCGCCCGCCATGATCGAGCTGACCGCCTCGCCCGCCGCCGCGGCGGACGGGAACTCCGCGACCATCGCGAGCTGCCGCGGCGGCGCGGGCCGCAGCGCGAGCACCGCCTTGACCACCACCCCGAGGGTGCCCTCGGAGCCGACGAACAGCCGGGTCAGGTCGTAGCCTGCGACGCCCTTGGCGGTCCGCCGCCCGGTGGCCAGCAGCCGCCCGTCGGCGAGCACCACCTCCAGGCCGAGCACGTACTCCGCGGTGACGCCGTACTTCACACAGCACAGGCCGCCGGCGCCGGTGCCGATGTTGCCGCCGATCGTGCAGGTCTCCCAGCTCGACGGGTCCGGCGGGTAGCACAGGCCCTGCTCGGCGACGGCCCGGGACAGCGTGGCGTTCACCACCCCGGGTTCCACCACCGCCGTCCGGTCGACGGGGTTGATCTCCAGGATCCGGTCCATCCTCGCCAGCGACAGCACGACGCAGCCGTCCACCGCGTTGGCGCCGCCGGACAGCCCGGTCCGCGCGCCCTGCGGCACCACCGGTGTCCGCAGCGCGGTCGCGGTCCGCATCACGTGCTGCACCTCTTCGGTGGTGCGCGGCAGGACGACGGCCGCCGGGGCGCCGGCCGGTGAGAAGCCCGCCATGTCGCGGGCGTAGGAGGCGGTGACGTCGGGGTCGGTGAGGACGGCGCCTTCCGGCAGCCCGGAGCGCAGCCGTGTGATCAGGTCGGACATGTCTCCAGCCTGTCACCACGGGGCCCGCCGGGGAAGTCCGCCTGTCCCGCGGCCCCCGGCGGCAGGCCCCGGCGGCGGCCCCCGGCGGCGGGCCGTCAGAGGTTGCCCCGGCGCTCCTGCTCGCGCTCGATGGCCTCGAAGAGCGCCTTGAAGTTGCCCTTGCCGAAGCCCATCGAGCCGTGCCGCTCGATCATCTCGAAGAAGACGGTCGGCCGGTCCTGGACCGGCTTGGTGAAGATCTGCAGCAGGTAGCCGTCCTCGTCGCGGTCGGCGAGGATCCTCAGCTCGCGCAGGGTGCCGAGGGGCACCCGGGTGTCGCCCACCCACTCGCCGAGGGTGTCGTAGTACGAGTCGGGGGTGTCCAGGAACTCCACGCCGGCCGCCCGCATGGCCCGTACGCTCGCCACGATGTCGTTGGTGGCCAGCGCGATGTGCTGGACGCCGGGGCCGCCGTAGAACTCCAGGTACTCGTCGATCTGGGACCTCTTCTTGCCCGCGGCGGGCTCGTTGAGCGGGAACTTCACCGTGCGCGAGCCGTCGGCGACGACCTTGGACATCAGCGCGGAGTACTCGGTGGCGATGTCGTCGCCGACGAACTCCTTCATGTTGGTGAAGCCCATGACCCGGTTGTAGAAAGCCACCCACTCGTCCATCCGGCCGAGTTCGACGTTGCCGACGCAGTGGTCGACGGCCTGGAAGAAGCGCTTGCCCGCGGGCGCCACGACCGGTTCGGCGGCGACGTAGCCGGGCAGGTAGGGGCCGTCGTAGCCGGACCGGTCGACGAGGGTGTGGCGGGTCTGCCCGTAGGTGGCGACGGCGGCGAGCACCACCGAGCCGTGGTCGTCCTTGAGCTCGTACGGCTCCGCGAGGCCGGTGGCGCCGTGCGCGACGGCGTAGGCGTAGGCGGCGCGGGCGTCCGGGACCTCGATGGCGAGGTCGACCACGCCGTCGCCGTGCTCGGCCACGTGGTCCGCCAGGAAGCGGCCGTACTCGCTCTCGGCCGCGACGACGGAGGTGAACACGAAGCGGGCGCCGCCCGACTCCAGGACGTAGGAGGCGGTCTCACGACTGCCGTTCTCCGGGCCGCGGTACGCCACCCGGCGCATCCCGAAGGCGGTGGAGTAGTAGTGCGCGGCCTGCTTGGCGTTGCCGACGGCGAAGACGACGGCGTCCATGCCCTTCACGGGGAAGGCGTCCCTGGTCTCAGTCATGGCAGAAGCGTCCCGCCGCCTCTCAAGGTGCGCAATAGTTCCGGATTTCACTGGACAGCCTGTACAGCGAAGGTGAGGATCGACTCGGCAATCCGTACAGGATGACCACGACGGGAGGGACGCGATGGGTATCGACGCGCTGGACGGCCGGCTGATCACCCTGCTGGACCAGGAGCCGCGGATCGGGGTGCTGGAGGCGTCCCGGCGGCTCGGGGTGGCGCGCGGGACCGTACAGGCGCGGCTGGACCGGCTGCTGGCCGACGGGGTGGTCCGCGGCTTCGGTCCGCAGGTGGACCCGGCGGCGCTGGGCTATCCGGTCACCGCGTTCGCCACCCTGGAGATCAAGCAGGGCCAGGGCACCGACGTGCGGGCGCATCTGGCCTCCGTGCCCGAGGTGCTGGAACTGCACACCACCACCGGCGAGGGCGACATGCTGTGCCGGCTGGTGGCCCGCTCCAACGCCGACCTCCAGCGGGTGATCGACCTGGTGGTGGGCTTCGAGGGCATCACCCGGGCGTCGACCGCGATCGTCATGGAGAACCCGGTGCCGCTGCGGATCATCCCGCTGGTGACGCAGGCGGCACGGGACGCCTAGGGGCTGTCGGGTGGATCTCCGCGGCGTCGCGGCCCCAGGGACCCTGCCGCCTCCGGGCCGCCTGGCGGCGTGCCGCCGGTCGGGCGGCCCGGTCCCCGTACGCCGGGCCGGCCGAGGCAGCGGTGGCGGCCGGCGCTCTACCCGCCGTCCGCGCCGAGCCCGCCGGCGCCGCACGCCGGCCGGCGGGGGGAGTCGGCCGCGGACTTCAGCACCCGGGTACCGGCTGTCCCGAGCGCAGCGCCGACAGGGCCGACAGCGTCCCCTTCAGGGTCGTCACCGCGATCAGGGTGAGGCCGCGGGGCAGCTGCGCCTGGGCGTCGGCGCACTCGCCGCGCGGCACGATGAAGACGGTGGCGCCGTCCCGCCGCGCGGCCTGCTCCTTCAGCGGCACCCCACCGACCGCGCCCACCGTGCCGGAGGCGTCGATGGTGCCGGTGCCGGCGATGGCCCGGCCGCCGGTGAGGTCGCCGCCGTGGCCGTCACCGGCCACCTTGTCGATGATGCCGAGGCTGAAGAGCAGGCCGGCGCTGGGGCCGCCCACGTCGGCCAGCCGCAGGTCCACCTTCACCTCGGCGGGCGACAGCCCGAGCTGCTTGAGCGCGGCGGCGGTGGCCGCGTCCTGCGAGTCGGTCATCTCCTTCTCGTTGACCTTCGCGATCTCCTGCACCGAGCCGCCGCCGGGGTAGACCGAGTCCCGCGGCATCGCGGCCCGGTCCCCGGCGAACCACGCCCTGGCCACGTCGATGAAGTGCACCGACGCGTCCGGCTCGGTCGCCGCGATCGTCACCATCCGCAGCTGCCCGCTGGTCGTCCGCACCGGGGTACCGGTGACGCTGATCACCGGCGTGCCCCGGTCGGTGCCGAGGACGTCGGTGGTCGGGCCGGGCACCACGATCGACACCGGCAGCGGCGCGAAGGCGGCCACCGCCAGCAGGACGGCCACCACCACCACGCACGCGGCGAGGGTCCGGGGCCGGCGGGAAAGCGTAGGCATGCGCCCGACCCTATTTCACCGCCGCGGCGGCCCGGCCGCCGCCCGCGTCACGGTCCGCTCACGGTCCCGCGCCCGTCGTCCGCCCGTCCATCGTGCCGTGTCCGGTCCGCGCCGCGTCCTGTCCGCGTCCCGCCCCGGCTCCCGCTCAGCGCAGCGCGTCCGCGACCTCGGTGGCCGCCTCCACCACCCGCAGGCCGACCCGCTCGGGTACGGCGTTGGCCAGCATCACCACGCCGACGCTGCCCTCGATGCCGGGTACGCCCAGCAGCGGCGCCGCGGCGCCGCTCGCGCCCGCCTCCAGCTCACCGTGGGTGAGCACGTACCGGACCTGGTTGACCGCCCCGCCGGCGCCGATCGTACGGTCGCTGCCGTCAGTGCGGCCGGCCGCACCCGCCCGCTGGTGGCCGGCGACCTCGGCGTACACGTCGGCCGGGTCGGTGCCGCCCGCCGCGAACATCTCCCAGCTGCCGCCGTCCGCGGTGGGCTGCATCCCGCGGCCGGCCAGGATCGCCCGGCCGGCCGCGCCGCGGCTCAGCGGGTGCCGGAAGCCGGTGCGGTAGGCGACGTGGTAGTCGGTCCAGGTGGGCTCCACCACGGCGACGGCCAGCGCCTCGGTGCCGTCCACCAGCGTGAGATGGGCGGTGGCCCCGATGTCCTCGGCCAGCGAGCGCAGCGCCGGCAGCGCCGCCTCCCGCAGCAGCGGGTGCACCTGGTGCGCCAGGCCCAGTACTCCGAGCCCGACCCGAGCCCGGCCGCCCAGGTCGCGGCGGACCAGCGAGTGCTGCTCCAGCGTGGCAAGCAGCCGGTACACCACGGTGCGGTTGACCCCCAGCTTTGCGGCCAGCTCGGTCACCGTCAGCCCGTGATCGGTGTCGGCGAGCAGTTTGAGGACCCTCAGGCCCCGGTCGAGCGTTTGAGACGTCTCCGCGGTCACGACGCCCCCTCCTCGTGAAATCGACGGCGTCTCACGGATGGCACGCACTGCCGGTCCCGCGGCAGTGCGCGGAGAGGCCGCCGGACTGGTCGGCATACCGGCTGCGCTCCGCGGCTGCACTGCCACGTCGCGTGCGTGACCGGCACCGTAGCGAGCCAGTACCGCTCAGCGGAAGGGGTCGTCCACAATCCGGGCGCCGCCTTGACCCGTCCTTGAAGTTCTCCGGCACGACTTTCTCCGCCAATCCGGTGGACATCATCGCATCCGGGTCGCCCACTCCTGAACCTTCTTGATGCGTTCGGTGAGCTGCCCGGCGGTCGCCTCGGCGCTCGGCGGACCCCCGCAGATGCGGCGCAGCTCGGTGTGGATCACGCCGTGCGGTGTGCCGCTCTGGTGGTTGTACGCGGCCACCAGAGTGTTCAACTTCTTGCGCAGTTCCAGGAGTTGGCGATGACTGACCACCGGCCGGCGGTCGGCGGGCAGCTCCAGCAGGTCGGCCTCTTCGTCCGGCTTCTTCTGGCTGTGGGCGATCTGCCGGGCCTGTCGGCGTTGGAGCAGTATCTGCACCTGGTCCGGCTCCAGCAGCCCGGGGATGCCGAGGTAGTCCTGCTCCTCCTCGCTGCCCGGGTGCGCCTGCATACCGAACTCGGCGCCGTCGTAGACCACCCGGTCGAACACGGCGTCGGACTCCAGCGCCTCGAAGGGCAGCGCGTCGTCCTCGGTGGCCTCGTCCTCGCCCCTCTCCGCCTCCGCGAGGAGCTTGTCCTCCTCGGCGAACGGGTCCTCCTCACCCCGCTTCCCCGGCTTGTCGAGCACGTGGTCGCGCTCGGCCTCCATCTCGCCGGCGAACTCCAGCAGCATCGGGATGGTCGGTACGAACACCGACGCCGTCTCGCCGCGCCGCCGCGACCGTACGAAGCGGCCCACCGCCTGCGCGAAGAACAGCGGCGTGGAGATGGTGGTGGCGTACACCCCGACCGCCAGCCGCGGCACGTCCACGCCCTCGGAGACCATGCGGACCGCGACCATCCAGCGGTCGTCGTTCGCGCTGAACTCCTCGATCCGCTTGGAGGAGCCGGTGTCGTCGGAGAGCACCACGGTGGCCTTGTGGCCGGTGATCTCCTTGAGCAGCTTGGCGTAGGCGCGGGCCGCGTCCTGGTCGGTGGCGATGACCAGGCCGCCGGCGTCCGGGATGCCCTTGCGGACCTCCGTGAGCCGCTGGTCGGCCGCGCGCAGCACGTTGGGGATCCACTCGCCGGTGGGCGCCAGCGCGGTCCGCCAGGCCTGTCCGACGGCGTCCCTGGTCATCGGCTCGCCGAGCCGCGCGGACAGCTCGTCGCCGGCCTTGGTGCGCCAGCGCATGGTGCCGCTGTAGCTGAGGAAGATCACCGGCCGGACCACGCCGTCGGCCAGCGCGCTGCCGTATCCGTACGTGTAGTCGGCGGAGCTGCGGCGGATGCCGTCGTCGCCCTCCTCGTACGTCACGAAGGGGATCGGGTTGGTGTCCGACCGGAACGGCGTGCCGGTCAGTGCGAGCCTTCTCGCGGCCGGTTCGAAAGCCTCCAGGCACGCCTCGCCCCACGACTTGCTGTCGCCCGCGTGGTGGATCTCGTCCAGGATGACCAGCGTCTTGCGCTGCTCGCACCGGTTGCGGTGCAGCATCGGGCGTACGCCGACACCCGCGTACGTCACCGCGACCCCGTGGTACTCGCGGCTCACCGGACCCGCGCTGTACTCCGGGTCCAGCTTGATGCCGATCCGGGCGGCGGCGTCCGCCCACTGCGTCTTCAGGTGCTCGGTGGGCGCCACCACGGTGATCTGCTGCACCAGGTGGTTGTGCAGCAGGTACGAGGCCAGCGTCAGCGCGAACGTGGTCTTCCCGGCCCCCGGGGTGGCCACCGCCAGGAAGTCCCGCGGCTGCGCGGCCACGTACGCGTCGATCGCCCTTTGCTGCCAGGCCCGCAACTTGCCCGCCGTCCCCCAGGGGGCGCGCCCGGGGAAGGCGGGAGACAGGTGGTGATGCGTGTTCGAAGCGGTGGTAGTCACGTTCTCCGTCGTGGGTCGGCGTCACGGCATGGGGTGTCCCCCGGTCGTACGGAAACCGCCTCAGCCTACCGGCCGCCCCGCCCGCCGCCGGGCGTCCGCCCCGCCGCACCGCGCGGGTGCGACCCAGCTCACAGCGGTCGTGCTCACAGCGGTCGTGGCGTGCTCGCCGTGCCGCCCGGTTCGGGGCGGAGGCGGGCGGCGACCGCCGCGCCGGCCAGGGCGATCAGGGCGGCCGGCAGGAAGACGGCGGCGAAGGCGGCCGGGTGCGCGGGTGCGGCACCGGCGGTCAGGTCCGCGGCCGTGGGTGCGATGGAGGCGCCGCCGAGAGCGGTGAAGACGGTGCCGGCCGCGGCGACCAGGAGGACGTTCGACAGGGAGTCGGAGACCTGGAGGGCGGCGGAGTTGGCGCCGGCGTCCGCGGGCGGCGAGAGCATCAGCAGCAGGACGCCCAGCACGGAGATGACCAGGCCCATGCCGAGACCGCCCACGCACCAGGCGACGGCCACCACCCACGGGGGCACGGCGTGGTCGAGGGCCAGCGGGACCGCGGCGATGGCCGCCGCCGTACAGACCATGCCGAGCCGGACCATGCCGACCCGCGCGTTCTCGAAGCGCGGCCGGGCCTGGATGTACGAGCCGAGCGCCCAGGTGAGGCCGCCGCCGGCCAGCGAGAGCCCGGCCAGTGTCGGGGACAGCCCCCGCTGGGTGACCAGCATCAGCGGGATGAAGCTCTCGGCGGCGAGGAAGGTGCCCGCGGCGATCCCGCGCATCAGCACGACGGTGGGCATCCCCCGCGCCGCCCGGAACGTCCCGCGGGGCAGCAGCCGCAGCGCCGCCGGTACCAGCAGGGCCGCGCCCGCCACGGCGGGCACCGCGGACAGCGCCCGCAGGTCCTGCCCGGCGTACTGCAACAGGACGGCGCCGACCGCCAGCGCGACCGCGAGCCAGATCCGCCGGCCGTTCATGGGCGGCGGGGCCGGCCGCGCCGCCCCGGCGGCCCGGCAACTTCTTCCCGCCGCGCCGTGCGCCGTCCCCGCTCCCCCGCCCCGGCCGTCCTTGCCGTCGCCTTCCTTGGCCCGGCCTTCCCGGACCTGACCGTCCGCGCCGTCCCCCGCGAGCCGGCGCAGCGGCGGCAGCATCACCGCCATCGGCAGCGCCACCAGGACCGGGATCGCCAGGAACACCCAGCGCCAGCCGAGTTGCTCGGTGACCGTGCCGGACACCAGGGGCCCGACGATCGACGGTACGACCCAGGACGCGGAGATCGCCGCCATCACCGCGGGCCGCCGCCGCTCCGGATAGGCGCGGCCCACCACCACGTACAGCGCGACGATCACCAGGCCGCCGCCGAGGCCCTGGACGGCCCGCCCGAGGACGAACACCTCCATCGACCCGGCGGTGCCGCTGACCACCAGCCCGGCGGCGAACCCGCCGATACCCGCCGTGATCGGCGCGAGCGGCCCGCCGCGGTCGCACCACTGGCCGCTGACCACCATCGCCAGCAGCGAGGTGGTGAAGTACCCGGAGAACGCGAAGGCGTACAGCCCCAGCCCGTGCAGCTCCCGTGCGGCCACCGGCATCGCGGTGCCGACCGCGGTCGCCTCGAACGCGATCATCAGCACCACCGACACGATCCCCAGCGTCAGCGCCCGGTACCGCCGCCCGAGCAGCCCGTCCGCCGCCGCCCCCACCACCGGGGATATCCGCCGGTCATCCCCAGCCCGTACAAAGGTCACCCGCTCAGCGTAAGGGGCAAACCCGCGCCACGCCCCTGCCGCGCGACCGATCTCCCCTCCGCCCGTGGTCCTGGTCCCACCCCACCGCGCCCCCGCCCGTTTGTGAACGCCGTATGGCAGTCCGCCGCCACCCCGGTGTCCCCCATTGACCCCCACCCTCCGAACCGGCAAGGTCGTACGCACCGAGTACGACACGGCCGTGTGCCCGAGTGGTTTAGGGACTCGCCTGCAAAGCGAGTTACGTGGGTTCGATTCCCGCCACGGCCTCCAAGTCAATAGGCGTTGAGCAGCAGGAACGGCGGGTGGCAGCACCCCCACGGGCTGCCACCCGCCGTTCCGTCTCAGTTCCCGTCTCACTTGGCCGGTACGAGCACCCCCGCGGCCCCGTCGTCGCCGCCATCCTCATCAGGCGTCCAGATAAGCCCGTCGACCTGCTTCGCGATGCTGCTTCGGACGGCGTCCACCATGTGCTGATACCGAGCGGCCATGGCCGTAGTGGACCAGCCCATCAGCCCCATCACCGCCCGCTCGGAGACCCCGAGGATGAGCAGCACCGTGGCAGCGGTGTGGCGGGCGTCATGCAACCGCCCGTCGCGTACCGTCGCGTCCCGAAGCAACTCCTTCCACTCCGCCCAGTCCGTGCGGTGCGAAGGCACGCGCCCGGTTTGGTCCGGGAAAACCCAACCCTCCCCATGCCAGTTGTACCCCGCCACGGCCCTTTCGGCTTCCTGTTGCGTCTGGTGTACCCGCAACAAGTCCACCAATTGGGAAGGAAGACCAACGGCCCGCCGTCCGGCTCGCGACTTGGTATCGGCGGTTTCGGGATTCGTCCGCTGCTTCTGCCGGCAGTATCCGGCCTTACGTCCGCACGGATCGCTCACGTCGCAACCGTGGGCGTAGCGCGGACGGCGGCGGCTTCGACGCACGACCAGCACCCCCGCGTCCAAATCCACGTCCGTCCACTTCAGCCCGAGGACTTCCCCTTGGCGTAGCCCGAGCGCCAAGGCAACAGCCCATCGAGCCGAATTGCGGCGCTCTCCGGCCTTCGCCAGCAATCGCTTAACCTCATCGACCGTGTAGGGTTCCACTTCTTCCTCTCGGACTCGGGGAGCTTTTGCCAACTGCACCGGATTGCGGCCGAGGTAGCCGCGACGTACTGCCTCATTAAGCGCGGTACGGAAGGTGCGGTGGACCTGATGTGCGGTGGCCGCCTTACTTCCGCCAGCCTGCATCGCGGCGTAAAGCCGCTCGATGTGCTCGGGCTTGAGGCGATCCAGCTTGTGCGCACCGAGCCCGGGAATCAAGTGCTTCCGTACCGCCACCTCGTAGCCAACCATCGTGTTCTCGTTGACCCCGAGAGGTGCGATGTTCTCAATCCAGTGTGTGAGCCACATGGCAACGGTCCACGGTCGGCCAGGCGCCCGGAGCGTCTTCGCCTCGCGTTGCTGCTCCAAGTCCTTGACAGCTTTGGTGACTTCGGCACGGGTCTTGCGTTCGACGTGGCGGCGGTCCGGCTTGCCGTCATCGCGAATTCCAACGGTGACACGGCCGTGCCATTTTCCGTCCTTTCCTAGGTAGATTGAAGAACGTCCGTTGGGCTGGCGGGTTCGCTTCGGATTCTCTTCCACAGGTTCACTTCCGCTGATCTGGGCTGGCAGAAAGTGAGGTGGTGGCGTCCCGGGTATGGGACGCCACCACCTCAGGGTGCGGGGATTAGGCGGCGCGGTGTGCTCCGCGAGGCAGATGGGCGACGCATTCGGGGACGGCTTCGGCCGGCACGCGGCGGAGACTGCCGACTGTCACGGATGCGAGGGCCCCGGTGCGGATGAGCTTGTAGCAGGTGGTGCGGCCGATCCGGAGACGGTATGCGGCTTCTTCGACGGTGAGCAGGACGAGTTCGGATGCGTCCGCGGCGGTCTCGCTGGCGGACTCGGTGACGGTGGCGGTCACTGGACTCCTTCGCGCGATGGTCCGGGCAGGGGGGAGGGGGTACCCCCTCCCCCCTGGAAGTCCGCTACAGGCGCTACGGCTGCTACGTCGCAGGTAGGGGCCTGGTTTCGGCGTAGCGGGCCGGTGGGGTGTAGCGGATGGGTGTGCTACAGCGGGAGGGTGGGTGTAGCGGGTGCGCTGGTTGTAGCGGCTTGGTAGCGGCTACCGGCCGCCACGTCCGCTACGTCATTCCCGCTGGTCAGAGAGCCGGAATCGGGGTTTGTGGCGGCTGTAGCGGACTTTGGCACCACAGGGCAGTAGCGGGCCCACGCGTCGTAGAGGTCGGCGGCGTAGTAGCCCTTGGCGACGCCTTCACCGACCCGCATGTTGCGCGCCTTGATCGGCTGGTTGCCGACGGTGACATACTCCCCCAGACGCTTGGCCAGTTGGCGGGAGTCGAGGGGCTTGCCTTCCATGTCGGCCCACGGGGCTTCGTCCATGCTGTGGAGCGCGGCGAGGATCTGCGCAGTGGGCATCCGGTCCGCCCCGCGAAACGCGGTGTCGCGCAGGTCGGTCAGCAGCCGGATTCCCAGGGACGCCTTGTCTCCGGCCGCCGCGGCGGCGACCAGTTCCGAGCAGGCTTCCCGGGCCCGGGTGGGCCAGTCCCCGCCGGCGGCGTCGGCGACGGCGAGCAGAGGTTCCCATACGTCGGCGGGGCGGTCGTTGACCCCTTCGGGCATCTCCGGGTAGGCGTTGGCCACGCGATCCCGGACGGATTCGGCCCATGAGGCGAGGCGGTCACGTAGGGCGTGGCCTTCGGGTTCGTGGATGCGGGAGCGGAACGCTTCCACGTGCTCGTTGGGGGCCCGGCGCCGCATCCGGATGACGACCGAGCGGTGCAGGATCGTGTCGGGCAGCCACCCGAGCCCGGCGACGGCCACCGCGGCGTAGACGGGGAACGGCTGAACCGTTTGGGTGTCCCCGACCGCCACGCACCGGTAGGACACTCCGATGCGGCGGTGACCGGCGTTGATCAGCCCGCGCAGTTCCTCGTTGTCTCCGGCTTTGGGGCCGAAAACCGTGTCGATCTCGTCAAACAGGATGGTCGGGCGGCCGGTTTCCATGGACACAGCACGGAACAGTGCGGCGGGTGAGGCGTTGACGGCGGCCATGGGGTTGGGCACCAGGGTTCCGCACATCTCCAGCCCGCGCGTCTTGCCCGAGCCCGGTTCGGGGCTGAGGAAGGCCAGGCGGGGTGTGGAGTCGAAGCAGTCCAGCAGGTGGGCGTGTGCGTCCCACAGGGCCACAGCCACGTAGGCGGCTTCGGTCGGGAAGACGTTGAAACGGCGGTGGAAGGCTTCCACCTCGTTGAGCAGGGTGGCGCCGTTCTCGGTGGTCATGCTGCCTGCCTCCTTGCGCTTTCAGGTGCGGGGTTTTGCAGTGGGCATGTCTTGCAGTGGTCCGTGTGGGCTTTGACCAGGGCGATTACGTCGTGGCGGGTGGTGGCGGTGACGTGGCGTCCGCAGTCGCAATGGGAAGTCGCCCGGACCGGCGCGGACCATGACGACGGGCAGACGACGTGAAGCCAGCCGACCACCCGGCGGCCGGCGCCCGTGTGCGGGTCGGGGAGAGGGGATGAAGGGACGCCTTCGGCGGCGACCTTCGGCGCGCTACGGCCGATGGGAGTTCCGGTCGGTTCGGCGGGGCGGGGTCGGTCGGGGGCGTGGGACGGGCTTTTACCTTGCGGGCGGGGCTGGGTGGCGTTCACGCCGTCGCCCGGGGCCAGGCCGTGCGAATGGAGTAGTCCAGGGCTTTTCGGATCGTGGCGCGGCACTCGTACGGAGACAGTCCGGTCGACTCACCCGCGCAGGTAAAAGCCTGTTCGACGGTGATGCGGTCGAGGTCTCCCCATGCCACGAACCGGCCCACGGCCCGTACGGATTCCAGCAGTTGAGCTTGACGCCTTCCCTCGCGGGTCTGAGCAACAGCGGCGGTCTCCCGGTCAAGGGCGATGATGGCGACCCGGGGCGCGTCCCGGACTGGCGTCGGGCGGAATGGGGCCACCAAGCGGCCCTGAGGGGTCGTCAGAGCATTTTGGAGCCATTCGGGTAGCTTTGCAACGGTCTGGTCGTCCAGGACCGTGTAGGGGCCCTGAGGGGTTCGGCTTCCGGGGGCGACGACCTGTCCGCCCCAGGCGCGGGTGTCCACCTTGGGGGCGAGGGTTCCGGCGGTGTTGTGGAGCCGGATGCCGGTGGGTGCGGTGAAGTACAGGTGGGTTCCGCCGCTCGCGGTCCGGATGCGGCGGGTGGTGGGCACGGGGGCGCCGGCGCCCCCGCAGAGCGCGAGGAAGTTGGTCGCGCCGTCAGGCGTGTCCGGTGAGTCTGTGGGCTTGAGCGTGTCGAGGTCGACCACGACCAGCCGGGCGGGGCCGGTGGCGATGCCGACGTTGTAGGGGCCCGCTGTCCAGCACCGCCGGATGCGGTCGGGGTCGGTGGTGGCGCGCTGCTCGAACGTGCGGTGCCCGCCGGCGCAGTCCCCGGTACCCGGGCAACGGCGTTCGCCGTGCAGCGCGGGGACCTTGCCGCCGGGGCGGAGGGGGATGACGGGCCAGCCGTGTTCGGCGGAGGCGAGTGCGGCGGTGAGCAGAGCGTTCATGCTGCCACCGCCGTTGCGGCGTGGGTGAGGTAGGCGCGGCCGAGCCATTCGCCGTAGGCGGGCGGGATGGCCTCGGTGAGTTCTTCGCGCACGTCGGTCCACGTGATGCCCATGGCGGCTTGGAGTTGGGGCACGGTGGGTTTGCCGCCCCCGCTGCCGTAGGCGGCCACGTACGGGCCGGTGTGCTTCCGGCCGTGCCGCCAGCCGCTCACCCTGCCGCGATGCGGCACATGGGCCGGTCGGTCGGTGCTCCAGCCGCCAAGCTCGAAGTTGCGGTGGCGGATCACCCCGAGGCGGAACATCTCCCCGCGCAGCGTGATGTCCTTGCGGATCTGCGCGCGGCCGTTGGGCTGCTCGATCACGTACGGGAGACCGGTGGCGTCGAGCAGTTCCCGGGTGGGTGCCACCAGGTCTTCGTGGGTGCCGCCCCATCCGCGCGAGCGGTTGGTGCCCACGGTGAGGTTGCACTGGTCCTGACACGGCGGGGAGGCGTGCACGAACGCGTACCGGGCGATGTCACCTGTGCTGATCAGGTGAGCGAGGTGTTCGAGCGCATCGGCCACGGTGAGGTGGAAGGGGTAGTTGGTGCGGTTCACGATGTCGACGCCGTGCACGTCGAATCCGGCGCGGTGGTAGCCGGTTCCGGCGCCGCCGGCGCAGGAGTACAGGTCGAGCAGTAAGGGCCGGACGGTCTGTCGCCGGAGGAGGGTGCGTTGGGTCATGCTGGTGGTCTCCAGTTCCTTGACGGTGCTGGGGTTGCCGGGGCGACCGCGTGTCTTTGGCGAGATCGGGCGGTCGCGCCGGCAGGTGGGGCAGGTGCGGCGGGCCCGCATCATCGCGGCATGGGAGCGCCATCGGCCCGGGGTCATGGGCTGGACGGGCCGGGTGTGGTCGCGGTCGTAGAGCAAGGCGGTGCGCCAGCCGCCGGCCGCGCGGGCTTTGCGGGAACGCCAGCGCAGTTCGGCGACGGGATCGGCGACAGGTCGGAGCCCTTGGGCGGCGAGTTGGGTGAAGGTTGCTAAGCCGTTGGGGGCGTGGCGGTAGCGGTAGACGGGGATGGCGGCCACGGGCATTTCCCCTTCCTGCGCGGTGTGGCCGTGCGGTGGGCGGGTGTTCAGGACGCGGTGACGCGGGCGCGGCGGGTGGGTGCGGGGCGGGCGGTGAGGGGTGGGCGGGTGCCGGCGTGGTAGGCGCCGTCGGGGCCGTGCGGCTGGACCGGGTAGTTCATCAGCGGGCCGTTCTGTTCCCACCCGCGTTCGGTGGGTTCGCGCCAGCGGCGGCTCATGGCTTGCCTTTCAGGGCAGAGGGATTGATAACTGTGCGTGCAGGGAGGGAGGCATGAGTCACCCCGGTGGGCGGCGGTTTCCGGGGGTGCCACGGGGGGTTGGGAGGGGTGCCTCCCCAGCCTCCCCAAGCTCCCTATCTGGAGTGTTGTCGCAGTTCAGGGGTGATGGGGCGGGTTGGGGAGGCGGTTGGGGAGAACTCCCCAGGATGTCCGGGCCTCCCCAACCTCCTCCCCGTCACTCTGCGTTGATCTCGACGGGGTCTTCGGTCTCTTCGGCGCGCTGCTCGATGGCTGCGAGGACCCGTGCGCGGCTGATCATCTGGTTGCCGTTGTACTTCCGCGGCTCGGCCCCGAACGGCTTGAGTGCCTGTACGAGGTCGGACGCCGACCACGACCGGTAGACCGCCGGCCACCGCTCGGCCAGGCGCTGGCGGATCTCGTCGGACTTCATCCGCTCCGCGGCGCCCAGGACGGCGAGGACATCGGCGAGGTGGTCGGCTTCTTCGGCCGGCTCCTCGGCCCCGTCGTTCGTCTCGGTGCCGGAGCGGAGGGCTTTGGCGCGCTCGGCGACCGTCTTGGCGTCGTCCGGTCCGATGTAGTGCGTGCGGACTGTCACGGATGGCTGGCCGGGGGCGAGTTTGATGCCGTCGCCGGCCACCACCAGCGTGCCCTTGTCGATGCCCTGCCGGAGCTTGTGCGGCGCGGCGCCGGCGTCGATGGCGCTGTCGCCGAGCGCCATCCGGGCCTGTGATTCGGTGCCGAGCACGAGGGAGGCGCGGATGTGGTTGCCCTCGCGGGACCGCTTGGGCAGGTTCTCGTTGGTGGGGTCCTGCGTTCCCTCCCAGGTGGTGACGGTGACCGCGCGGCCCTGGTCGTGGATCTTCTTCACGGCCTGGAAATAGCGGCTGTCCGCCTTCGAACCCCCGTAGGGCGCGCCGTACTTGACCGTCCCGCTCTCGGTGACGTGCGTCTCCCGGGCGCCGGAGCCGTAGGCCACCTGAGCTTCGTCGATGACCAGCACCAGGGGGCTGAACCGGGGATCGGCCATGATCTTGTCCTGGCTCCAGCCCCGGGCGGTGAGGTCCCGCATCAGGTCGATGCGGGCGGCCATCTCCTCAACACCCGCTTCCAGCATGTGCGTTGCCTGGATCACGTGGTCATCGGTCGGGCCCTGGATGAGCACGGTGGCGATGCCGTCGAACATCTGCCAGTCGCCGACGCCCTTGAGGTCGGCGATCCGGAACTCGACCCGCGGGTCGAGCGCCAGCCACAGCGCCAGGGAACGCAGCGAGGCGGTTTTGCCCTGGTTGGACAACCCGGTCATCAGCAGGTGCTTCTGCCACAGGGAGACGAGCACCGCGTCCCCGCGTAGGTCGATACCCCACGGGGCCCGGCTCTTGTGCATGTCGGCGCGGGTGTCCGGGTCGGTGACCAGCGTAGAGGGGCCGATCGGCTCATCCAGCGCCCCCGAATCGGCGATCCACGCGCGCACGGTGCGGGCGGCCGGCGCGACCGACAGGTGCACCTCATGCTCATGGCGCCCCAGGTTCTCCGCCAGCTTCCGGCGCCGGGCGAGGACTTCCTCGGTGCTCGAACCGGACGGCAGCGCGATGTCGACTTCGACGCCGCACCCGGCGAGCACGATCGGCGAGAGCATGCCGGCCCCGTTGTCCTCCATGGCCTTGATGGCCCCGCGCAGAGGGGCGATGCCCAGGTCACGCAGGGCGGTGACGACAATCGACGGGGTGATGGGTGCTCCGGTGTCGCGTTCGCGGGCGGGCAGGGCCCACTGCGGGGCGGCGCCCCGGCGGCGGCCGGTGTTCCACAGGCCGAGGAATGCGATCCACGGGGCCAGCCACAGGGCCGGGCCCCACACGATGGTGACGATGACGACCGCCCAGCGGATGGCGTCGATGGTGCCCATGACCGGCGCGAGCACCATCCCCGGGTCGTGCTCGGCGATGGCCAGCAGCGTGCCCAGGCCGAGCAGCGATCCGGCCGCAGTGGCGGTACCCACCAGCAGACCCTTAGCGAGGCGCTGGGGTGCGGTCAGCAGATCCATGCGCCGCTGGTGGCGGGCGGCCCGGAAGGCGCGTCCGCGCTCTTCCCACTCCTTGGCTTCCTCCCCGTTGCCGGCGGCTTCGGCGATCCGCATGAACCGCTCGTACCGCGCGGCCGAGCGGCCGTCCCATGCCCGCTTGGCCAGCACCCCGGCGCCGCCGGCCACGTAGGCGCCGTGCCGGGCCACCAGCCGGGCCCCGGTTCTGGTCCGCTCATGGGTGACGACGTGCTGCGTCACACGTACGGCACGCCGCACCCGACCCGAACCCGCCGGCCGCGACGGCGCCGTGCCGGGAGCGTGCGCGGGGTGGTGATCCGGTGCGCCGGGCCGGGATCGGGCCCGGTGTTCGCCGAGGTCGATGATGTCGGTCATGCTGGGTGCTCCAGTTCCGTTGATGGTGCTGGTGCCGGGACGGCCGCGTGTCTTTGGTGAGAGGTGCGGCCGTCCCGGCGGTGGTTATGCATGGTTGTGAGGGTCAGCGGGGGGTGGACTGGTTGCCGTGGTCGGTGACGAGCTTGGACAGGGCCGGGGCCATGCCGGGGGCGAAGTCGTCGGTGCCGCATCCGGAACAGGTCACGTGCTGGTGGCCGCCGGCGTCCTGCTCGACGCGGGCGGTGCCGCCGTTGTGCTGGAACTGCTTGCTGACGATCTCGCGGCGGGACATCTGGGGTTTCCTCTCCCGGGCCGGGCTGTCCGGCCCCACCGCCCCCCGCAGCCTCCCCCGCCGGGGAGGCTGCGCAGGACGGAAGGGCCGGTCAGCCGGTGATGCCGGTGTCGGCGGTGGTGCGGCGCCAGGCGGCGCGCAGCCGGGTTTCGGATGCGCTGTGGCCGGCGGCGCGGAAGCGGACGGACATCTCCCGGTAGGACGGCGGGGGCACGCTGCTGGCCAGGATCGCGCCGACGATCCGGTCCAGGTCGGCATCGGTCAGCGCGGGGGCGGCGTCCAGGGCCGGAACGGGGTCGCTCGGTCCCCATACGGGCAGCTCCCACCGGGGGTGTGCCGTGTCCGTGACGGGGGGCGTCACGCTGGTCAGAGCCCTGTCGGTGCCTTCACCCTGACGAGCGGTTTCCAGCTCCATCCACGCCCCGGAGAGGGTCCGGGCGGTCTCCGCCTGCACCCGGGCGACACGCGCCCCGGCCTCTGTCACGGCCGTCAGGCGCGTCTCCTCCGTGGTCGCCTGCGCCCGGAGCATCGCCCGGGAGACCGCCGCGTCGTCGCGGGCGGTCTGCTGGATACTGCGGATCGCGCCGAGCGCGGCCGGGGTGAGCGCGGTGCGCTCCCACATGCCGTGCACCAGCCACAGCGCCTTGGCGGCCAGGGGCAGCCACGCGACCGCCAGCCACGCGCCGGCGGAGGACCCGGCAGTGAGTGCGTGCACCACCAGCACACCGGCCGCCAGCACACCGAAGCACCACCCGACACCGGTCACCACACCCGAGTGGTCGCCCTGCGCGGCCAGGCGCCGCTCGTAGGAGAGGGTGGCCAGCCAACCGCCGTCCAGTCCGATGCCGACCACCAGCGCGACCGGCCACGGCATCACATGACCGAGCCACATCACGACGACGGCCAGCGTCAGCACCATACTCACGGCCGTCATGGCGACGGCCGGGGCCACGACGGCCAGCTTCTTCATTGTCTTCGTGGTCCGGGTCATTGCCGGACACCTCCTTTACGGATCAGACGGGGCAGCCGGGACGGGGCCCCGGCGCGGGGGATGCGGGTGCGGGGGCGGGTGTCGGCGAGGGCGTCGAGCACCAGCGCGAGGGCCAGCAGCCGCACCGGCACCCCGGGGTGCACACCCATGAGCCAGGCCAGACCGGCCAGAACCGCCAGCAGCCGCAAACGCCGCGCGGCCAGCAGTAACGGGCTCGCGGGGGCGTTCACCGCATGCCCCCGTCCGGCTGGGGAACGTCGGCGAAGCCGGTCAGCTCGATCCGGGCACCGGCAAAGATGGCGCCGGCCTTGAGCACCCAGGTGCGGCCGTCGTTCTGGGTGTGGCAGGTGACCAGGTCCGGGGAGATGCCCAGCGCGGCACGCCAGGTCTCGAAGCCGCCCAGGTCGTCGTGCAGCCCGATGTCGAGCTGGCCGGGGAAAATGCTGCTGACCCGGATCATTCCGGCGGGCAGCGCGGGATGCTCCGAGAGCAGCACACGCAGGGCCAGCAGCGGCGTGCTCACGTCGGCGAGCGTCGCAGGGCTCATGCCGCCCACCCCTCCCGGGCGGTGCGGCGGCGAACCGGGGCGGCCGGACGCGCAGCGGCCGGGGCCAGTGCCAGCAGTTCCGGCAGGGTGCGGCCGATCACCTCGGCGGCCAGCGCGGTGACGCGGTCGAACAGGGCGGGGTCGTCGGCGAGGATGTCCCGCGCGGCGGCGAGCCGGGCGGCGCGTTCCTCGCCGCTCTCGCCATCGTTGCCCAGCCACAGCTCCAGCGGCGTGCCCAGGGCCAGTTCCAGGAAGTCGTCGGTGTTCAGGGCCGTGTGCGGCCCGATGTAGTCACGCATGGGGCGGGTCTCCGAACGGAGTGAAGGCGGTCCGGCCGGCCGCCATCGCTAAGGACAACGGCGGCCGGCCGGGCACGGGGAAAGATTCAGAGGTGAGTGCGGTTGCGCGAGACGGTCAGCTGCTCCAGTTGCGGCGGATGTACTCCTCGCGCTGCTGCGCTTCGCGCAACCGCCCCTGGGCGTCGGCGCGACCCTGCACCGCGATGTCCTTGGCGACCGACTGACCGCTGGTGTGGATACGGTGCGTCCACGTGTCGAGGTCGCTCTGAGCACTCGCGGCGTCCGCCGTGGCCCGCCGAAGGTCGCGCTGCTCCGTCGCGCGCACATCGGCCCTGAACTGCTGCTGCTGGCGGTCGAACTCGTCCTGAGCGGCGCGCTTCTTACTGCCGAACACGTGAGCTCCCTTCGGGCCCCGGCTGATCGCCGGGGCTGGTGGGCCGGACTGTCCGGCTCCCCCTCACCGCCCCGTCCCCACCGGCTCCGGCCGGTGGGGACGGGGCGGATCAGGCAGCCGTCAGGCCGGCCTCACACCACCGCGATGAGCAGCGCGGCGACCAGAAGCCACAGGTGATGCCAGCTCTGGTCCAGTGCATAAGCGCCGGTACCCAGGCTGGGGTTGTCGTCACGGCCGGGCCGCGGCGCACCGAGCCGGTAGAAGCCGTCCAGACCCACCCGCCCGGCCAGCCACGCCAGCGTGGTGCGGCGGTCCGCCCACCAGTGCGTCACCGCATCCACCCCCAGCCCCACCAGCAGGCCAGGCACCGACAGGTGCAGACCCAGCAGCCAGGCGACCGGAAGCAGCACGACCACCTTGGTGGCGGTCAGGGTGGCCACGTGCCGGGCACCGGCCAACCGGCCGGACCAGCCGGGACGGCCCTTGGCCGCCGACTGCGCGGAGGTCTGCACCCAGTGATCACCCACCGAATGCGCCACGAACAGGGCGAAGCCGACCGCGGCGAACGTGCCGGCGGCGTTCATCGGCCCTCACCCCCGGTCGTGCAGTGGGGGCAGGGCAGGGAGATCACGTGGCCCCTGCCCGTGACCTGCTGGATACGGCCGTCCCGGCACGACTGGCAGGGCACGTTGATGGCGTCGCGCCCAGCCGCAGTGATGCGATAGCCGACGACGCCCCACATTATTTCCGTGGCGAAGTAGCGGCCGACCCTGCGGGCGATCGACTTCTCGACCCAGCCCATGACCGGCTCCAGTAGCCCCTTTCCGACCAGGGCGGCCTTGGTGCGGACGTGCGCTGCCGCGTAGCCGTCCGCGGCGTAGCTCTCCAGGGCCTTGGCCTGCTGAGGCGTCAGGCGAGTGTTCATCGGCCCCACCGGCTTCCGCCGTTCGCGTTGCCGGTCGTGCGGGTCTGCCCGGACGCCTCACGCGCCGCAGCCCGCGTGTCCGGGCTGTTGTGCCGGGCGTAGTCGTCGCGGGCCTCAGCCAGCAACTCCTCAGTGGTGGTCTGTTCGGTACCGCGAGAGCCGAATAAGCTCATGTGCGATCCCCTCCAAGGGGTCAGGAGGGCACACCTCAAAGCTGCCAGGCTGGGAGGGGTGTGCCCGCTCTTGTTCGAGCTGGTCTTGCGTGCTCCGGGCCGGATCTGATCCGGCAGCATCGCGCGGGTCCGGAGCCGTTGCGCCATCTCTCTGTCTGGCGCATAACAGGGCAGCTCACAGCGGGTGACACCCCGAAAGGGCGTTCTCCAGAGCCGATGTGCGGTACGTACCGCGCCGACGCGCGGCACCACTGCCGACGAACATCACCCGGTCGTCACGGAGACAGGGACTCTCACCCCATCGCAAACTCACTGTTCAGTTCTCAACCAACGAGCGCTTCTATCGGGCTCACTCCCGTTGCCGGGGCCCTCAAGGCGGCGTGCGCCACGAACCAGCTTGACCAACTTGGCTAGCCCGATCGGCACAACACCAACGTAGCCAGCGTGACTAGTCATGTCAACACTTGGCTAGCTTGGCTGCTCCGATCACCCTCGGGGGCCGTACCATCGGGGCATGACCTTCACGCCCGAACCCCTGGACCCGGACGACGCGCGACCCCCTTACACGCAAGTCGCGCGCAGCCTCAGCGCCGCCATTCGGACAAAGAAACTCGCTCCTGGCGAAAAGCTGCCGTCGCACAAGGAATTGACCGAGCGGTACGGCTTCGCACGTGCCACGATTCAACGTGCTCTGCGTGATTTGGAAGATGAGGGGTTGGTCGTATCCCGCAAGGGGAGCGGCGTCTATGTACGCAACCGCACCGAACGGCCAGCCGGTCTACGCCCGTACGTCGAGCAGGCATTCTCCAGGCCGAACGTCTCGATCGACTTCGCGGGATTCTCTAGCGAAACTCTTCACGGGGCCCTGCAAGAGCCCATAGACCGTATTCGAGTGGGCCGCCTCACTCCGTCAAGCATCAAAATCAGAATCCTCGTGCCTGACATGTCCGTTCCGCAGGCGGCGCCAGTACGCAAAGAAGACCGGGCGGATGACCCTAGGCTTCGAAAGCGCATGCACGAAATGATGGTCGGATTCACTCGCAGCATCGCGAACTCAGTTCAAGAACTTAGCGTTCTCGGCCTGGTTCCCGAAGTGAGCGTGAGCGTTCGCGTTCACAGCGGAACGCAGTTCTTCAAGATGTACGTCATCAACCAAGATGACTTGTTCTTCGGGTTTTACCCAATCCGACCCAACAAGGTAGTAGCGCAAGGCGAGGTTATCGAGATCTACGACCTAGTCGGGGCCGACGCGGCACTTTTCCATCACTCCACGAATGAAGGTGAGGCATCCGGCGGTGCCCAAAACGTCGAGCAAGCCCGCATGTGGTTTGAGAGTGTCTGGAACACCATCGGAAGGGAATTCGACCCTCATGGGGAATGAAGCCCTTGAAGCGACAATCTCGACCACACGGGGTGTGTTGTTTGACTTCGATGGCCCGATCTGCGATGTTTTTGCCGGTCTGCCGGCGTCAGAGGTCGCTAGAGACCTAGTGGCAATCCTGCGCGGATTCGAACCGACCCTAGCAGCTTCGGCAAGCGAAATTGACGACCCTATGGAGATTCTTCGCCTTGCCTCTAAGGGCAGCGAAGCAACGCTAAGGGCAGTCGAAGACGCACTGACTTCCGCTGAGGGATCCGCCGTCAAGGTAGCGGGCAACCCCATTCCCGGAGCTGTCGCCGCACTACGAGCGGCGCAGTCATCCGGGCACAGCATCGCGGTGGTGAGCAATAACTCAGCAGGTCCGATCTGGGCATTCCTACACCGGCATGGCCTAACGCCCATGGTCCGGGAAGTTGTTGGTCGCGCACCATACCGGCCGGATCTCATGAAGCCCGATCCGTACTCTCTGGCTCTGGCAGCCTCCCGACTCGACCTAGCGCCAACTCAATGCACGCTTATCGGCGATTCCGTGACGGACATCGAGGCAGCGAGAGCGACCGGCGCAAAATCAATCGGATACGCCAACAAGTCAGGAAAAGCGCGCTCTCTGACGGAAGCTGGGGCCGATGCAATCGTCTCAGACATGTCCGCAGTGGCTGACGCCTTCTGCGCTGCTCCGTGAGGACTGACGGCCAACGACCGGTCACCACGCCGGCGTGGGCCCGTCTCAGTTTCCGTCTCGTTCATACCCGTACGCCGATGTTCACGGCCGTACCTCAGGGGCCCGCTAGGAAGGTCCGGACGCCCCCAATGAACGGCCCTGAACAACGGCGAACAGCCACCCGGGCAGTGGGAACAGACCTGCAAAGCGAGTTACGTGGGTTCGATTCCCGCCACGGCCTCTCCGCCCGTCCCACCTCCCGGGGCCCCGGCCGCGCGCCCCTGGCCCGGCCCCGGGCGCCTCAAGCCGCCCTCCGCGGTCCACCCCCGGCGCCGGTACCGGGCACCTTCCCCCCGCCCGCGGGCTCCGGCTCGCGCCCGGCGTCATCCGGGCGTGAAGGCAGGAGTACCCCTGGCCGCAGGGCGGGTCCCAGGGCGGCTTCACCGGGCCGGCCTGTCCACCTACCGGTACGGCTGTAGCCCGCACGGGTGGAGGCGCATGCCGCGTGCCGCGGGTGCGCGAACACGACGGCGCTGGCCCTGGACGCCCCGGCGCCGGGACGCGCCGGCACCCTGCCCGGCCGCGCGGAGGCGGCGCAACCGGGGGCCCGGGAGGGCGGGGGCGGCGGACGCGCCGTGCGGGAGCGGAGGGGCGCCGGCGCCGCGGAGCGGTGGCCGGCAGACCGGCCACCAGCGGCTTCGGGTGCCCGGCGCACCGGCGCTCGGAGGCCGGCGGGCGGCCGCGTACGAGCTCGGCGGAATCAGCCATACCGAGGTCATATGCCAACCAGCCGCAAGCGGTTGAGGGTACGGCCACGGCCTGCGATGCTCTCTGTCCGTTCGGGTCCGTTCGAACAACCCCCGGAGGAGGACGCAGGCATGGGTGATATCCCGCTCGACGGCGGCGTCTTGGTGATCACCGGAGTGATGGCCTCGGGCAAGTCCACCGTGGCCCAACTCCTCGCGGAACGCCTGCCGCGGGCCGTCCACGTACGCGGTGACGTGTTCCGCCGGATGCTGGTGTCCGGGCGGCGCGAGCTCGTCCCGCAGGGCGACGAGGAGGCGGTCGAGCAACTGCGCCTGCGCTACCGGGTGTCGGCCTCCACCGCCGACCTCTACGCGGCGGCCGGCTGGACCGCGATCGTCCAGGACGTGGTCCTGGGCGAGAATTTGGAGCCCTACCTGGAGGCGATCCGCTCCCGCCCGCTGTACCTCGTCGTCCTGGCGCCCTCCCGCGAGGCCGTGGCGGCCCGCGAGGCGGCCCGCGCCAAGACCGGCTACGGCTCCTGGACCGTCGGCGGCCTCGACCAGGTTCTGCGCGACCGGACGCCCCGCCTGGGCCTGTGGATCGACACCTCCGACCAGACCCCGGAGCAGACGGTCGACGCCGTCCTGGCCGCTCTCAAGGACGCCCTCGTCGCGCACTAGCCGGGAAGCCGGGGCACGGAGCGGCCGGGCTGCCGGGCTGCCGGGCCGCCGGGCCGCCGCACCCGGGCACGGAACCGCGGAGCGGCAGGGGCACCAGGGCACGGGGCCGCGGGGCCGCGGCCCAGTACAGTCGGCGGCGACACGGTCACGGCGGCGGAGCCGCACGGTCGCACGGTCGCGCGCCCACCCGGCCGCCCGGCCGAACCGGTACGCGTCGGTGCGGCGGCACAGCGAGGGAGACGGACGTGAGCGACAAGGCGACGGCGCTGCGGGAACTGCACCGTGGGCGGGCGGCGGACGACCCGCTGGTGCTGCCGGGCCCCTGGGACGCGGCGAGCGCCCGGGTGTTCGCCGACGCGGGGTTCCCCGCGCTGGCCACGCCGAGTGAGGGGGTCTCGGCGTCGCTGGGCTACCCGGACGGCCAGGGGACGCCGGCGGACGAGATGTTCGCGGCGATCGGCCGGATCGCGCGGGCCGTGGACGTACCGGTGACCGCGGACGTGGAGGCCGGATACGGGCTGTCCGCCGGGGAGTTGGTGGACCGGTTGCTGACGGCGGGCGCCGCCGGCTGCAACCTGGAGGACTCCGACCCGGTGACCAGGCGGCTGGCCGACCCGCGGCGGCAGGCGGACCGGCTTGCCGAGGTACGGGCGGCGGCCGGCGACGCGCTGGTCGTCAACGCGCGGATCGACTCCTACCTGCGCGGCGACCGGACGACCGCCGCCGCCGTCGAACGGGGCCGGCTGTACGCGGCGGCGGGCGCGGACTGCGTCTATCCGATCTTCGCCCCGCCCACCCAGCTCGCCGACCTGGCCGAGCGGATCGGCCTCCCGCTCAACGCCCTCTGCAGGCCCGGCGGCCCCTCCCCCCGCGAACTCGGCGTCATGGGCGCCACCCGGATCACCTTCGGCGGCGGTCTCCAGCAGCAGGCGCTCGAAGCCGTCAAGGAACTGGCCCGCGGGATGCGGCTGTAGCGGGACGCGACGGCAGGACGGCCGCCGGGGCCGCCCGGCCGCCTCCTCGCAGCCCGTACGCCCCCGGGCCGCGTCCAACCGGCGGCCGGGCCGCCGCGCCGCACCGGCCGGGCCGCCCACCGCACGATGCCGCACCGCGCCGGCCGCGACGCACCACCCCGCACGGCCCCGGTCACCGCCCCGGCCGCCGCGCCCCGCGGGGCTACGCCGGCTTGACCACCGCCGCCTGCGGGCGGATCGGCAGGCGGCTGACCGGTCGGCCGGTGGCGGCGCGGACCGCCGCCGCCACCGCGGCGGGAGCGGTCACGACCGGCACCGCGCTGACCGCCTTCGCCCCGAAGGGCGCCACCACGTCGCGCTCCTCGACCAGCTTGACGATGCGGACCTCGGGCGCGTCCAGCGCCGTGGGCAGGGAGTAGCCGGTCAGGCTGGGGCGCTTGACGATGCCGCGCGGGGCGCGCAGGTCCTCCATCAGGGCGAGGCCGACGCCCTGGGTGACGCCCGCCTCGATGCGGGCGTTCAGCTGGCGGGGGTTGAGGATGCGGCCGACGTCCTGGGCGACGGCCACCTCCACCACCCGGACCGCGCCGAGTTCGATGTCGACGTCCACCACCGCGCGGACCGCGCAGAAGGTGAGGCCCACGAAGGCGTCGCCCTGGCCGTTGTCGTCGAGCCGGTCGGTGGGGTGCGGGCGGCACTGCGCGGTGGCCCACAGCTCCTTGCCGTCCAGCGTCTCGGCGACCGTCGTGGACAGCACGCCGTCGTAGGAGGTGATCTTGCCGTCGGCGATGGACAGCAGCTCCACCGACATGCCGAACTGCGCGGCCAGCGGCTGGAGCAGCTGGGTGCGGACCATCTTCGCGGCGCGCTCCACCGCCCCGCCGGAGACCCAGGTGTGCCGGCCGCGGGCGGAGGGCCCGGCCGGCGGCTGGTCGGTGTCGGACGGCAGGACACGCACGTCCTCCACGCCCAGCACCTCCTGCACGATCTGCCGGGCCAGCGTGCCGAAGCCCTGGCCGGTCTCGACGGCGGCGCAGATCACGGTGGCCCGTCCGTCGTGGACCCGGACGGTCGCGGTCGACACCTCGTCGGCGCCCTCGGCGCCGAGCACGTGGACCATGCCGAGCGCGTAACCGACGCCGCGGCGGACCGCGCCCGGCTCGCCCGCGCCCGCGGTGCCGCCGGGCAGCAGCCACTGGGACTCGTCCTCGCCGTCGGGCAGCGGCGGCAGGTCGGCGTCCCGGACCGCTGTGAGCAGTTCGCCGACCGGCGCCGGGCAGGTGACGGTCTGGCCGGTGGGCAGCAGGTCGCCGGTGGCCAGGACGTTCCGCAGCCGGATCTCGGCGGGCTCCAGGCCGAGCTTGGCGGCGAGCTTGTCCATCTGGCCCTCGTAGGCGGCGCAGACCTGGAGGGCGCCCTCGCCGCGGACGTGGCCGGACGGCGGGTTGTTGGTGCGGACCGCCCAGCCCTCGACGAAGACGTGCGGGACGACGTACGGGCCGGCCGCGAAGGCCACCGCGGCGGCCAGCGCGTCGGAGGAGGCGTCGGCGTAGGCGCCCGCGTCCAGCAGGATCTGCGCCTCGACCTTGACCAGGCGGCCTCCGGCGTCGGCGTGGTGGCGGTAGCGCAGCAGGGTGGGGTGGCGGTGGGCGTGGCCGAGGAAGGACTCCTCGCGGGTGGCCACGAACTTCACCGGGCAGCCGGTCTTCAGCGCCAGCAGCCCGAGCGGCAGTTGGATGCCGGAGTCCTCCCGGTCGCCCATCGCGCCGGGCACGCCGGTGACCACGATCTTCACCCGGTCGGTCTCCAGGCCGAAGCAGGCGGCGGCCATGTCCCGGTCGGCGTGCGGGTCGGTGGAGGCCACGTACAGCTCGACGCCGCCGTCGGGGCGCGGTACGGCCAGGCCCGCCTCGGCGCCGATCGGGGCCGGGTCCTGGCGGCCGACCCGGTACAGGCCCTCGACCACGACCTCGCCGGCCGCCTCCGGGTCGCCGAAGCGCAGCGGGATGTGCCGGATCAGGTTGCCGTCGGGGTGCAGCGGCTCGGCGGCGAACGCCTTCTCCGGGTCGGTGACCGGTTCCAGTACCTCGTACTCGACCAGGATGGCGGCGGCGGCCAGCCGCGCGGTGTCCGGGTGGTCGGCGGCGACCGCGGCGATGGGCTCGCCGTGGTGCCGTACCAGTTCGGAGGCGAAGACCGGGCGGTCGGCGACCTTGCGGCCGTGCATGGCGTCCCCGGGGACGTCCTCGTGGGTGACGACGGCCCGGACGCCGGGCATCGCGGCGGCCTCGGTGGTGTCGATCCGGGTGATCCGGGCGTGCGGGTACGGGGAGCGCAGCACGGCGGCCCACAGCAGGCCCTCGGCCCACAGGTCGGCCGCGTACGGGTAGGTGCCCTGGGTCTTGGCGAGCGCGTCCAGCGAGGGCAGGGAGACGCCGATGCCGAACCGGGGGCCGGCGGGCGGCGCGGAAGCCGGGACCGCGCCCGCGGTCCCGCCGGTGCCGGCCGCGGCAGGAGCGCCGGCCGCGCCGTCGGTGATGCTCACGCGGCGCCTCCCGCCGTGCCGTGGCCGCCCTGGTGGGGAACGCGGATCTCGTCGGAGAAGGCGGGGTCGTCGTCGGTGTCGCGCTCGGCGACCACCGCACGCACCGCCTCGATCACGCCGCGGTAGCCGGAGCAGCGGCAGAGGTTGCCGCTGAGGGCCTGGCGGATGTCGAGGTCGGTGGGCTTGTGGTTGCCCTCCAGCAGGTCGTGGACGGTCATCGCCATACCGGGGATGCAGAAGCCGCACTGCACGGCCCCGCCGGCGGCGAGCGCGGCCTGTACGTCGGAGGGCCGGCCGTCGGCCGACAGGCCCTCGACAGTGCGCACTTCGCTGCCGGCCGCGGTGGCGGCGGGCACCAGGCAGGAGGCGACCAGCCGGCCGTCCACCTGGACCGAGCAGGCGCCGCACTCGCCCTGCTCGCAGCCGTCCTTGGCGCCGGCCAGGCCGAGCCGCTCGCGCAGGACGTACAGCAGGGACTCGCCGAGCCAGGCGTCGGTGACCGGGCGGTCGGTGCCGTTGACCCGGAGCATGTAGGAGGCCAGGGGGTGCTCGCTGCGGGTCTCCGGGAGCGGCTCGGGCCCGGCCGCGCCGGGCACGTCGGCGGAGGCCGGCCCGTCGCCCTCGTCGGGCCCGCCGGTCGCGAAGCCGCCCTCGGGGTCGGCCGCCGGACCGCCCGCGCCGGTGTCCGCCGCGTCGAAGCCGAAGGCGTCCGCCGCGGCCGGCTCGGGATCCGGCAGGGCGCCGGGGCCGGCCGCGCCGGGCGGCGCCTCGGGCGCGTCGTCGAGGGAGGCGCGGGCGTCCAGGCCCGCCGGGGTGCCGGGCGCGGCCTGCGGGCCCTGCCCCGGGCCGGGTTCGGCGTGCTGGGCGGCGGCCAGTCCGTTGCCGTCGGCCGGGTGCGGGGCGGGTCGGGGGTCCTGGGCGGGCGCGGGCAGCGCGCCGGGGTGTCCGTAGGGCACCGGGTCGGCGCCCTCGGGGTCGTCCACCACCGCGGACCAGGCGGCGTCGGCGGCCGGCGGGTGCGCGGGCAGCCACGGTACGGCGTCGCCCCCGTCGGGGCCGGTGAAGGGCGTCGCCCACTGGCCGGCCAGGTGGTCCCCGGCGGCCGGCGGCAGCGGTTCGGCGGCGCGGGCGTGCCCGGCCCGCGCCTCGGCGGCCCTGGCCTGCGCCGCCGCCTCGGCCTGGGCGGCCTGCGCGGCGGCGGCCCCCTGCCCGAACATCCCGGCCGGGAAGGACGGCGCGGCGGCGGGCGGCGACACCTGCTCCCAGGGCGCGGTGTAGGCGCCGACGGAGAACTCCCCCGAGTCGGCCTCCGCGC
Source organism: Streptomyces sp. ITFR-21 (assembly GCF_031844685.1). Classification (NCBI taxonomy): domain Bacteria; kingdom Bacillati; phylum Actinomycetota; class Actinomycetes; order Kitasatosporales; family Streptomycetaceae; genus Actinacidiphila; species Actinacidiphila sp. ITFR-21. Next base: position 2,121,801 of record NZ_CP134605.1, read on the forward strand.
CCTCCCTGATGACGGGGATCGACCACTGGGTGGCGGGGTCGGCCTCGCCCGGCTCCAGGCCGGCCGGTCCGTGGGTGCTCAGCGGGTCCTCGCCGGGCAGCGGTTCCGGCGGCAGCTGCGCGGCGAAGGACACGTGCATGGTCTGGTCGGGGTCGTAGTCCCCGCCTCCGGGCACGGGCTGCCAGGCCCCGGAGTTGCCGGGCGCGCCCGGACCGTGCGGCTGGTCGGTCATGCCAGGGCCCTCCCGAGCGCTCGGCGGGACAGTGCGGCCACGGTACGCCGCAGCTGGACGGCCGCAGGCGGCAGTTCGACCCCCTGCTGGTCCGGGATGCAGGCCGCGGCCACGTACTCCCCGAAGGCGGTGCACGCTTCGGGGGCGAGGGTGCGCTGGCCGTCCCAGTCGATCAGGCCGGCCGCCCACTGCTCGGCCACCAGCGGGCGCAGCGGCACCGGGGCGACCGCGCCGACCGCGCACCGGACCTGGCGGCGGGCCGGGTCGACCACCAGGGCGACGGAGGCGACCGCGCGGCCGGGCCCGGTACGGCCGGTGGCCTTGAGGAAGGTCTGCGGGGCGTGCAGCAGCGGGATGCGGACGAAGGCCAGCAGTTCACCGGGGCGCAGCGGGTCGCGGCCGGTGAGCAGGTGGCTGACCGGCAGTTCGCGGTCGCCGTCCGGTCCGGCGAGGATCACGCTCGCCTCCAGCGCGGCCAGCACCGGCAGGGAGTCGCCGGTGGCCGCGGCGGAGACGATGTTGCCGCCCAGCGTGCCGGCGTTGCGGATCTGCGGGGGTCCGGCGGAGCGGGCGGCGGCGGCCAGCGCGGGGATCAGCGCGGCGAAGTCGGGGCGGCCCATGCGCGCGTGCGTCAGACCGGCGCCGAGCAGCGCGGCTCCGTCGGCGTACTGCCAGCCGCGGATCTCGCTGATCCGGCCGAGACCCACCAGCGCGGCGGGGCGCAGCGTCCCGGAGTTGACCGAGGCCATCAGGTCGGTGCCCCCCGCGACGGGCACGGCGCTGGGCATGGCGGCGAGCGCCTCCACCGCCTCGTCGAGCGAGGACGGCAGGGTGACGTTCTCCGCCGCCCGCCGTGCATACGTGCTCACGCAGCTGCCCCTTCCCGGCCTTCCTCCGTCACGCGGTAGCCGTACCGTACGTGCTGACAGCCCGGACGTGGCAACTCTGGCACAACTTCCCGGGTAGCCGACGCGGGGGTCCGCGAAGTACCGGTCCGCCCGGCACGGGGGGCGATCGCCGAATTCCTCCGCCGATAGCCGTTGTGCGGCAATTGCCGCCGTCTGAGGCTGTTGCCAGATTAGGCGTTCCCGCCGCCGGTACGCCGAGTTGCCTGTGGACAACTTCTCGCCGGGGTCACACGATCGGGGGCGGACCGTCCTGCGGGCGGCCCTGGACGCCGGGCCGGCGCTGCCAGGGAAGCGGCCCGCCGGCCGGCCGGTACTCGACGCCGAGGGCGTCGAGCCGCGCGTAGTGGGCGGCCATCCGCCGCTCGAAGTCCGGCCAGTCGCGTTCGGCCGGCGCCGGCAGCGCGGACCAGGCGACTTCGGCGAAGGCGGCCAGCCGCGGGAAGGCCATGTAGTCCAGCACCCGGACCGAGTCCACCACCTCGGTCCAGATGTTGGCCTGCGCGCCGATGACGTGCGCGGCCTGCTGCTCGGTCAGCTCCGGCGGGACCGGCTCGAAGCGGTAGACGTCCTCCAGGGTGCGGGCGTGGGCGATCGGAACCGGCTCGTCAGGGGACTCCGACTGCCGCCAGTCCAGGTACACATGGGTCTGCGGGCACATCACCACGTCGTGGCCGGACCGGGCGGCGGCGATGCCGCCCGCGTAGCCGCGCCAGGAGGACACCGCGGCCCCCGGCGCCAGTCCGCCCTCCAGGATCTCGTCCCAGCCGATCAGCCGCCGGCCGCGCTCGGCGAGCCAGCCGTCGAAGTGCCGGATCAGCCAGCTCTGGAGTTCGTCCTCGCCGGCCAGGCCGAGTTCCTCGATCCGGGCCTGGGCGGCGGGCGACTGCCGCCACTGCTCCTTGGGGCACTCGTCGCCGCCGATGTGGAAGAAGGTGCCGGGGAACAGGTCGAGGAGTTCGGTGAAGACGTTCTCGTAGAAGCGCAGGGTGTGGTCGGTGGGCGCCAGGACGTTGGGGTTGACGCCCCAGCTGGTCAGCACCGGCAGCGCGGCGGTGTCGACGACGTCGGTGTTGCCGAGTTCCGGGTACGCGGCGATGGCGGCCTGCGAGTGGCCGGGGATGTCGATCTCGGGCACGACGGTGATGTGCCGCTCGGCCGCGTAGGCGACGATCTCCCGGATGTCGTCCTGGCTGTAGTAGCCGCCGTGCGGGCGCTCGTCCCACAGCGGCGACTCCCGCAGGCCGACCTTGGTGCGCTCCCGCCAGGCGCCGACCTCGGTGAGTCTCGGGTACCGCTCGATCCGCACCCGCCAGCCCTGGTCGTCGGTCAGGTGCAGGTGCAGGACGTTCAGCTTGTGGGCGGCCATCAGGTCCAGGTACCGCAGGACCACGTCCTTGGGCATGAAGTGCCGTGCGACGTCCAGCATGAAGCCCCGCCAGCCGAACCGGGGGGCGTCCTGGAGGTGGCAGGCCGGCACCCGCCACTGCCGGTCCGGGCCGCCGACCGGGGCGCGCCGGAAGGCGTCGGGGCCGAGCAGCTGGCGGAAGGTCTGCGCGCCCCAGAAGACGCCGGCCGGTCCGGCGCCGGTGATCCGTACGCCCGAGGCCGGGTCCACGGTGATGCGGTATCCCTCGGGGCCGCCCGCCGCCCGCTCGTCCACCGCGAGCCGCACCACGCCGCCGGCCGCCCGCCCGCCGGGCACCCCGGGGGCGAAGGGCAGCCCGGTGGCCGCGCCCAGTGCCGCCCGCAGCCAGCGCGCCGTCGACTCCGTGCCGGGTTCCGCCACCAGTACGGTCCCGGCGGACAGGGGGAAGCTCGCGTCGGCGGAATACGTGGACTCGTGGCTGGGGGTGGGAATGAGATCCATGGGGACAATCCTGCCCGCAGAACGCCGATTGGCATAGACCAATTGAGGAAGAAGGATCGGCCCGCCGCGCACACCGGCCGGTCAGCCCCGGGGTGGCGGCCTCCGGCGGCCCGCCGGTCGCGGAACCACCGGGCCCGCCGACCGCCCGCGAGCCGCCCCGCGCCCGCCGTCCCCGCCGCCCCGGCCCGCCCGCACGTACCCGCCCACCCGCCCGGCGGGACCCTCAGAGCATCTCGCGGCGCCGCGCCTGGAGCCGCGCCGCCAGCATCAGCGCCGTGGCCCAGCCGACGACCGCCCAGCCCAGGTGCGCAACGGCCAGCACCGCCCATTCCCAGCGGGGCGTGTGCCCGCGGGCGGTCAGCGCGAGGGTGGTGCCCGCCAGCAGCCCGACCGCCCCCAGCTGGACCGGGACCAGCCGGCCGTACCGCAGCATCCGTCCCGCCAGCCAGGCGCCGTACCACCAGCGCACCCCGAGCAGCGTCAGCAGCAGCCCGCCGAGCCCGGCGACCGCGGCCGTCACGGCGGCCCACAGCGGCCAGTCGTGGCCCCGCCAGGCCCGGTCCGCGACCAGTCCGGTGCCGAACAGCACCGGCAGCGGCAGCAGCGCGCCGACATGGACCGCGCCGATCCGCCACAGCCAGTCGTCGCCGGTCAGCTCGGTGCGGCTGGTGGCCCTGATGCCGCGCAGCCGGGTCCTGGCGCCGACGCCCGAGCGGCGGGTGCCGGCCCGTACCAGCACGGCGAGCAGCACCGCGGTCGCGGCCAGCACCGCCCCGCCGGCGATCAGCTGCCAGGTGTCGCCGGTCTCGATCCGGTAGAGCTGCACCGCCCAGAACAGCGCCAGGCCCAGTCCGCCGACCAGCGCGCCGCCGCGCGGCGCGGTCAGCTGCCCCGGGTCCACCCCCAGCGTCATCGCCCGCTCGACGGCCGACTCGTGCTCGGTGCGGTGCCGCCGGGGCAGCCGCCCGAGCAGTCCGCGGGTCGCCGACAGCGAGCGGGCCAGCGCCACCTGCGCCTCGGCCTCGTACGGCGCGACCGCCACCGCCCGGCGGGCGGCGACCACCGCGTCCGGGATCCTGCCGAGCCGCCGGTAGACGTCCGAGAGCAGCACCGACGGCTCCCAGCCGTCGGGGTCGGCGCCACCGGCCCGCAGTGCCACCGTCAGGGCGGCGTGCGCCTCGTCCAGGGACAGCAGGACCACCCCGGCCAGCACGAAGACGTCGGCCGCCTCGGCGGGCCCGGCGATCGCCAGCGCCCAGTCGACCGACTCGCGGGCGGCCGCTGACCGCCGCTCCTGGGTCAGCACCCAGGCGCGCAGCAGGTAGCCCGCGCTGCCGTTGCGTTCCACGAAGGCATCGCTGACCAGGGTGTGCGCCTCGGCGAAGCGGCCCTGGCCGACGAGGGCGTGCACCCGTTCACCGCTGCTGGCGTCGTCCTCGGGCTGCCCGCCGGGCAGGTCCTCGTCGTCGGGCGGGTCGGCCGCGCCGAACGCGCCGCCGTCAGCCGTTGCCGCCCCTGCCGGACTTGTCCTTGGCACCGTCGCCGTCACCGAACGACATGCCCTCGTAGATCTCCTTGCACATCGGGCAGACCGGGTACTTCTTGGGGTCCCGCCCGGGGACCCAGACCTTGCCGCACAGGGCGACGACGGGCGTGCCTTCCAGCGCGCTCGCCATGATCTTGTCCTTCTGGACGTAGTGCGCGTAGCGCTCGTGGTCGCCGTCACCGTGGGAGAGCTGCGGAGTCGGCTCGACCAGGGTGCCGGTGCCCGTCCCGCGCTCGGGCTCAAGAGTGCTCATAAGCGTCAAGCCTAATTGAGAGTCGGATCGTCGGGATACGTGGCCACCATCGCCAGTTCGCCGCGCTGCCTGCGCAGCACCGAGCGCCACAGCCGCTCGGGGGCCGGCGCGGACACGTCGCCCGGCTCGGACTCCACCACGTACCAGGCGCCGTCGGCCAGTTCCCGCTCCAGCTGGCCCGGTCCCCAGCCGGAGTAGCCGGCGAAGATCCGCAGCGAGCCCAGTTCGGCGGCGAGCAGTTCCGGCGGCGCCTCCAGGTCCACCAGGCCGATCGCGCCGTGCACCCGGCGCCAGCCCAGCAGCGCGGCGTCGCCGTCCGCGCCCGGCTCGCCCGGGACGACGGCCAGGCCCAGCGCGGAGTCCAGCGCGACCGGGCCGCCCTGGAAGACCACCCGGGGGACGCCGGCCAGCTCGGCCCACGGCTCCAGAACGTCGCCGACCCCCACCAGGGTGGGCCGGTTCAGCACGACGCCGAGCGACCCCTCCCGGTCGTGGTCGAGCAGGAGCACCACGGCCCGGTCGAAGTTGGGGTCGGCCAGCCGCGGGGTGGCGACCAGCAGCCGCCCGGTGAGCGAGGACACCTCGGTCATGGTCAACATGATTCCGTATGGCGGGCGCACGCGTACGCTCAATGGCGGGCCGGTGTCCTCCCGGGGCCCGTCGGACACGGAAAGCCGCCGAAGGCCGCCGCGCCCGGCGGTTTCCGGCGGCGGCGGGCCGCCAAGGCACCGGATGCCGTCGAGCGCATTACCATTTCTTCTGGTTCTTCTGGCTTCCCCCGCGGCGCCGCGGAACCCGCGGGTCGCGCTGCCCATCTGCCCTTCCGACGATCGCGAGATCCATGACCGACATCGCCGACGTACTGCTTGTCCACGGCGGAACCCCCCTTGAAGGCGAGATCCGGGTCAGAGGCGCGAAGAACCTCGTGCCCAAGGCCATGGTCGCCGCGCTGCTCGGCAGCGGACCCAGCAGACTCCGCAACGTCCCCGAGATCCGCGACGTACGGGTGGTCCGCGGGTTGCTCCAGCTGTACGGGGTGACGGTGGAGAACGGCGAAGAGCCCGGTGAGCTGGTGCTCGACCCGACCAAGGTCGAGAGCGCCAACGTCGCCGACATCGACGCGCACGCCGGCTCCTCCCGCATCCCGATCCTCTTCTGCGGCCCGCTGCTGCACCGGCTAGGCCACGCCTTCATCCCCGGTCTCGGCGGCTGCGACATCGGCGGCCGGCCGATCGACTTCCACTTCGACGTGCTGCGGAAGTTCGGCGCGACCATCGACAAACGCGCGGACGGCCAGTACCTGGAGGCCCCGCAGCGGCTGCGCGGCTGCAAGATCCGGCTGCCGTACCCGTCGGTGGGCTCCACCGAGCAGGTGCTGCTGACCGCGGTGCTCGCCGAGGGCGTCACCGAGCTCACCAACGCGGCGGTCGAGCCGGAGATCGAGGACCTCATCTGCGTCCTGCAGAAGATGGGCGCGATCATCTCCATGGACACCGACCGGACCATCCGGATCACCGGGGTGGACCGGCTGGAGGGCTATACGCACCGGGCCGTCCCGGACCGGCTGGAGGCCGCCTCCTGGGCGAGCGCGGCGCTGGCCACCGGGGGCGACATCTACGTCCGCGGCGCGCAGCAGCGGTCGATGATGACCTTCCTGAACACCTACCGCAGGGTCGGCGGCGCCTTCGAGGTCGACGACGCGGGCATCCGCTTCTGGCACCCGGGCGGCCCGCTGAACGCCATCGCGCTGGAGACCGACGTCCACCCGGGCTTCCAGACCGACTGGCAGCAGCCGCTGGTGGTGGCGCTGACCCAGGCGTCGGGCCTGTCGATCGTGCACGAGACGGTCTACGAGTCCCGGCTCGGCTTCACCTCCGCGCTGAACCAGATGGGCGCGCACATCCAGCTCTACCGGGAGTGCCTGGGCGGCAGCGCCTGCCGCTTCGGACAGCGCAACTTCCTCCATTCGGCGGTGGTCTCCGGGCCGACCAAGCTGCAGGGCGCCGACCTGGTCATCCCCGACCTGCGCGGCGGATTCTCGTATCTGATCGCGGCGTTGGCCGCCCAGGGCACCTCGCGGGTGCACGGGATCAGCCTGATCAACCGCGGCTACGAGAACTTCCCGGCCAAGCTGGGAGGGCTCGGGGCGCGGATCGAACTGCCGGAGCGGGCGGCGGCGACGGCGGCCTGACCCCGGGCCGCGGGACCCCGCGTCCCCGCACGCCCGCGCATACGCCTACGCCGAAGGGCGGCTGTCCCCGACCGGGACCGCCGCCCTTCGTGTGTCACGCGCGCTCGGCGGCCTACTTGCCCTTGGCGGATTCCTTCAGCTTGGAGCCCGCGGAGACCTTGACGCTGTAGCCGGCCGGGATGCTGATCGGCTCGCCGGTCTGCGGGTTGCGGGCGGTGCGGGCGGCACGGTGAGTGCGCTCGAAGGTCAGGAAGCCGGGGATGGTGACCTTCTCGTCGCCCTTGGCGACGATCTCACCGACGGTCTCGGCGAACGCGGCCAGGACGGCGTCCGCGTCCTTGCGGGTCACCTCGGCGCGGTCGGCCAGCGCGGCCACCAGCTCACTGCGGTTCATATCTGTACTCCCGTGTTCTTTCTAGCCATGGGGGCGCGAGCTCGAAGCTGATGCTGTGTGCCTCACTGCCCAGGTGTGCATCCTGCCCCCACATATGGGGGGAAAGCCAATCGCCTGCCCGCGCGAGTCGTGGAAAATGCATGGCCGGGGGCCTGCGGGGGGGTGTGGGGGCGACGCCGCGCCGCCCGGCGGCCGGCCCCGGATTCCGGCCGGTGTCAGGACGCGGCGGTGGCGCTGTCGGCCGCGCCGGCCACCGCCGGGCCCTGCGCCTTGGCCGCGGTCCGCACCGCGTCGGCGACCGCGCCGGCCACCTTGTCGTTGAAGACGCTCGGCACGATGTAGTTCGGGTTCAGTTCGTCGTCCCCGACCACGCACGCCAGCGCCCGCGCCGCGGCGAGCATCATCTCGGTGTTGACCGTGCGGGACTGGGCGTCCAGCAGGCCGCGGAAGACCCCCGGGAAGACCAGGACGTTGTTGATCTGGTTGGGGAAGTCGCTGCGGCCGGTGGCGACCACCGCGGCGGTCTCCCGGGCCGCTCCCGGGTCCACCTCCGGGTCGGGGTTGGCCAGGGCGAAGACGATCGCCTGGTCGGCCATCCTGGCCACGTCGGAGCCGTCCAGCACGTCGGGCGCGGACACGCCGATGAAGACGTCGGCGCCGACCACGGCCTCCTTGAGGGTGCCGGTGACGCCCTCGGGGTTGGTGTTCTCCGCGACCCAGCGCAGCGGCGAGTTGGGGTCGGCGTCGACCAGGTCGTGCCGGTCGGCGTGCACCACGCCGTGGATGTCGGCCACCACCGCGTGCTTGACGCCGGCCGCCAGCAGCAGCTTCAAGATGGCCGTACCGGCCGCGCCCGCACCGGACATGACGACCCTCAGGGTGCCGATCTGCTTGCCGACGCAGCGCAGCGCGTTGGTCAGCGCGGCCAGCACCACGATGGCGGTGCCGTGCTGGTCGTCGTGGAAGACCGGGATGTCCAGGGCCTCGCGCAGCCGCGCCTCGATCTCGAAGCAGCGCGGCGCGGAGATGTCCTCCAGGTTGATGCCCGCGAAGCCGGGGGCGATGGCCTTCACGATCGCCACGATCTCGTCGGTGTCCTGGGTGTCCAGGCACAGCGGCCAGGCGTCGATGCCCGCGAACCGCTTGAAGAGGGCCGCCTTGCCCTCCATCACCGGCAGCGCGGCCTTGGGGCCGATGTTGCCCAGGCCCAGCACCGCCGAGCCGTCGGTGACCACGGCGACCGAGTTGCGCTTGATGGTCAGGCGGCGGGCGTCCTCGGGGTTGGCCGCGATGGCCATGCAGACCCGGGCGACGCCTGGGGTGTAGATCATGGACAGGTCGTCGCGGTTGCGGATCGGGTGCTTGGACTGCATCTCGATCTTGCCGCCGAGGTGCATCAGGAAGGTACGGTCGGAGACCTTGCCGATGACGACACCCTCGATGCCGCGCAGTTTGCCGACGATCTGGTCGGCGTGCGCGGTGGAACTGGCCGCGACCGTGACGTCGATCCGCAGCTTCTCGTGGCCGGAGGCGGTGACGTCGAGGCCGGTGACGGACCCGCCGGACGCCTCCACCGCGGTGGTGAGCTGGCTGACCGCGGTCCCGCTGGCGGGGACCTCCAGCCGTACCGTGATCGAGTACGAGACACTCGGCGCCGTTGCCATGACGACCTTCTTCCGGTTCCTGCTGGACAGCAATTGGTGGTTCGTGATGCGGAATGGTGCGGAACGATCGTTGCACCTACCAGCGAGTATGCGTAAACCGGGGACCGATGACGAAAATCGTGTTCCACCATGCGGAAACTGATGGAGCGGGCGGGAGTCCGCGGGGGAAGAACGGGTGTCCCCCGAAGTGATCGGCGGGATTTCCGCCGGGCGGGAAGAGGTTCGGGGGCAGGGTTTGTTAGCCTGGTTGGTGACACCGGCCCGATCCAAGCCCCCGGGCCCAACCTTAGGCGCTTCGAGCGCCCACTTGCCGCGAGGCGAGCATGGCGGGCCGGTGTCGCCAGCGTCCTTCGGGCGCCCCTCCCACGGGAGGGGCGCCCGAAGCGTCTGTACGGGGGTGCGCCGCCACGGGCGGCCGGTTCAGTCCTTGCGCAGCAGGTCCGGGACGCCGTCGGTGTCCGGCAGGTCCCGCTCCCCCGCCAGGACGGTCAGCCGCTGGGTGGCCCGGGTCAGCGCCACGTACAGCACCCGCAGGCCCGCCGGCGACTCCTCGGCGATCTCCGCCGGCGAGACCACGACTGTGGCGTCGTACTCCAGGCCCTTGGCCTCCAGACTGCCCAGCGCGACCACCCGCTCGCCGAGCCCGGCCAGCCAGGTGCGCGCCTGCGCCCGCCGGTTCATCGCCACGACCACGCCGACCGTGCCGTCCACCTCCGCCAGCAGCCGTTCCGCCGCCGCTCGCACGTCCGCGGCCAGGTCGTCGCCGGCCACCTCGTAACGCGGCAGGACGCCGGTGGAGCGCACCGCGCGCGGGGACTGGCTGCCCGGCATGGCCAGCGCCAGAACGGTCGAGGCGACCTCGGCGATCTCGGCCGGGTTGCGGTAGTTGACGGTGAGGGTGAAGCGGCGGCGCGGGCGGGCGCCGAGCGCCTCGTCGCGGGCGCGGGCCGCCTCGTCCACGTCCGACCACGAACTCTGCGCCGGGTCGCCGACGATCGTCCAGGTGGCGGTGCGGCCGCGGCGCCCCACCATCCGCCACTGCATCGGGGTGAGGTCCTGCGCCTCGTCCACGATGACGTGCGCGTACTCGGTACGCTCCCGCGCCAGCCGCTCGGCGCGCTCCCGGCCGCTCTCGCCGCGCTGCGGCATCAGCTCGTCCAGACCGGTGAGCTGGTCCAGCGGGTCGATCTCGCGTCTCCTGTCCCGCGGCGGCAGCCCGAGCAGCGTCTCCAGCTCGTCCAGCAGCGCCACGTCGTGGGCGGAGGCGCCGGCCCGGCGCAGCGAGCGGGCCACCCGGCGGACCTCCGGCGGCGACAGCACCCGCCGCGCCCAGCGGGCCAGCCGCTTCTCGTCGGCGAGCGTGGCCAGCACCCCGCGCGGCTCCAGCACCGGCCACCAGTTGTCGAGGAAGTCCAGGAAGTCCTGCTCGGTGCTGACGTCCTCGTCGAAGCCCTGCCGCTCCTCGACGGCCAGCTCCCGGTCGTCGGGTCGCCGGCCGGTCTTGCGCCACAGCGCGTCCAGCAGCAGCCGGCGGGCCCGCGGCCGCAGCAGGTTGACCGGCGCGGTGCCGCCCAGCACCTGCTGCCGTACGGCGTCCAGGTCCTGGGCGTCCAGCTCGACCCGGCGGCCGAAGGCCACCACCCGTAGCGCGGTCGGCCGCCCGTCGTCGCCGTCCAGACAGCCGCGGGCCGCGTTGCGCAGCACCTTCAGCATCCGCAGCGAGCCCTTGATCCGGGCCACCGCCGGGTCGTCGTACAGGTCCGCGGTCACCCCGTCCACCAGCGAGCCGACCGCGCGGATCGCGACCTGCCCCTCCTCGCCGAGCGACGGCAGTACGCCCTCGGTGTACGCCACCAGCAGCGGCGTGGGGCTGACGCACAGGATGCCGCCGGAGTAGCGCCGCCGGTCCTGGTACAGCAGGTACGCCGCCCGGTGCAGCGCGACCGCGGTCTTGCCGGTGCCGGGCCCGCCGGTCACCTCGGTGACGGAGGCCGCGGGCGCGCGGATCACCAGGTCCTGCTCGGCCTGGATGCTGGAGACGATGTCCCGCATGGTGTGGGTACGGGCCTGGCCGAGCGCGGCCATCAGCGCGCCGTCGCCCACCACCGGCAGCCCCGTGGTCAGCTCCGGGCGCAGCAGGTCGTCCTCGACGCCCAGCACCCGGCGGCCCTTGGAGCGGATCACCCGGCGCCGTACCACCCGGCCCGGCGCGACCGGCGTCGAGCGGTAGAAGGGCGCGGCGGCCGGGGCCCGCCAGTCGATCACCAGCGGGGCGTAGTCGGTGTCGAGCACGCCGATCCGGCCGATGTGCAGGGTCTCGGCGATGTCGGCGGTGGCGTCCTCGCGGATCGCGTCGTCGGCGGGGTCGACGGAGGTGAACGCGCCGTCCGCGCCCTTCTTGCCGTCCTTGCCGCGCAGCAGGTCGATCCGGCCGAAGAGGAAGTCCTCGAACTCGCTGTTCAGCCGGTTGAGATGGACGCCGGCGCGGAACACCTGGGCGTCCCGTTCGGCCAGCGCGCCGGGCGTACCGACCTGGCCGCGCTGGGCGGCGTCGCTCATCAGGAACTCCGCCTCGTGGATCTTCTCCTCGAGACGGCGGTACACCCGGTCCAGGTGCGCCTGCTCGGCGGCGATCTCCTGGTTTCTGACCCCCGGTGCTGCGGTCTGCGCGGCCACGCAGGACCCCCTTCTTCGTGCGGTGCCCCGCGACCGTGCGAGGGGCAGCCTGCAACCGTACGCGACCTGCGGCCTTCTGCCCACCCGGTGGCGCGCACGGGTCAGCCGTGCGGGGGCCTTCCGGGGGACCTCCCGGGGGCGGCGACCGCGGCGAGCGGTCCTTCCCGGGCCGGCTCCAGCGCCGGGCTCCCGCGCGGGGTCCCGCCGGCCCCGGGCCCGGCTGCGGGCGGGAGCCGGGCCCTGGACCTGTCGTTCGGACCAGCGCGGCGTCGGGGGACCCGGCACGCGCATCCGCCGCGTTCCCGCCGCTCGACGACACACCACGCCGCCTCCGTCCTCCGCCGCGCGGCTGCGCAGCCGCGGAAACCGCCGCAGGACGCGGCCCCGACGCGCCGGCCCGCAACCCGACGGAGACGGGCCCGCCCCCCAGCGGCGTACCCCGCCCCACCCCGCGCACGGGCCCGCACACCGCGGGGGCGCGGCCGCCCGGCGCCCCCGGCAGCCCCCGCCGCAGCGGGTTTTCAGCCGCCGGTGGAGTACTTGTGGTCGGCGTGCGGGTCGAGGGAGAGACGGTAGCCGCGCTTGACGACGGTCTGGATGAGTCTGGGGGCGCCCAGGGCCACGCGGAGGCGGGCCATCGCCGTTTCGACCGCGTGCTCGTCGCGGCCGGCGCCGGGCAGGACGCGGAGCAGGTCGCTCCGGGCGACGACCCAGCCGGGGCGGCGGGCGAGGGCCCGCAGGAGGGCCATGCCGGCCGGCGGGACCGCCCGCAGGCCGCCGTCCACCACCGCGGCCTGGCCGCGGATCTCCAGCCGGTGCCCGGCGACCGGCAGCGACCTCACGGCGCCCGGCAGTTCGCTCGCTATGAGCTGGACCAGCGGCCCCAGCCGGAACCGTTCGGGCTGCCGGGTGGGCACGTCGTGCGCCTGCAGCGGCGACGCGGTCATCGGCCCGACGCAGGCCGCCAGCACCCCGCCGCGCCGGAACGCGTCGACCACCTCCTCCAGCTGGCCCCGCCGTTCGGCCCGCTTCAGCAGCGAGGCGGCGGCCGGCGCGCTGGTGAAGCTCACCGCGTCCAGCGCCCGCCCGCACACCGCGTCCAGCAGCCGGTCCACCGGGGCGATGTCCTCCGGCGGCATCCACCGGTACACCGGCACGCCTACCACCAGCGCGCCGGCCGCCCGCAGCGCCTCGCCGAACCCGGGCAGCGGCTCCCCGTGCAGCTGGACGGCGATCCGGCGCCCTTCGACGCCTTCCTCCAGCAGCCGCTCCAGCACCTCGGCCATGGACTCCGACGCGGGCGACCACTCCTCGGCCAGCCCGACCGCCCGCAGCGCGCCGCGCACCTTCGGCCCGCGGGCCAGCACGCGGACCCCGCCGAGCCTGCGCAGCAGCGCCTCGCCGAGCCCCCACCCCTCGGCCGCCTCGATCCAGCCGCGGAAGCCGATCGCCGTGGTGGCGATCACCACGTCGGGCGCCTCCTCCAGCAACCGCCCGGTGACGGCGTGGAGTTGAGCGTCGTCCGACAGCGGCACGATACGCAGCGCCGGGGCCCGCAGGGTGGTCGCGCCACGCCGCTCCAGCAGCGCCGCCAACTCGTCCGCGCGGCGGGCCGCCGTCACCCCCACGGTGAATCCGGCCAGCGGCGGTACCGCTCCCGGTCCGCCGACCGTCTCGTTCCCCTGCATGGCTGTGCCCCACTTCGCCGGAGGTGCGTACCCCACCGGTGGCCGCCGCCGCCCGTCGGCGCCGCTGGCCCTGTCAGGTTCTGCATGGTCGCAAGGCACCGTGACGGGTCGGGTTCGCCCGGATTTCCCGGGTGTTACACCCAGGACCGCCGCTCGGGCCCCGCGCGGACACTCTGCGAGGCGGACGGGGCCGTGCGGTGGTGCCGCACTCCGGGACCGGGCACCACGGGTATACGGCCCAGGGCGCCGCGAGGCAGCGCGCGTGACATTCCGGTGACCGCGCGGTGTCCGTCCCGCGGGCGCAGGCCCTACCCTGGCGGACGTGCCCGACGACAGTGCCCCGCCCGGTCACGGCGGCCCCGGACCGGCCCTCGTCCTGTGGGACGTCGACCACACCCTGATACGCATCGGCGGCGGGGTGAGCCGCGCCCTGTACGAGCACGCCTTCCGCGAGGTGACCGGCCGGCCGCTCGTGGCGCTGGCCGACATGGCCGGCCGCACCGACCGGGCCATCACGCTCGAGACGCTGCGGCTCAACGCCGTCGACCGGCCCGAGCGGCTGCTCGGCGGCTTCTACGCGGCGCTCGCGGAGGCGGCCGAGGCACTGGCGGGCCGTATGCGGGAGGTGGGCGAGGTGCTGCCCGGCGCGCGGGAGGCGGTCGCGGCGTTCGCGGGCCGCCGGGCCGTGCAGACGGCCGTGACCGGCAATCTCCGTCCGGTGGCGCTGGCCAAACTGACCGCTCTCGGCATGACCGGCACCGTCGACCTCACGGTCGGCGGCTACGGCGACGACGGCAGCGACCGCGCGGACCTCGTCCGCCGGGCCCGCGCCCGGGCCGCCGGCAAGTACGGCTTCGGCTTTCCCGGCCGGCGCACGATAGTGATCGGCGACACCCCCCACGACATCCGCGGCGCCCACGACGCCGGCGCCTTCGCCGTGGGTGTCGCCACCGGCAACACCCCTGCCGGCGCCCTGCAGGCGGCCGGCGCCGACATCGTGCTCCCTTCCCTCACCGAGCACGCCCTCCTCGCGCACGCCGTCGACGGCGACTGACCGGCGGCCCGCGACCGGCACGCCGTGGCGCCGCCGCTCCGGCGCCGGTGCCCGGCTCCGGGCTCCGGGCTTCGGGCTTCGGGCTTCGGGCTTCGGGCTTCGGGCTTCGGGGCGCGGAAAGCCCCTGACCCGCGTCGTGTGCTCACGCGGGTCAGGGGCTCTCATCACGGGGTGGACCCTCTCCGTTACTACTCCAACGCGACCGGGGTGGCCGCCGACGTGGCCCAGAGCTTGGCAGCGCTGGGCGCGGAGCTGGAGCGAGGATCGACCGGACGCCGCAGTGTCAGCTCCGCGAGGCGGACAGAGCAGGCGACGAGGTCAGAGGACAAGGTGCACGCCGGCGTGGTCGCCAGGATCAAGCGCGAGTACGTGCGGCGTGTGGTGACATACAAGATGCTTGCTCAGAAGTACGGGCTGAGCGAGAAGACGGTACAGCGGATTCTGCGCGAACGACGCTACTGAACTCGAATGTGTGATGTCAGCCTGATCGTGTCAGCTGGTCAAGGTCAGGCCGGTGCCTATGAGGCAGCCGTCGATGAGGAGCCGCACGTTTCCCGGACAGGGCTCTGCCGGTCAATCATGCGGCAAGTCGCAATTTTTCGGAATCAGGCGCGTACTTGCTGGGCGGCGCCACGTCGTACCTCTCGTTCCCTTACAGAGGGATCATATTGGATCCCTGTCCGGAAACCTCGGGGCACCTCACTGGATGACGCTATGCGCACGCAGTACACCACTCAGCTCGACAAGCTGGAGCAAAAAGAAAGCTACCTCGGTGCCAAGGTGGTCAGCGACGACCGCCGTGAACCGTTCGACGCACTCCGTGACGCCCACGTGGTCTGGTCGCAGACCAAGCACGGTCGGAGCTACAGCCGCATCGCAGGCAGTCCGCGGACAAGCGAAAGCGCCGCACACCTTGCGGTGTACGGCGCTGACGACCGTTCTACCTTGATCGACTCGCTCCGTTCGCTCCGTTCCCTGGCGGACCAGGGTTGGAGTGAGACGGTCATGGTGGAGATGGCGGGAATCGAACCCGCGTCCTGTGGTGCCAAATCAGGGCTTCTCCGAGCGCAGTCCGCTGTGCTTTTCTCGGCCCCGGCAGTCACGCGGACAAGCCGCCGACGGGCCCAGCCACTGTTTGATTTCCTTCCAGGACCCGTGACCGGTCCTAGAAGTTTAGTTCCCTAGCTGATGCCAGGATCCGGGTCGGGAACAGCCCCGGGCTGACACTTCGCAAGTCGCTACTTAGGCAGCGAGGGCGAAGGAATCGCGCTTGGTGTTGGCGATTATTGTTTTCGGCATATGGTTTACGAGATCATTGCCGCTTTCTCGGCTCGCTTCCCCTGCTTCGACATCCCCAGTCGAAACCGATCATCCCCATGTGGTGTTTTCAAGGTGCCCGCGGGACTCACCATGGTCCCGGCGTGCTCACTTCGTGCTTCACCCACTGTACGGGAAGAGCGTCCGGCGGTGCCAGCACATTCCCCCGGTCAACCCGGACGTCACCCGCCCGTGGGACGCCGGTCGGGCGCGCGGCGGCCGGGCCCCGGGACCGGCGCCGGGGGACCCGGGTCCCGGCGGGGGCGGTCTCCGGGCCCGGCGGGAGGTCCCGGGGTCAGGCGGGAGGTCCCGGGGTCAGGCGCGTTCGCGGCGGCGGACGGCGGAGATCGCCCGCTCCGACTCCCGGCGGTCCTGCTTCTCCCGCAGCGTCTGCCGCTTGTCGTACTCCTTCTTGCCCTTGGCCAGCGCGATCTCGACCTTCGCCCGGCCGTCCTTGAAGTACAGGGCCAGCGGCACGATGGTGTGACCGCTCTCCTGCGACTTCTGGACGAGCTTGTCGATCTCGGTCCGGTGCAGCAGCATCTTGCGCTTCCGCCGGGCCGTGTGGTTGGTCCAGGTGCCCTGGGTGTACTCGGGAATGTGCACGTTGTGCAGCCACGCCTCGCCGCCGTCGAGCTGCGCGAAGCCGTCGACCAGCGACGCGCGCCCCAGTCGCAGGGACTTCACCTCGGTGCCGGTCAGCACCAGGCCGGCCTCGAAGGTGTCGAGGATGTGGTAGTCGTGCCGCGCCTTCTTGTTCTGCGCGATCATCTTGCGACCCGTCTCTTTTGCCATAGCCGGGCCATTGTCCCACTACGAGGGCGCCCCGAGGCCAGCGAACACCTCGCGGCTGTCGGCGACCGGGTCCTGCCCGGCCGGGACCTGGACGTCCGGGGTGATGCCCCGGCCGTCGACACCCCGGCCGCCGGGCAGGTCGTAGTGCCCCACCGTCAGCTCGGCCACCGAGCCGTCCGGCAGCGTGCTGGGCATCTGCACCGAGCCCTTGCCGAAGGTCCGCGAGCCGATGACGACCGCCCGGCCGCGGTCCTGGAGCGCCCCGGCCAGCATTTCGGCGGCGCTCATCGTGCCGCCGTCGACCAGCACCACCAGCGGCACGGACGTGTCGCCGCCCGGGGCCGCGAACAGCGCCTGCTGCCGCCCGTGTACGTCGTAGGTGGCGACGAGGCCGCCGTCGAGGAAGACCGAGGCGACATCGACGGCCTCGGCGACCAGCCCGCCGGAGTTGCCGCGCAGGTCCAGCAGGACGCCGTGCCGCGCACCCCTGGCCGCCGCCTGGACCTGCGCGCCGACGCCGGTCGAGAACGCGTCGACCTTGACGACGGTCGGCCCCGGCCGCTCATCGCTCACGGTGACCGCCTCGGTGGCCAGGGTGGCCCGCCGCACGGTGACCTTCCAGTGGTGCCGCCCGCGCTCGACACCGAGGGTGACCCTGCTGCCGGGTACGTCCTCGCCGTCGTTGTCGCCGCGCAGGTCCGCGACGACCTCGGTGACGGCGAGGCCGGTACACCCGACGCCGTCGACGGCGGCGAGCACGTCGCCGACCCGCAGGCCGGCGCGGGCGGCCGGGCTGCCGTCCTGTACGCGGGCGACCTGGATCCGCCCGCCGTCCCCCCGCCGCACCCACAGGCCGACGCCCACGTAGCGGCCGTCGAGCGCCTGCCGCAGGCCCGCGTACTCCTGGGCGGTGTAGAACGAGGACCAGCGGTCTCCACTGCGGCTGACGAGCTTCTGCACGGTCTCCGGGGCGAGCTCGCCGTCCTGGATCTCCTGGGCGATGCGGCCGGTGTCGAGGACCGCGGGGGGTGCGGCGGCCCTGCCCGCGCTCCCTTTGCCGTCCCCGGCGCCGGGTGCCCCGGCGGTGTCCCGGCCGCGGGACGGCGCGGGTCGGCCCGCGCTCCGGTCGGCACCGGCCCCCGTACCGGCCGCGGCGGCGATCCGGGTGGCGGGGCCGCGCTGCGCCGGCACGGTCAGGCTGCCCGCCGCCGCGCCCGTCGCCAGCATGGTGCCGAACACCAACGTCAAGGTCGCCCCGCGGCGGATGCGGCGGGGCGTCCCGAACAGCAACGGGCCGGACATGGCGGGAAGTCTAGGCCAGAAACGGGCGCGGTACGGAAAGTCGCGACGACACCGGACAAGGGCCGTCCGCGGCCGTGGGGTGCCCCGCCGCGGCGCCCGCGGCGGGACCCGCCGAAGCACCTCCGCAGGCCGCGCCCGGCCGGATCCGGCGGGCCGCGCCGGACCGGATCCCCCTGCGGTGCCGGGTCAGACCCGCAGATAGCGCCGCAGCGCGACGAACGCGGCGACGGCCGGCATGATCACGCCGATCAGCAGCACCAGCGGCAGCACCCCGAACACCGGGCCCCAGCCGAGGAAGGACACCGAGGTGATCTTGTCCTGGAGTCTGAGGCCGGAGTCGATCAGGAAGTACCTGCCGCTGAGCAGCATCACGCAGGCCAGCCCCGCGCCGACGAGTCCCGCGAACGCGGCCTCCATGATGAACGGCATCTGGATGTAGAAGCTGGACGCGCCGACCAGCCGCATGATGCCGGTCTCCCGGCGGCGGCTGAACGCCGAGACGCGGACGGTGTTCACGATCAGCAGCATGGCCACGGTGAGCATGAAGGCGAGCACCACGTACGCGACCCTGGTCATGCCGTTCAGCAGTCCGAACAGGCTCTCCAGCACCGCCCGCTGGTCCTCGACGGACTGCACCCCCGGGTGCCCGGTGAAGGCGCTGGCGATGACGCCGAACTTGGTCGGATCCTTGAGTTTGATCCGGTAGTTCTCCTGCATCTGGTCCGGCGTGATCGAGCTGTACAGCGGCGAGTTCTTGAACTGCTCCTGGGCGTGCTTGTACGCCTCCTCGGAGGACTCGTAGTAGACCTTCTCCACCACCGGCAGCTTCTTTATGTCGGCGAGGATGCCGGCCTTCTGGTCATCGGTCACCGCACCCCTGCCGCAGTTGGGCGTCGTCACCGCGTCGCCCTTGTTGCACATGTAGATGGTGACCTGGACCTTGTCGTACCAGTAGCCCTTCATCGCGTCGACCTGCTTGTTGGCGAGCAGGGCGCCACCGGTGAGGGCGAGCGAGAGCGCCACGGAGATGATGACGGCGAAGGTCATCGTGAGATTGCGGCGGAGACCGACGCCGATCTCCGACAGGACGAACTGGACGCGCATGGTGCCAAGTTCCTTTCAGGGGGCTGGTGCGTACGGCAGGCAGTCAGTGCTGGTAGCCGTAGACACCGCGCGACTGGTCGCGCACCAGTCGCCCCTTATCAAGTTCGATGACGCGCTTGCGCATCTGGTCGACGATGTTCTGGTCGTGGGTGGCCATCACCACGGTGGTGCCGGTCCGGTTGATCCGGTCCAGCAGCCGCATGATGCCGACCGAGGTCTGCGGGTCGAGGTTGCCGGTCGGCTCGTCGGCGATCAGCAGCATCGGGCGGTTGACGAAGGCGCGGGCAATGGCCACGCGCTGCTGCTCACCGCCGGACAGCTCGCCGGGCATCCGCTCCTCCTTGCCGGCCAGGCCGACCAGGTCGAGCACCTCGGGCACCGTCTTGCGGATGGTGCCGCGCGGCTTGCCGATCACTTCCAGGGCGAACGCCACGTTCTCACCGACGGTCTTGTTGGGCAGCAGCCGGAAGTCCTGGAAGACCGTGCCCAGCTGGCGCCGCATGTGCGGGACCTTCCAGTTGGAGAGCTTGGCCAGGTCCTTGCCGAGCACGTGCACCATGCCGGTGTCCGTACGCTCCTCGCGCAGCACCAGCCGCAGGAAGGTCGACTTCCCGGAGCCCGACGAGCCCACCAGGAAGACGAACTCACCCTTCTCGATCTCCAGCGAGACGTCCCGCAGGGCAGGACGGTTCTGCTTGGGGTAGGTCTTGGTGACGCTGTCGAATCGAATCACGTTCGCACCAGGTTTGCGGGGTCGGCGGACAGGGGATGTGGGGGCGACACTACGCGACCGCGAGGAGGCCGCGCAGTCGCCGCCCCAGGTTGGTGGCCTTGCCCACAGGGCATCCACGGACAAACCCGTCATTGTTCCCGCGGGGTTTCCCCGCCGTTTCCCCGCGGCGCCCGGTGCCGCCCCACCGCGGCCGGTGCCACGGCGGCACGGCGCCCGCCGGGGCACCCGTCCGGCACCCGTCACGCACGTTCCGGGGGCGCCGAATCCGGTGGAACCTGGCACAGTGGGAGATGCGTGTACATGCAGAGCAGGACACGCAGTGATCGGGCGGCGATCGGCGGCGGGCCCGCGGAGTAGGTCCGTGCCGCCGAGGGAACGATGTCCGCACCGGGGGCGTTCACCGGACGGAGGAGGAGATCGCATGACGTGCGACCGACTGGTGTGTGCGAATTGCGCCGGCCCGGTGAGCGAGGGCCGCTGCCCCGTCTGCCGCGCCAGCCGCGCCCGCATGGAACGCGAGAATCCCTGGTCCTCGATCTCCCCCGCGGCCCTCATAGCCTTCCTGGTCGCCCTGCTGGCCGTCGTCCTGGTCGTGGAGCACGCGACGGCCTAGGGCCCGCCGGGCGGATCGCCGCGGCGCAGAGCGCCCGGCGGGCACATCACCCGCCTGTTTTCCCGCAGGATCGGCAAGAAGCCGGGGTCCGGGGCGCGTTGGGCGTCCCGGGCCCCGGCTCACGCGTCGGCGGCCGGACCTGTGGTCAGGCGGCGTCGCCGCGGCCGGCCAGGCGCGGGGTCAGGCGGAAGCCGATACCACCCGCGATCAGTGTGGCGGCGCCGAGGACGAGGTACGTGGTGCCGCGGGAGCCGGTCTCGGCGAGCTGGCTGGTGGTCGCGCCCTGCGGGACCTGCTGGGTGTTGTCGGTGCCGGGGGCGTTGTTCCCGCAGTCGACGCTGTCGCCCGTCAGGGTGCAGGTGTTGCCGTTGCCGCCACTGGTCGAGGAGCCCCCGGTGGTGGACGTGCCGCCGGTGGTCGACGTGCCGCCCGTGGTCGACGAACCCCCGGTCGTGCCGGACCCGCCGGTGGTGGACGTCCCGCCCGTGGTCGACGTGCCGCCGTCGGTCGTGGTCGCACCGCCGTCGGTCGTCGTCGCACCGCCGTCCGTCGTGGTCGCACCGCCGTCCGTGGTCGACGTGCCGCCGTCGGTCGTGGTCGCACCGCCGTCCGTCGTGGTCGCACCGCCGTCGGTCGTCGTCGCACCGCCGTCCGTGGTCGTCGCACCGCCGTCGGTCGTGGTCGCACCGCCGTCCGTGGTCGTCGCACCGCCGTCGGTCGTCGTCGCACCGCCGTCCGTGGTCGTCGCACCGCCGTCCGTGGTCGTCGCACCGCCGTCGGTCGTCGTCGCACCGCCGTCCGTGGTGTCGCCGCCACTGGTGACCCCGCTGATCGCACCCGTCGGCTCGTCGTCCAGCGCCTGGATCTGGAGATGGGCACTGCTGGTGCTGACCGCCTGCGCCGCACCCACGGCCGTAAGGGAGACGCCCGCCACGATCACGGCGGTCGAGGCTATGCGGATCACGCGCAGCCGTGTCTTGCGGTTGCTCATGAGTCAAGTACCCCCAGTAGATGTCTGCTTCAGGCTGCGCGGCCATAAAGGAGTGCGGTGCCGCTGGGAGGTCCGGTGCGCGCCCGCCCCCGTGCGCTGACGCCTCGATCGTGCGCATGCCGCGCAACACCCTTGCGGCTTTCCCTGGCACCGTCAAGGTCATTGAGCACACAATGGTGTCAATTGGCCGCGTGTGCCCGGGAGTTCGCTACCTCACTGTGACATCGGCCGGACGGGGCGCAGCGGGGTGCGGCAGGACCGGGCGTGCGGGAGTGTGAGGGGGTGTCAGAGTGCGCGGGGACGCGCGCGGGGAGTGCCGACCGCGATCAGACGGCGGCCTTATCGTGGGACTTGCGCCAGCGGATGCCCGCTTCGATGAAACCGTCGATGTCGCCGTCGAGGACGCCGTGCGGGTTACCGACCTCGTGGTCGGTGCGCAGGTCCTTGACCATCTGGTACGGGTGCAGGACGTACGAACGCATCTGGTTGCCCCAGGAGTTGCCGCCGTCGCTCTTGCCGAGGGAGTCCATCAGGGCCTGCTCCTCCTGGCGGCGGCGTTCGAGCAGCTTGGCCTGCAGGACGTTCATCGCGCTCGCCTTGTTCTGGATCTGCGAGCGCTCGTTCTGACAGGAGACGACGATGCCGGTGGGCAGGTGGGTGATGCGGACCGCGGAGTCGGTGGTGTTGACGCCCTGGCCGCCGGGGCCGGAGGCGCGGTACACGTCGATACGGAGTTCGGACTCGTCGATCTCGACGTGGTCGGACTGCTCCACCACCGGCAGGACCTCGACACCGGCGAAGGACGTCTGGCGGCGGCCCTGGTTGTCGAAGGGGGAGATGCGCACCAGGCGGTGGGTGCCCTGTTCGACGGAGAGGGTGCCGTAGGCGTAGGGGGCCTTGACCACGAAGGTGGTGGACTTGATGCCGGCCTCTTCCGCGTACGAGGTCTCGTAGACCTCTGTCGCGTAGCCGTGGCGCTCGGCCCAGCGCAGGTACATCCGCTGGAGCTGCTCGGCGAAGTCGGCGGCGTCGACGCCGCCGGCCTCGGCGCGGATGTTGACCAGCGCCTCGCGGGCGTCGTACTCGCCGGACAGCAGGGTGCGGACCTCCATCTCGTCCAGCGCCTTGCGCACCGACTCCAGCTCGGCCTCGGCCTCGGCCTGGGCGTCGGCGTCGGCTTCGCTCTCGGCGAGCTCGAAGAGGACGGACAGGTCGTCGATCCGGCCGCGCAGGGCCTCGACCTTGCGCAGCTCGGCCTGGAGGTGCGAGAGCCGGCTGGTGATCTTCTGCGCGCTCTCCGGGTCGTCCCACAGCGACGGGACGGCGGCCTGCTCCTCCAGCGCGGCGATGTCGGCCCGCATCCGGTCGAGGTCGAGGACGGCCTCGATCGACCCCATGGTCGAGGACAGGGACTTCAGCTCTTCGGACACATCGACGATCGCCACGCGTCCAGCCTACCGGCTGGGCCGACCGACCCGGGTCCCGTCGTCCACAGGTAATCCGCCGGCTGTGCGACCGGCCGGCGCCGGCCGCGGCGCCGGCCGGGGAGCGGGCGGCGGACGGGACCCGGGGCGGCCGGCCGGAAGGAGCCGTCCGGGACCGCGCGGCGGTCGGTCGCGAGGGCCGCAGCCAGGGCATGGGCGGCGCGGCGGCAGGGCGAGCGGGCGGGGCCGCGGACACCCGCGGGGTGGGGCGCCGCCGCTCCGCCGCCGGACTCGGCCGGACGGCGGGCGGGGTCCGGATCCCGGGTCAGCCCGTCGCCACCGCCCGCACCAGCGTCCCCCCCGCCGTCCGCGTGAACAGCTGGAGCGACCGGTCCGCGGCCGCCGCGGCCACCGGTCCGGTGTCCGCGCCGCCCGCAGCCGGCGTCGGCAGCGCCCCCGACGGGCCGGCCCCCGCGGACTGCGCGCCGCCGGCGAAGACGTAGAGCCGGCCGGCGGCGGCGACGGCCTCGGGTCGCCGGCCGGCCGCCGCCAGGCCGTCCACCACCGAGGACGGCCGCCACGCCCCGGCGGAGTACGGCAGCCGCAGCACCGCCCCGTCGGACCGGCGTACGACGAAGGCGTCCAGGCTGCCGGCCGCCCGGGAGACCAGCGCGGGGGCGGCGGTGATCCGGCCGGCTGTGGGCACGAGCGCCCAGGCGTTCCAGCGGCCGTCGACCAGGGAGGCGGTGACGAGGTCGCCGCCGACCCGGCCCACCAGGTCGATCCGGCCGGGCTCGGAGGAGGCCGCGGCGGGGGCCGCGTCGAAGCGGGTCCGCTCGTCCACCTGCGACCAGGCGTTCCAGTAGCCGCCGGACAGGGTGCGGCGGTAGAGCAGGCCGTCGGTGCCGAGCGAGAACAGGTCGATCCGGCCGGCCCTGGCCGAGGCGACGGCCGGGTCGTCGTCGGTGCTTATCCCGGTGAGCCGGTGCCACGGGCCGTAGCCGGTGGCGTCGTGCACGACGTACCAGACGTTCTTGTCGGCGCCCCTGGCGAAGATGTACGTCGCGCCGTCCATGACCAGCGCCCGCGGGCCGCCGGTCAGCCGGACCGCGGCGGCCGGCACGTCCTGGAAGGCGGACCACTGCGGGAGGGCGACGGGCACGCCGGTGACGCCCTGCGGGGACGGAGCCCCCGCGGTGGGGGCGTTCGGGGTGGTGGCATCGCCGGCCGGCGCGCTCGGCGACGGCTCGGGCTGCTGGTCGTCGCGGGAGGTGCCGGAGTCGCCGTTGCCGGCGCCCGCTGCGGCGATGCCCCAGCCGCCGATGCCGACCACCGCGAGGGCGGCGGCGGCAGCCGCGGCGACCTTGATACGGCGCTGGCGCAGTGCCTCGGACACCGCTCGGTGGCGCGGCCCCGCCGGGCGCCCGGGGGTGGCGCCGCGGGACCGGCCCGCCGCGCGGCCGGCCACCGCCAGCTCCTCGGCGGTGGGCAGCTTGATGCTGGTGTGGGTGTCGCGGCTGGAGTCGGGGGCGGCGCCGCGGACCAGCGGTACGGCGCCGCGCCTGCGGTCCGGTCCGGAGCCCGCGCCGGTGCCCGGCCCGCGGCCGGGCCGGAAGGGCGGGTCGGCGGGGCCGTCGGCGCCGTAAGGAGTCTGCGCGGCGCTGCCCTCGCCGCCGGGCGCCGCCACGTCCAGGGCGGGCGCCCCGGCCAGCCCCGGCAGCAGGTCGCGCAGCCGGGTGCCCAGCTCCCCGGCGGTCAGCCGTGACGCGGGCGCCTTGGCGAGGCACTGGGCGAGCACCTTCCACAGCTTCCCGGACAGGCCCGGCAGCGGCTGCACGGTCTCGGTCACGTGCCGGCGCAGCACCGCGCCCGGGTGGCCGCCGCCGAACGGGGTGAAGCCGGCCAGCAGTTCGTACAGCACGGTGGCCAGGGCGTAGATGTCGACCGAGGCGCGCGGCGGCAGGCCCTCGATGATCTCCGGGGCGAGGTAGTCGGGGGTGCCGATGATCCGGGTGGCGCGGGTACGGCGCGGGGAGTCGACCAGGCGGGCGATGCCGAAGTCGGTGAGCAGGGCGGGCGGGGCGCCGCCGGGGCCGGCCGGGGCCGCTGAGTCCAGCAGGACGTTCTCCGGTTTGACGTCCCGGTGCACGACGCCCGCCGCGTGCGCGGCGGCCAGCCCGTCGGCGACGTCGGCGGCGATGGCCACGGCCGCCTCCGGGGTCAGCCGGCGTTCGCGCTCCAGCCGGGAGCGCAGGTCGGTGCCGCGCACCAGGTCCATCACCAGAGCCAGGTCGGCGCCGTCCACCACCAGGTCGCGGATGCCGACGATGTGCGGGTCGTCAAGGGAGAGCAGCGCGGTGCGCTCCTGGACGAAGCGCCCGACGAGGTCCTGGTCGGAGGCCAGGTCCTCGCGCAGCAGCTTGATCGCGACCGGCCCCTCGGGGCCCTCGCCCAGCCACACCGTGCCCGCGGACCCCCTCCCGAGCACCTGGTGTGCGGTGTACCGGCTGCCGATCTTCCTGGCCAAGGCTGCTCCGACTCCTCCGAAAGTCCGTCGCGTTGGCGACAAAACTACGCGGCTCGGCGGCTGTTCGGGGTACGTGCGGGCGGTGCGGAGGCGTATCTGCGGAGAAATCACCCTCTGGAAGTCGACATGTCGCCAGCATCGGCTGTCCTTGGCGTGATCACACCGCTTCCGGCGGAGCCGCGGCGGGCGGCCGCCGACTGCTCGGCCGCCCTTGCCGCACGCGACGGCGGACCGCCGGACGGCATGCCGCGCCGCCGGACCTGAGCCGCCGGCCGACCGGGCGGCCGTGGACGGCAGCAGGACACCGGCGCGACACCCGGCCGCGCCGACCGCCGCGGGCCGCCGGGCGCCCGACCGCGCGGACCGACCACCCCAGGCCGCGAGCCGCCCCCGGACGGCGGTCAGTCGTTGCCGCCCGCGTCGCCGGTGATCCGGGACGCCTGGTCCCACAGGGTGTTGACCCAGCCCGACGCCGCGTCCCACAGGTTGCGGGTACTGTCCACCCACTGCGGGAGCGGCGTGGTGTACCAGACGAGGACGAAGATCGCGACGAGGACCAGGATCACCACCAGGCAGCCCTTGAGGCAGCCCAGGCCCGGGATCTTCATTGGGTTGGCGCTGCCCCGGCTGCGCCCGCGGGGTTCACGCGGCTCGCGGCCCCTGGGCGGCTCGGGAGCCGGGGCGGGCGGGCGCGGGCGCTCGTACGGGCGGGGCTCGTACCGCTGCTGGCGGCCGGGCGGCTGGGGCGCGGGGCGGCGCTGCTGGGGCTGGGGCTGGGGCGGCCTGGGCTGCCGCTGGGGGTAGCCGTAGCCCTGGGCGCCCTGCCCCTGCTGCCCCTGCTGCGGGTACCCGTACGGCGGCGGCTGCTGCCCGTACCCCGGCGGCCGCTGCTGCTGGGGCGGCTGGGGCGGCTCGGGGGCCGGCTGGCGGCGCGGGCGGCGGCGCAGCGGGTCCAGCTCGGGCGGCAGCTGCTGCTGGACCTCGGTCTGCTCGTTGCGGTGGCGCGCCGCGCTCAGCTGCGACTCCCACGGGTGCGGGCCCTGCGGCGGCTGCGGCGCGTCCCCGGGGGCGGCGGGCAGCACCCGGGTGCCGTCGGCGGCGGGCGCTTCGGACGGCAGGACGCTGGTGGCCGCGTTCGGGTCGTGGCCGCCGTAGGAGGGACCGGCGGGGCCGGACGGCAGCACCTGGGTGGGGGCGGAGTCGGCGTCGGCGCCCGTACCGGGCACGAGGGTCGGCGCCGGGTCCGGGCCGAGCAGCGCGCCGACGCCGTACGCGGCCTCGGCCTGGGCCGGGGCGGCGTGCACACCGACCCCCGCCGCGACCACCCGCAGCGCCCTGGCCAGGTTCTCCGCGCTGGGCCGCTCGCCGGGCTCCTTGCGCAGGCAGCGCTCGATGACCGTCCAGAGCGGCTCGGGGACGTTGCCGGGACGCTCGGGCACGTCGTTGAGGTGGTGGTGCAGCACCTCGATCGCGCTGTCGCCGCGGAACGGCGGCCGGCCCGTCACCAGCTCGTACAGCAGGATGCCGGCGCCGTAGACGTCCACCGCCGAGGTCTGCGGGCGGCCCTGCGCCGACTCGGGCGCGACGTAGGCGGGGGTGCCGACGAACTCGTGGGTGCGGGTGACGCCCGGGGAGTCAGCGAGGCGCGCGATGCCGAAGTCGGTGAGCATCGGGTGCATCCGCTCGGTGCCGTCGTCGCCGACGACGGTGGCGATCAGCACGTTGGCGGGCTTCAGGTCCCGGTGCACCACGCCGTCGGCGTGGCTGGCGGCGAGCGCGTCGGCGACGGCCGCGGTGAGCAGCGCCGCGCCGATCGGCGAGAAAGGGCCGTTGTCGCGCAGGTAGCGGTGCAGGTCGGGGCCGTCGATCAGGTCCATCACCAGGGCCAGCAGATCGCCCTCGACGACCAGGTCGCGGACCCGGACGATGTGCGGGTGGCGCAGCCTGACCAGCACCGAGCGCTCGCGCAGGAAGCGCATGACCACGTCCGGGTCGCCGGCCAGCTCCTCCTTGAGCACCTTGACCGCGACGGCCTCGCCGGGCACGACGGTGCCGTCCTCGGCGCGGATCCGCCCACGCCAGACGGTGCCCGTGGCGCCGCGTCCCAGCGGCTCCTCCAGGAGGTACTTGCTGCCTACCGGCCGCACGTCATGCGCTCCCTAGCTGCGTAAAGCTGCGTACTGGCCCACAAGGGCCCGTCTGCCCCCGCCACCGGCGCCCACCGGCGCCCACCGCCGGTCGCCGCCGGGCCTGTGCCGTACCACCCGTCACCGAGACCGGCTGGTTCCGGCAAGCGTAGTGCCGTCGGCCGCTCCCGCGGCGGCCCGACGGCACGACGGCCCGGAACGCGGGCGGCCCACGGCGACCGGTCCGCGGCCGGCGGCCGGCTGCCGGCCGGATCCGGACCGGTTGCCGACGGGATCCGGACCGGTTGCCGGCCGGATCCGGCCAGCGGATCGGCCGCCGGCCCCCGGTAGGACGCGGCCTGCGGCCACGTGGTTGCCCCGCTGGTCGGCCGCCGGGGCCGGCCCCCGGTCCGCGCGGTGTTCGCCCGGTGTGCTCCGTTCGCTTCCCGACCGGGAAAGGGCATGGGATGATCACCCACCGACCGATCAAGATCACCGGGGTCGGGACCGGCGACGGACTGTCAGTTGCGGGTGGGAGGATGCATCCGATGTACGTCGACGCGCCCGTGCGCGGCCGGCGAGCGGCCTCCGCTCCCGGCCGCCCGCCCGGGCCCGGGGAGAAGGGACCGCGGACGAGATGCAGATCCGGCTGACCGTCCTCGGGCCGCGCAGCGGCCGGACCGCACGCGGCTGCGACGTGCTCATCACCGCGCCCGCGGGCGCGGAACTGGGCACGGTGGCCGGGGCACTCGCCTCCGCCGCCGGGTCGGGCCAGCCCGGCGGCCGGTCCGCCGGCACCTCCGTGGTGCTCTACGCGGACACCCGGCGGCTCGCCCCCACCACGGTCCTCGGCGTGCCGCCGCTGGTGGACGGGGCGCTGGTGTCGCTGCACGGCCCCGCCGAGCCGTACGGCGAGGGCGGCGGACACGCCGACCACGGCCAGTACGGCCGGTTCGGGCAGTACGGCCGCCCGCCGGCCGAACTCCCCCGGCTGCACGTGGTGGGCGGCCCCGACGCGGGCGGCGTCCACCTGCTGCCCGGCGGCCGGGCCCGGATCGGCCGCTCGGCGGACGCGGACGTGCCGCTGGACGACCCGGACGTCTCCCGGCTGCACTGCGAGGTCGTGGTCGGCCCGGACGGCGAGGTCACGGTGGCCGACCTCGACTCCACCAACGGCACCACGCTGTCGGGCCGCGCGGTCGGGGCGCGGCCGGTGGCGTTCCCGCCGGGGGCGCTGCTGGGCATCGGCGAGTCCACGCTGCGGCTCACCGCCCCGCACACCCCCGAGCCCGCCCCGCTGCCCTCGGTGCCCGACGCCGAAGGCCACCTGCGGGTGTCGCTGCGGGAGGAGTCCTGGCCGCCCGCGTCCGGAAACCCCGTCTCCGCCGCGGAGCCGGCGGCCTTCGAGCGGGGCCCGGCCGGCCCGGCGCAGGCGGCGGACGCCGAGGACCGGCGCCGGGCCACCGGGGAGCGGCCCATCGGCGGCGGTCCCGGCCCGGAGGCGGACCGGCCGCGGGTGGTGGGCGCCATAGGCGCCTGGGCGAAGCGGCGGCTCGGCGCGGGCCGCGAGGACTCCACGGGGCCGTCGGCGGCCGACGACGGCGAGGCGGAGTCGCTGCGGGGGCGCTGGCCGGATCCCGCAGCCGTACTGCTGACCGCGCTCGGCCCCGGGCGGCGGCTGTGGGAGCGCGGGCCGGGCCACCCGGACGCGCTGACGGTACGGCTCGGGACCGCGGACCTCCTCACCGAGGACGGCGCCCGGCGGTTGCCGGACGTGCCCTTCGCGGTCGACCTGCGGGCACCGGAGACCTCCGCGCTGACCCTGGCCGGGCCGCGCCCCCGGCTCGCCGGACTCGCGCGGGCGGTACTGGCCCAGCTCTGCGCGCTGCACTCCCCCGCGACCCTGGAGATCGTGCTGATCAGCGCGGACCGGACGCGCGGCGCGGACCAGCGGGCCGAGGAGTGGTCCTGGCTCAACTGGCTGCCGCACCTGCGGCCGGGGCACGGCCAGGACTGCCGGCTGCTGCTGGCCTTCGACCGCGACCAGGCCGAGGCCCGCACCACCGAACTCACCCGCCGGCTCGAGTCCGGGCCGCTCGGCCCCCGCTGGGCCACCGCCCCGGCCGCCGCGGTCGCCGCCGCCGCGGCGGCCCACGAGGGCCCGTACACCCTGCTGGTCATCGACGGCGACCCCGGTTCGGTCCCGCTGCGCGACACCGCCGTCCGCCTGGCCGCCGCCGGCCCCGCCGCCGGCGTCCACGTGCTGTGCCTCACCGAGACCGGCGAGCGCCCGGTCATCACCACCGGCCTGCTCGCCCGGCTTTCCGGCGACGTGTCGACCACCCTGCGCATAGGCCCGGCGCAGGCCCCGCCCGCCACGGGCCACGACGGGACCGGCAGCCGCACGGACCCCGCGGGCGCCGCGGGGCCGGACGCCGGCGCGGGAGCGGACGCCGGCGCGGGAGCGGACGCCGGCGCGGCGGCGGACCGGTCCGGGCGACCCGGCGGCGGCCGGGCGGGGACGTCGGCGGACCCGGCCGGGCCCGACGGCCGTACGGGTCCTGGCGGCCGCGGCGAAGCCGGGGCCGCGGCGGACGCGGACCGGGCGGGCGGACGCGACGGACACGGGCCCGCGGGGCCGGCCGCCGGGGCGGGAGTGCCCGGCCGGCCGCGGGACCCCGAGGGCCGGCCGGCCGACACGGACCGTACCGGCACTCCGCGGCAGCCCGCCGACGGGCCCGCGCCGGTCCCGGTCAGCCCGCCGCAGGGCGTCGTGGTGGACGCCGTGTCCGCCGCCTGGGCGGAGCACTTCGCCCGCGCGCTGGCACCGCTGCGGGAGGCCGACCCGCAGGCGGGCGGTACCCGGTCGCGGCACGCGCTGCCCGCGACCGTACGGCTGCTGGACGAGCTGGATCTCGCGCTCGCGACGCCTGCGAAGATCGCCGCGCGCTGGGCGGAGGCGCCGGCCGCCGGAGCGGGAGCCGGAGCGGTGCTGGGAGTAGGCGCCGCCGGCCGGGTCGCGGTGGATTTGGTCGCCGAGGGGCCGCACGTGGTGGTGGGCGGGGCGCCCGGCGCCGGGAAGACCGAGCTGCTGCGCTCCCTCGCCGCCTCGCTCGCCGCGGCCGACCGGCCGGACCGGCTCGCCCTGGTGCTGGTGGACGGCGCCGGGCAGGAGCGCGGCGAGGGCCTGCTGGCCTGCGCCGACCTGCCGCACGTCTCGACGCATCTGGTGGCCTCCGACCCGGTGCGGATGCGGGAATTCGCCCAGGCGCTGACCGCGGAGCTGAAGCGGCGCGCCGAGGTGCTCGGCGGCCGGGGGTTCGCCGCCTGGCACGCCGACCGGCTGGTCGCGGCGGCCATCCCGCACCAGGGCGGCGCGGACGACCGCAAGCCCGGCGCGCCGGACGCCGCCCGCTGGGTGGACATCCCCAGCGAGGGCACCGGCCCGCGGGTCCCCGCCGCCCCCTGGCCCGCGCCGGCCGTCCCCGCCGCCGCCCTCCCCCGGCTGGTGGTGATCGTGGACGACTTCGACGCCCTGGTGGCGCCCGCCCTCGGCAGCCCGGGGCGGCCCGCGGCGGGCAGCGTCGTACGGGCACTGGAAACCGTCGCGCGGGAGGGCGAACGGCTCGGTGTGCACCTGGTGTCCGCCACCGGGCGCCCGGAGCGGACGGCCGGTACGGACGTCGACGACCGGGCCCGGCTGCGGATCGCGCTGCGGACGCCGGACCCGGAGTCGGCCGCGCTGCTGGTGCACGTGGAGGATCCCGCGACACTGGACGACAGCGTGCCGGGCCGGGCCTATCTGCGGCGTCCCGGAGGTGCCGTAACGGTCTTTCAGGCCGCCCGGGTCAGCGCCCGCATCCCGCGTACGGCGACGCTGCGGCCGACCGTGGTGGCGCTGGAGTGGGAGCGGATGGGCGATCCGCCGGCCCGCCGCCAGGTGCGGGAACTCGGCAACGGGCCGACCGACCTGGCGCTGCTGGCCAGCGCGCTGGAGCGGGCGGCGGAGTCCACCGCGGCCGAGTCCGCGGCCGGGCAGGCCGCCACCGGGTCCGCATCCCGGTCCGCCGCCCGGTCCGGCCCGGCGGCGGATTCCGCCGACGCCCGGGAAAAAGGCACCCTCTCCGCCATTTCCCGGGCAACCCCGCTCATCTGAGGGGTAATCGGGTAAGTAAACAACCAATCAACGGCGGCCGTGTTTACCCCGAGATCACGGCATGGTCACGATGGCTCGCGCACTCCCGCGCACTCTCTTGCGGGCGAGTTCACCCGGGCGTAGGAACGGACGCCACGGGACTGAGGGGATGACACAAATGGCCGCGTCATTAAGGAAAAGCACTCGCACGAATCCAGCACACCGCACCGGCGCCACCCGGACCGCACGCATTGCGCTCGCCGTACTCGCCGGCTGCGCGCTGGCGTTCACCACGGCCGCCTGCGGCGGCGGGGGCCCGGCGTCCGGGGGCCCGGCACCGTCGGCGTCCACGGCCCCCGCCGGGGGCGGGCTGCAACTCCCGGACCTGCACGGCCAGAAGGTCGAGGTGGCCGCCGTGTGGACCGGCCCCGAGCAGCAGAACTTCCAGAAGGTGCTGGACGAGTTCGACCGGCGCACCGGCGCGAAGACCACCTTCGTACCGACCGGCGACAGCCAGTCCACCTTCCTGGGGACGAAGATCGAGGGCGGCGCTCCGCCCGACGTGGCCTTCCTCGCCCAGAACGGCGTCCTGCACCAATTCGCCGACAAGGGCTGGCTGAAACCGCTCGGCCCGCAGGCGCGGGCGCAACTGGACAAGAACTTCTCACCGGGCTGGCAGAAACTCGGCGCCTGGAAGGGCACCCCGTACGGCGTGTACGCGAAGGTCTCGAACAAGTCGATGATCTGGTACAATACCGCGGCCTTCGAGAATGCCGGCGCAACCGTGCCCACGACATGGGCGGAGTTCCTGAAGACCGCGGAAACCGTGTTCGAATCGGGCACCCCGCCGGTGTCGATCGGCGGCGGTGACGGCTGGACGCTCACCGACTGGTTCGAGAACATCTACCTCTCGCAGGCCGGCCCGGAGAAATACGACCGGTTGGCCGCGCACCGGATCAAGTGGACCGATCCTTCGGTGAGAACCGCGCTCGCCACCCTGGCCCAGCTCTTCGGCAGCAGGGACCTGATCGCGGGCGGTACCGGCGGCGCGCTCGCCGCCGACTTCCCGAAGTCCGTCACGACGGTCTTCACCGGCAATCCGCCCGGCGCGGCGATGGTCTACGAGGCCGACTTCGTCTCGGCGTTCATCTCCGCCAACACCAAGGCGAAGGTCGGCACCGACGCCAAGGAGTTCCCGTTCCCCGCGGTCGGCACCGGCAAGCCGCCGGTGGTCAGCGGCGGCGACGTCGGCGTCGCGCTGAAGGACACCCCCGGCGCGCAGGCGCTGCTGACCTTCGTCGCCTCCACCGACGCGGCCAGGATCTGGGCGCAGGGCGGCGGTTACCTCTCGCCGAACAAGTCGCTGGACCCGGCGGCGTACCCGGACGACGTCCAGCGCGACATCGCCACGTCGCTGATCGCCTCCGGCGACGACTTCCGGTTCGACATGTCCGACCAGGCGCCGGCCGCGTTCGGCGGCACCAAGGGCGAGGGCGAGTGGAAGGACCTGCAGGACTTCCTGGCCAAGCCGTCCGACGTGGCGGGCGCGCAGGCCGAACTGGAAGCGGACGCGGCCAAGGCGTACGGGAGCTGAGGCCGGATGGCTGACGCCTCCGTCCCGGGCGCGGGGGGCGGCATCACCGGTGCCGCCCCGGCCGTCCCCGCCGCGCCGGACCCGATCGACGGGCCCGGCGCCGGCCGCCGCCCGGTCCGCACCCGCCGCGGCGTCCTGGGCACCAGGCCCTGGGTCGCCGCCCTCTTCCTGCTGCCCGCGCTGGTCCTGCTGGGCGCGCTGGTGGCCTACCCGATCGGCTTCACCGTCTACCGCAGCCTGTTCGACGCCGACGGCAGCGGCTTCGTCGGGCTGCGGAACTTCGGCACCGTCTTCACCGACCACGGCATCCTCACCGCGGTCCGCAACAACGCGATCTGGGTGGCGGTGGCACCGACCGTGACGACCGCGCTCGGCCTGGTCTTCGCGGTGCTGACCGAACGGGTCCGCTGGGGAACGGCGTTCAAGCTGGTCGTCTTCATGCCGATGGCGATCTCGATGCTGGCCGCCGGCATCATCTTCCGACTGGTCTACGAGCAGGACCCGTCGCGCGGCGTCGCCAACGCGGTGGTGGTCGCGGTGCACGACACCTTCACCGACGCCTCCGCCTACCCCGGGGCCCGGCCGCGCCCGGACAGCGATCTCAGGCCGACGGCGGGCGGCTCGTACACCTCCGCCTCGGCGGCGGACACCGGCACCTCCGCGGATCTGCCGCTGGTCGGCATCCCGCAGAACAAGCTGCCGGCCGGTGCCCGGCAGGCCCGGCCCGCCACGCCGCGGCCGGACGCGGTGACCGGCACCGTATGGCTGGACTTCCGGCCCGGCGGCACCGGGAGGGCCGGGGTGATCGACCCCGGTGAGAGGGCGCTGTCCGGGGTGAGGGTGCAGGCGGTGAGGGACGGCAAGGTGATCGCCTCGGCCACGTCCGGCCGGGACGGCACCTACACGCTGCCGGCAAGGGCCGCCGGGGCCCGGCTGCGGCTGCCCGCCTCCAACTTCTCCGGTGCGTACGGCGGCGTCGACTGGCTCGGCCCGGACCTGGTCACCCCGTCGATCATCGCCTCCTACGTGTGGATGTGGGCGGGCTTCGCGATGGTGCTGATCGCGGCGGGCCTGGCCGGGGTGCCCCGCGAACTCCTGGAGCAGGCACGGGTGGACGGCGCCGGCGAGTGGCAGGTCTTCCGCCGGATCACGGTGCCGCTGCTCGCGCCGGTGCTGGTCGTGGTGACGGTCACCCTGATGATCAACGTGCTGAAGGTCTTCGACCTCGTGTACATCATCGCGCCGGGCAACACCCAGTCCGACGCGAACGTGCTGGCCCTCCAGCTCTACCTGTCGTCCTTCGGCGGCGGCGACGACCAGGGCGTCGGCAGCGCGATCGGTGTGATCCTGCTGCTGCTCGTCCTGCCCGTCATGGTCTTCAACATCCGGCGGCTGCGCAGGGAGGGGCGGCGATGAGTTCACCGGCGAACGGCCGACGCGGGATCGGCGCGCGGCTGACGGCGTACGCGTCCGGCGGGGTGCTGCGGATCGTGCTGCTGGTGGTGGCGCTGTTCTGGCTGCTGCCGACCGTGGGCCTGCTGCTGTCCAGCCTGCGCACCCCCACCGACATCTCGGCCAGCGGCTGGTGGAAGGTGTTCAGCTCGCCGTCCCAGCTCACCGTCACCAACTACCGCACCCTGCTGGACAACCACGCGATCACCGACTCGCTGCTGAACACCGCGCTGATCACCGTCCCGGCGACGGCGCTGGTGGTGGCGATCGGCGCGCTGGCCGGCTACGCCTTCGCGTGGACGGACTTCCCCGGCCGGGACTGGTGGTTCGTCGCGGTGGTGGCGATGCTGGTCGTCCCGGTCCAGGTGGCGCTGGTGCCGGTGGCCCGGCTCTTCGGCGACATCGGCATCTTCGGCGACATCATCGGCGTGGTGCTCTTCCACACGGCGTTCGGCCTGCCCTTCGCCATCTTCCTGCTGCGCAACTTCTTCGCCGAGATCCCCCGCGAGCTGCTGGAGGCCGCCCGGCTGGACGGCGCGGGCGAGCTGCGCCTGTTCACCCGGGTAGTCCTCCCGCTGGGCGGCCCCGCCATCGCCTCGCTGGGCATCTTCCAGTTCCTGTGGGTGTGGAACGACATGCTGGTCGCGCTGATCTTCGCCGACAGCGGCTCCCAGCCGGTCACCGTCGCCCTCCAGCAGCAGGTCCGGCAGTTCGGCAACAACATCGACATCCTGGCACCGGGGGCCTTCGTCTCCATGGTGGTCCCGCTGGCGGTCTTCTTCGCCTTCCAGCGGCAGTTCGTGTCGGGGGTGATGGCGGGGGCCGTGAAGTAGCCTCCGGCGGCGCGGCCGGGGG
Source organism: Streptomyces sp. ITFR-21 (assembly GCF_031844685.1). NCBI lineage: Bacteria > Bacillati > Actinomycetota > Actinomycetes > Kitasatosporales > Streptomycetaceae > Actinacidiphila > Actinacidiphila sp. ITFR-21. The sequence continues at coordinate 2,157,242 of NZ_CP134605.1, forward strand.
GGTACGCGGCGGCCCGGCCCCTCCCGGCCCCTCCCGGCCCCTCCCGGCCCCTCCCGGCCTCCCCCGACCTCCCCGGGACTCCTCACCTCCCGACCGGCCGCTGCCGGCCCGGCCTTCCCGGCGCGGTCCGGCCGCCCCTCGGGGCCACTGCCCGGCTTGAGCTTCCACCGGGGCCGGTCCGGGGCTCCGGCGGCCTCCCGGCCTGCCCGGCTCCGCCGAGCTTCCCCGAGGGCTGCGGCCGCTCGCGCCCGGGGCATCGGGCGGCGGCGGGGTCCGGCGTCCCGCCGGCTCGCGGTAGGCCGGGGCCGTCCGCCACCTGGTCGTAGGGCGCTGGCGGTGCCCGCGTGGCGGGCCGGGCGGCGGTGTACTCCTTGGCAGGCTCTGGGGGCGAGCCGCCGGAACCTGGAGCTGTCATGACATCGCATGAGCTGATCCCCGACGCGCGGCGACCCGGGCAGGCGGAGGCGGCCGGCGGAGGGCCGCCGGGGCCCCAGCCCCCGCCCCGGCCGTGGTTCCGGCCCCTGCTCCGGTTCCGGCCCCTGCTCCGGGAAGCGGCGATCGCGGGCGGTCCCGCGCTGCTGGCGGTGTACCTGGGCTACCGGAACCGCTGGGTCGGCGACGACGGCATGATCTACACCCGCACGGTCCGCCAGCTGCTGGCCGGCCACGGCCCCGTGTTCAACGTCGGCGAGCGCGCCGAGGCGTCCACCGGCACCCTCTGGCAGTGGCTGGTCGCGGGCGCCGCCCGCCTCTCCTCCCGCGACCCCTCCGTGGTCGCCGTCGCCCTCGGCATCCTGCTCACCGGCGCGGGCTACTTCCTGGCCGTCGCCGCGGCCCGCACGGCGGTACGCCCGTGGTCCGCGGCCCCCCTGCTGCCCCTGGGCATGCTCGTCCTGCTCGCGGTCAAAGCGGACTGGGACTACGCCACCTCCGGCCTGGAGAACGGCCTCACCACCGCCTGGATCGGCCTGTCCTGGTGGCTGCTGGTGCGGGCGGGCGCCGCCGGACGCACCCGTACCGGAACGGGTGACGGCCCGTCCGCCCGTACGGCCCCGGGCGCCGTACCCACCCGCGCAGGCGGGTCCGGCGGCGCAGGCGGGTCCGACAGCGCGTCGTCGCACGCGGGTACCGGCGGCAGCGCGTCCTCCGGTACGGAGTTCGGCGACGGCCCGGCCGCCCGTACGGTCGCCGGCCGCGGTCCTCGTACGCCCGCGTTCGGCCGGTCCGGCCGTACGGCCCCGGGCGCCGCGCCCCTCGCCGCGGCCGGCGGGTCCCCCGGGCCCCGGGCACACGCCGCCGCCTTCGTGCTCGGCCTCGGGCCCCTGGTGCGGCCCGACCTCGCGCTGGTCGGCGCGGTGTTCCTGGCCGCCCTGTGGCTTCTGCTGCGCCCCCGTCCGGGGCACGCCCTGTGGCTGGTGGGCGCCGCGGTCGCGCTGCCCGCCGGGTACGAGGTGTTCCGGGCCGGGTACTACGGGGTCCTCGTCCCGCTCCCCGCGCTGGCCAAGGAAGCCTCGGACCCGGTGTGGACGCGCGGCTTCGCGTACTTCGGCGACTTCGCCGACCCGTACCGGCTGTGGCTGCCCCTGACGCTGCTCGCAGCGCTGGCCGTCCACCTGCCGGGGCGCGCGGCCCTGCGCCCGGAACTGCTCGCGCCGCCGGTCGCGGGGCTGCTGTCCTGGCTGTACGTGTGCCGGGTCGGCGGCGACTTCATGCACGGCCGGCTGCTGGTGCCCGGCCTGCTGCTGCTGATGCTGCCGGTGTGCGCGGTGCCGCTGTCGCGGCGGACGGGCGCGGTCGCGGGCGCGCTGGCGGTGTGGGCGGTGTGCTGCGCACTGCTGTGGCGGCCGGCCGCGTCCAGCGGAGATCCCTACCTGATCCTCGACGAGCAGCGCGACTACACCGTCTACACCGGCTCCCCGCACCCGGTCGGCGAGGCGGTCCACGCCCGACGGCCCAAACCGCTGCGCCCGGCGGTCCGCGCGGCCGAGGCGGCGGGCCGGCCCGTACTGCTGCTGCCGGTCCCGCCCGCGGCGGACCGTTTCGTCCCGCTGCCGCTGGCCCGCCGCCTCGGCCACCGGATCGCCAGCTCGTACGACCTGCTCGGCTACAACGGCATCGTGACCCCGCTGGGCGACACCTCCGTGGATCCGCTCGGCCTGGCCTACCCGCTGGCCGCCCACCAGGCCCGCGACGCGTTTCGTACGGCGGGCCGCTCCGGCCACGAGAAGCCGCTCGACCCGGCCTGGATCGTCGCCGACTACACCGATCCCGGCGCCGCCCTGCCGGCCGGCCTCGACCCGGCCCGGGTGCGGGCCGCCCGCCACGCCCTGACCTGCGGCCCGCTCGCCGAGCTCCAGGCGTCCGTGCGCGCCCCGCTGACCCCCGGCCGCTTCGTCCGCAACCTGCTGGGCGCCTGGTCCCGTACGTCCTTCCGCTACCCCGACGACCCGGTCGAGGCGGAGCGCGCCCTGTGCCGGGGCTGAGAGAGAGGCCGCCATGGCGGTAGCGGCTCCCCGCCGGCCGCCGCTCCCGCCGGCCCGTCCGCCCCGGCGGCCGGGCCGACGGCGCCCGACGCCGTATCCGCTGTTCGGCGGCGCCTGCTGGCTGCTGCTGGCGGTGGTGACCTGGCACACCCCGATCGCCTCGGACTTCGGGCAGCACGCGGCGGCCGTGGAACAGGTCCGGGCGGACTGGCGGCACCCCGGCAACCCGCTGCTGAAGGCACCGGGCACCGGCAGCCCGTACTACTCGCCGTACATCGTGCTGCTCGGCCTGGTGGCGAAGGCGACCGGCGCGGCGGGGTGGACGGTCGTGCGCTGCTGCGGGCCGGTGAACCTCGCGCTGCTGGTCGCGGGGGTCGGCGCCTACGCGCGGACGCTCAGCGGGCGGCCCTGGGCGCCGGTGTACGCGCTGGCGGCGTTCACCCTGCTGTGGGGGGTGCGCGGGACGGAGTGGAGCGGGTTCTGCGGGGTGTGGTCACTGACCCGGGGGGCCTGCTACCCGAGCACCTTCGCGGTGGGGCTCTCCTTTCTGCTGTGGGCCGGGGCGGACCGGCTGGCCCGGCGGGGCGGACCGGCCCGGTGCTACGCCGGGCTCGGGCTGCTGGGCGCGGTGCTGCTGCTGATCCACCCGGTGACCGCGCTGGCCGCCGTGGTCGGTGCGGTGGCGACGGTGGCCGGCCGGCAACGCCGCTGGTCGGCGCGCGCCGCCGCCCGCTGGGGACTGGCCGCCGCAGTGGCGGTCGCGGCGGCCGGGGTGTGGCCGTACTTCGACGTGTTCGCGCTGGCCGGCGACACCTCGCTGGACTACCTGCACCGCAGGCTCTACCAGCACCCCTTCCGCTGGTACGGCCTGGCGGCGGCCGGCCTGCCGGCCCTGCTGCGGCGGGCCGTCCGGCGGCCGCGGGACCCGCTGGCGGTGATGTTCGCGCTGTTCGCCGTGCTCGCCGGCTACGGCTGGCTGAGCGGGCACTACGTCTACGGCCGGGTGTTCGCGCTGGCTCTGGTCCCGCTCCAGTTCTCCCTGGCGGTCGCCCTCGCGGCGCCGCGGCCGTGGGCCGGGCCGCGGCGGGCGCTGCTGCCGGTGGCGGCGGTCGCGCTGTGCTGCGGCCTGGTGGCGCAGGCGGGGGCGGTGGTGCCCCGCCGCTTTCTGCCGGTCGCCCTGGACCACCCTCGGCGCTGGCACGACTACCGCTGGGTGACCCGCCTGGTGCCGCCCGGCGAGGTGGTCCTCACCGACGGGTACGCGGCCACGCACGCCCTGCCCGCGTACGGGATCTTCCTCATCGCGCCCACCTGGCCCGACCCGGCGGCCCCGGCCGCCGACACCGCCCGCCGCTCCGCCGACCTGCGCGCCTACTTCGCCCCCGGGAGTGACGCTTCCGTGCGGCGCCTGATCGTGCGGCGCTACGACGCGCGCTGGCTGCTGCTGACCCGGGGTGAGGACGTCCCCTACGAAGGCCGCTCGGTGGCCTGGAGTGAGGTCTCGCAGGAGCGACTGGTGCGGCTGTCGCCCGAAGCGGCGGGCCGTACCGACGACGGCGTACGGCCCGCCCTCCCGCATCCCGGCTAGCGGTGCGTGCGCAGCAGCGTCCGGAAGGTCCGCATCGCCACCGACAGGCTGGCCAGGTCAAACTCCTCCGCCCCCTGGATCTCCTCCAGCGTGATGCGGGCCCGGCTGATCAGCCCGGCGTTCTTGTCCTCCCAGCCCCGGTAGCGCTGCTCCGGTGTGGCTCCCCCGGCGCCGGCCGCCAGCACGTCCGCGGTGAGCGCGGCATGCGCCGCGAACAGGTCCTCGCGGATCGCCGCCCGCGCCATCGACTGCCAGCGGTCGGCCCTCGGCAGCAGGATGATCCGGTCCAGCAGCTTGGTGATTCCGAGCCGGTCGGCCAGGTCGAAGTAGACCTCGGCGACCTCCAGTGGTTCCTTGCCGCTGCGGTCGGCGACATCCACGATGTCCAGTGTCGGGAAGGCCGAGGAGAACCCGGCGACCCGGTTCGCCAGCTGCTCCGGCACCCCGGCCCCGGTCAGCTCGTCGTGCAGCGACCGGTACCATTCCAGGTCGGCGCCCCGCAGCAGCTTCGGCAGCTGCGCCCAGACCGTGTGCACCCCTTCAATGAAGAAGTCGATGGTCTCGGCGATCCGCAGCGGTTGCAGCCGGTTGTTGAGCAGCCAGCGGGTGCCGCGCTCGACCAGCCGCCGCGAGTGCAGCCTGATCCGGGTCTGCACGTCGGCGGCCACGACGCTGTCCAGCGCCTCCACCTGGTCCCAGATCCGTCCCAGGTCGAAGATCGCGCGGGCGGCCGTGTGCGCCCTGACGATCTCGTCGGTCGTCGCGCCGATCTCCTCCTTGAAGCGGTGCAGGAAGGTGGTGCCGGCGGAGTTCACGGTGTCGTTGACCAGCACCGTGGTGATGATCTCGCGGTGCAGCGCGTGGTTGTCGATCTGCTGCTCGAACCGCTCCCGCAGCGGGACCGGGAAGTAGGCGTGCAGCAGGGAGCGCAGATAGGGGTCGTCGGGCAGGTCGGTGCGGATCAGCTCGTCGGCGGCGGTGATCTTGGCGTAGGCGAGGATCACCGCGAGCTCCGGCTGGGTCAGCCCCTGGCCGGCGGCCAGCCGCTCGCGGATCTGCCGGTCGGTGGGCAGGAACTCCAGCGCCCGGTCCAGGTGCCCCTCCCGTGCCAGCCGCCGGATGAGCCGCTGGTGGGCGTGGAGCAGGCTGCTGCTCTGCGCCATGCTGTTGGCCAGCGCGACGTTCTGCGCGTAGTTGTTGCGCAGCACCAGGGCGCCGACCTCGTCGGTCATCTCGGCCAGCAGACCGTTGCGCTGCTTGACCGTCAGATCCCCCGCGGTGACCACGCTGTTGAGCAGGATCTTGATGTTGACCTCGTGGTCGGAGGCGTCCACCCCGGCGCTGTTGTCGATGGCGTCGGTGTTGATCCGGCCGCCCGAGCCGTCGGGGCCGCCGGACCGGGCGAACTCGATCCGGCCGAGCTGGGTGAAGCCCAGGTTGCCGCCCTCACCGACCACCTTGACCCGCAGCTGCGACCCGTCGATCCGGATCGCGTCGTTGGCCTTGTCGCCGACGTCCGCCTGTGTCTCGGTGGACGCCTTGACGTAGGTGCCGATTCCGCCGTTCCACAGCAGGTCCACCGGGGCCTGCAGGATCGCCTTCATCAGCTCCGCGGGGGTGGTCTTCGCGGCGCGGGACTCGATGCCGAGCGCGGCGCGGACGTTCGCGCTCAGCGGGATCGCCTTGGCGGTCCGCGGGTAGACACCGCCGCCGCCGGAGATCAGCGCGGTGTCGTAGTCGGCCCAGGAGGAGCGCGGCAGCTCGAACAGCCGGCGCCGCTCGGCGTAGGAGGCGGCCGGGTCCGGGTTGGGGTCGAGGAAGATGTGCCGGTGGTCGAAGGCGGCGACCAGCCGGATGTGCTCCGACAGCAGCATGCCGTTGCCGAACACGTCACCGGACATGTCGCCGATGCCGACGACCGTGAAGTCCTCTTCCTGGGTGTTGTGGCCGGTTTCCCGGAAGTGTCGTTTCACCGACTCCCAGGCACCACTGGAGGTGATGGCCATCTTCTTGTGGTCGTAGCCGACCGAGCCGCCCGAGGCGAAGGCGTCACCGAGCCAGAAGCCGTAGCTGACGGCGACCTCGTTGGCGATGTCGGAGAAGGCCGCGGTGCCCTTGTCCGCGGCGACCACCAGGTACGTGTCGTCCTCGTCGTGCCGGACCACGCTCTGCGGCGGGACCACCTCGCCGGCCACCAGGTTGTCGGTGATGTCCAGCAGGCCGGAGATGAACGTCTTGTACGAGGAGATGCCCTCGGCGAGCCAGGCGTCCCGGTCGACGGCCGGGTCGGGCAGCCGCTTGCCGACGAAGCCGCCCTTGGCGCCGACCGGCACGATCACGGTGTTCTTGACCATCTGCGCCTTGACCAGGCCCAGCACCTCGGTGCGGAAGTCCTCCCGGCGGTCGGACCAGCGCAGACCGCCGCGGGCGACCTTGCCGAACCGCAGGTGCACGCCCTCCACCCGCGGCGAGTACACCCAGATCTCGAACGCCGGCCGGGGCGCCGGCAGTTCGGGGATCGCCTGCGGGTCGAACTTCATCGACAGGTAGGCGTGCGGCCGGCCCTTGCTGTCGCGCTGGAAGAAGTTGGTGCGCAGTGTCGCCTTGATCAAAGTGAGGAACGCCCGCAGGATGCGGTCCTCGTCCAGGCTGGCCACCTGGTCGAGCGCGCCGTCCAGCTCCTCCAGGATGCCGTCGGTCAGTTCGCTGCCGGCCCGCTGATGGTCGGGGGACAGCCGGGCCTGGAAGAGGTTGGTCAGCAGCCGGGTGGTGTGGACGTTGTTACGGAGGGTGTCCTCCATGTAGTCCTGGCTGAAGGTCGAACCGGCCTGCCGCAGGTACTTCGCGTAGGCCCGCAGCACCAGCGCCTGCCGCCAGTCGAGCCCGGCCCGCAGCACCAGCGAGTTGAAGCCGTCGTTCTCCGCACGGTCGGTCCAGGTCGCGGCGAACGCCTCCTGGAACCGCTCCTTCGCGTCGTCCCCCAGCTCCCCGAGCGCCGGGTCCAGCCGCAGACCGAAGTCGTAGATCCAGGCCCGGGAGTCGTCGGTGCGGCGCAGCTCGTAGGGGCGCTCGTCCACGACCTCCACACCGAGCCGCTGCAGCACCGGCAGCACCGCGGACAGCGAGACAGGCGCGCCGGTGCGGTACATCTTGAAACGCGGCTCCTCGGCGACCGCGCCCACCGGCTCGTACAGGTTGAGCGTGAAGTCGTCCTCGCCCAGGCTTTCCAGGTGCTGGAGGTCGGCGACCGCGGAGCGCGGCCCGAAGTCGGCCCGGTAGCCGTCGGGGAACGCCTGTGCGTACCGCCGGACCAGCTCGGCCGCCTTCTCCTCCCCGCACTCCTCGGCGAGCGCCTCGCCGAAGGCGTCCGACCAGGAGCGGGTGGCCTCCGACAGCCGGTTCTCGATCCGCTCCACGTCCGCGTCGTTGAGCTGCGGCAGCGGGGTGCCGGGGTCCACCCGGATCACGAAGTGCAGCCGGGACAGCACCGACTCGGTGTTCCAGGCGGTGAAGTCGGCGCTGTGGCCGCCCAGCTCCTCCTGGAGGATGTTGGTCAGCCGGGTGCGTACCGCCGTCGTGTAGCGGTCGCGCGGCAGGTACACCAGTGCCGAGTAATAGCGGCCGTACTCGTCCTGCCGCAGGAACAGCCGCAGTTTCCGGCGCTCCTGGAGGTACAGCACGCTGGTGGCGATGGACCGCAGTTCGTCGGCGGGTGTCTGGAACAGCTCGTCGCGCGGGTAGGTCTCCAGGATCTGCAGCAGGTCCCGGCCGTCGTGGCTGTCCGGGCTGAACCCGGCACCGTCCAGTACCTCGTCGACCTTGCGGCGGATCACCGGGACCCGCCGGATCGACTCCGTGTAGGCGGCCGACGAGAACAGGCCGAGGAACCTGCACTCCCCGACCACGTTGCCCTCGGCGTCGAACCGCTTGACGCCCACGTAGTCCAGGTACGAGGGGCGGTGCACCGTGGAGCGGCTGTTGGCCTTGGTAAGGACCAGCAGCCGGTGCTCCCGGGCCTTGGCCCGGGCGTCGGCGGGCAGCCTGCTGAACGACGCCGAGCCGGCGTGGCCCAGGTGTCCCGTCCGGGCGGTGTCGGCGCCCGGGTGTCCGGGGTGGGTGCTGTCGGCGCGCGGGTGCACCGGGTCGGAGCGCAGGATGCCGAGGCCCGTGCCGGGGACCGCGACCAGCACGTCCTCCTCGGTGCCGGCGGCACCGGTCTCGGTGCCGAGCCGGTATTCGCGGTAGCCGAGAAAGGTGAAGTGGTCCTCGCAGAGCCAGCGCATCAGCTCCACCGCCTCGCCGGTCTCCTGCTCGGGCAGCGGCGGCGGGGTCGCGGCCAGGTCGTCGGCGATGGACTGCGCCGCCTGCCGCATCTTCGTCCAGTCCTCGACGGACTCGCGGACGTCGGAGAGCACCCGGCGCAGGTCGTCGGCGATCTCCCTGAGGTCGGCCCGGTCGGTCTCCCGGTCGATCTCCACATGGATCCAGGACTCGAGCAGCACGTCGTGCGGCAGCGGCTCGCCCTCGGGTACGCAGCCCGAGCCGATGACCTCCAGGAGCTTGCCGGTGACGTCCCGGCGGACCTGGAACTGCGGGTGGAACACCACGTGGATGGCGCGGTCGGCCTGGTTGAGTGCGCTGGTCACCGAGTCGACCAGGAACGGCATGTCGTCGGTGACGACCTCGACGACGGTGTGCTTGCTCTGCCAGCCGTTCTCTTCGACGGTCGGCGTGTGCACCCGGACGTTGGCGGTGCCCTGCGGGCGGTTCTCCGCGAGCCGGTGGTGGGACAGCGCGGCGCCGAAGACGTCGACCGGATCGCGGTCCACCAGGTCCTCGGGTGCGCTGTGCAGGTAGTAACGCTGGAGAAACGCGGTCAGCGCCTCTGCGTCGAGGCCCTGGCCGGGTACTCCCGCCGGGCTGTTCTCACCGACCCGGGCCGCCCGTTCCAGCAGCTCGGCCTTGGCTTCGTCCAGCTTGGTCTGCATGTCCTCTGACTCCTGTCGCGCGCCGTTGCGTGACGTCGGGTGATGGCACGATCTCCCACGGCACGGGGTTGCCGCTGAGCGGCGGCACTGTGCCGGAATGGGGGTTGGTCGTGCCGGCGAGCACGGATCGGCCCCGGGTGCACGGATCAACGGTGATCACGACGGCAAGGCTATCGCTCCGACCAGGGTCTCCGTGTGCGCCGCCTTCGTACAAATGCATCGCACATCTTTTGCCCAATTGGCCAGAAACCGCGTTCCGCCCCAGGTCAGCCTGCTATTCGTTCGGCCACTCGAACAGCTTCGGTGAGGGTGTCCACCACCGGTACCCCGGCCGCCTCCAGACTCCGCCGGCTGCCGGAGCCGCCGGTGTAGAGGACCGCGGAAGCGCCCACGTGGGCCGCCGCCGCGGCGTCGTCCACCGCGTCGCCGATCACCACCACCCGGTCGGTGCCCACACCTTCGAGGGAGGCCAGGTGACGGGCCATCTGCTCCGCCTTGCCCGCGGTGGACGGTCCGGTGCGGCCGTCCACCCGGACGAAGTGCCGGTCGATCCCGTGCGAGGTGACCATCGGCAGCAGCAGCTCGTGCGGGGCGAGCGAGCACAGCGACTGAGTGAGGCCGGCCGACTGCCGGGCGGTGAGCAGTTCCAGGGCGCCCTCGGCCAGACCGCAGGCCTCGGCCAGGGTCCGGTAGTGCCGGTGGAAGGTCGCGTCCATGACGGCCCACTCGGCGTCGGTGGGCAGCCGGCCGATGAGCCGCTCGTAGAAGCGGGGCACCGGTACGCAGTACAGATCGCGGTAGCGGTCAAGGGTGATCGGTGGCAGGCCGAGTTCGGCGAAGGAGGCGTTGGTGGCCCCGATCACCGCGTCGATGTCGTGGAACAGGGTGCCGTTCCAGTCCCACACAAGGTGCGCGTTCACAGGGAAAAAGGTACCCGCGCGGTGCGACAGCCCGTTTCCGGCCTGTGGACAACTCACGTCGGCCGTGCGAACTCGGGCCGCCCGCGGCCGCAAAGCCCGGCCGGACCACGGCATCCGCGCCCCGCCGGAACCCGGAATCAGGCCCGTCCCGAAGCCCCGGCGCGGACTCCGGGCGGACGCCGCCCCGGCCGGAGTCCGCGCCGAACCCCCCGTTCATCCGATCAGGTTGGGAATCTCCTGCGTCGCGTACCACAGCAGTTCGTGGTCCTCGGCCCCGTCCACCGTGAACTGAGCGTCGTCGTCCCCGGCGTCGGCCGCCCCCAACGCGGCGGCGGCCTCGCGGACATCGTGCTCGGCCCCGTCCGCGTCCAGATGGACGGCCGCGGCCCTGGCCAGCGGGACGCTCCTGCTCAGCCGCACCTCGCCCAACGCCGCCGGGTCCAGGCCGAGGTCCGGGTCGTACCGCACCTCGCCGTCGCCGACGTCCACCGCGAGCACCACCCGGCGGCGCGGCACGTCCGGATGCGTGGCCAGCAGCCGCAGCGACGACTGGGCCGCACGCGTCAACGCCGCGTACTCCAGTTCCTCTATGTCGTCGGAGACGTACCACTCGCGCAGGCTGGGCGTCACGGCATAGGCGTCCAGCGGTCCAGGCCCTATCTCGCCTGCCTTGTACGCCTCGGCGAGCCCGCTCAGCGTGGTGGGAATGTAGACGCGCATGGCGTGAAGCATACGTGCGCGACCATCCAGATAGGTGAATCTCGCGCGGGCCCCCGACAGCCGCCCGCCCGTTTGCCCCGAACTCCCGCGGCCCCCTACAACCGGCCCTACCACCCGGTAACGATCTTGGGAGCCCACCCATGCGCGGCCCAGCCCTGCCTCCGCCCACCCCGTCGCCCTCCGCTCCTGCGGCCCGCCGCCCGGCCGGCGCCGCACCGCCCGGCCGCCGCGACACCCGCCGCCCGCCGAACCGGCCGAGCCCCGCCCCGCGCCCCGCCCCGCTTCCCGCCACGGCTCCCGCGGCCGCGCCCGCCGGGCCCCGCGCCCCACGCCCGCTCCCGCCCCACGTCTGGTTCGCCGGCCGGCTGCTCGACGTCCTGACCGGTCGGCGGCCCCTGACCTGCCTGGCCGGACGGGTCCGCGACGAGGCGTACCAGCGGCTGTGGGAGCTGCACGCGGCCCGCACCGACTGGCGCCACCGGGTCCGGGGCCGTACCCCTTACGTGTACCGCTGCCGCGTTTTCCGTACCACCGGCGGGGCCCTCGAAGTGGCCGCCGTCGTCGCGCTCGACCAGGACGTCTTCCGGGCCCTGGCCTTCCGCATCGAACCCGGCGACGACGAGTCGGGCCCCGGCTACGGCGCCGCCCGCTGGCGCTGCACCGCAGTGGCCGCCCGATGACGCCGGCGACCGGCTGCCGTACGGGGACCGGGCCGGCAGGGTCCGCCGCGGAGGACCGCGCGCCCCGCGGCCACCGGCCGCACCCGCCGGGCCGCCGGCCGCGTGCCCCCGGGCACACGGCCGGCTCGGGGCCGGACCTTGACGGTCCGGCCCCGAGCCGGTGGAACTGCCGCGTACCGCGCGCGCTACTTCTTGCGCCGCCGGCCGCCCCTGGCCGCCCGGCGGCGCTCGGCGCGGGTCGTCTGGCTCTCGTCCTCGGCGGCGCCGCCCGCGTCCACCGCGGCACCGGCGAAGTCGCCCTCGACGACCCCGCCCTCGCCGTCCACCGAGGGGGCGGAGAAGTGCAGCCGGTCGGCCCGCTTGGGGGCGTCCAGGCCCTTGGCGCGGATCTCCGGCCGGGCGTCCTTGACCAGCGACGGCGGCGTGTCCTGGACCGCGGCCGCGACCGGGACCTCCTCGACCTGCTGCTCGACCTGGACTTCCAGGTTGAACAGGTAGCCGACGGACTCCTCCTTGATGCCGTCCATCATGGCCGTGAACATGTCGAAGCCCTCACGCTGGTACTCCACCAGCGGGTCGCGCTGCGCCATCGCGCGCAGCCCGATGCCCTCCTGGAGGTAGTCCATCTCGTAGAGGTGCTCACGCCACTTGCGGTCCAGCACGGAAAGCACCACACGCCGCTCCAGCTCGCGCATGATCTCCTCACCGAGCTGCTTCTCCCGCTCGGCGTACTGTTCGTGGATGTCGTCCTTGACCGACTCGGCGATGAACTCGGCGGTGATACCGGCCCGGTCGCCGGCCGCCTCCTCCAGCTCCTCGACGGTGGTCTTGGCCGGGTAGAGCTGCTTGAAGGCGCCCCACAGCCGCTCCAGGTCCCAGTCCTCGGCGAAGCCCTCGCGGGTCTCGGCGTCGATGTACGCGTCGATGGTGTCGTCCATGAAGTGCTGCACCTGCTCGTGCAGGTCCTCGCCCTCCAGGACGCGGCGGCGCTCGCCGTAGATGACCTCGCGCTGCCGGTTGAGCACCTCGTCGTACTTGAGGACGTTCTTGCGGATCTCGAAGTTCTGCTGCTCCACCTGCGACTGGGCGGAGGCGATGGCCCGGGTGACCATCTTGTTCTCGATCGGCACGTCGTCCGGCACGTTCGCCATGGACATCACGCGCTCGACCATCTGCGCTTTGAACAGCCGCATCAGGTCGTCGCCCAGCGAGAGGTAGAAACGGGACTCGCCGGGGTCGCCCTGCCGGCCGCTGCGGCCGCGGAGCTGGTTGTCGATCCGGCGCGACTCGTGGCGCTCGGTGCCCAGCACGTACAGGCCGCCGAGCTCCTTGACCTCCTCGAACTCGGCCTTGACGGCCGCCGCGGCGCGCTCGAGCGCCTCGGGGAGGGCAGCGGCCCACTCCTCGACGTGCTCGCCCGGGTCGAGGCCGCGCTGCCGCAGCTCCGCCTCGGCGAGGTCGTCGGGGTTGCCGCCGAGCTTGATGTCGGTACCGCGGCCGGCCATGTTGGTCGCGACGGTGACCGCGCCCTTGCGGCCCGCCTGGGCCACGATGGACGCCTCACGGTCGTGCTGCTTGGCGTTGAGCACCTCGTGCGGCACCCCGCGCTTGGACAGCTGCGCCGACAGGTACTCCGACTTCTCAACGGAGACGGTGCCGACCAGGACCGGTTGGCCCTTCTCGTGCTTCTCCACGATGTCCTCGACCACGGCCGCGAACTTCGCCTCTTCCGTGCGGTAGATCAGGTCCGGCTTGTCGAGGCGCTGCATCGGGCGGTTGGTCGGGATCGGGACCACGCCGAGCTTGTAGATCTGGTGGAACTCCGCGGCCTCGGTCATCGCCGTACCGGTCATACCGCAGAGCTTGTCGTACAGGCGGAAGAAGTTCTGCAGGGTGATCGTGGCGAGCGTCTGGTTCTCGTCCTTGATGTCCACCCCCTCCTTCGCCTCAATCGCCTGGTGCATGCCCTCGTTGTAGCGGCGGCCGGCGAGGATACGGCCGGTGTGCTCGTCGACGATCATGACTTCGCCGTCCAGGACGACGTAGTCCTTGTCGTTCTTGTAGAGCTCCTTGGCCTTGATGGCGTTGTTCAGATAACCGACGAGCGGGGTGTTGACCGACTCGTAGAGGTTGTCGATGCCGAGCCAGTCCTCGACCTTGGTGACGCCGGACTCGTGGATGGCGACGGTGCGCTTCTTCTCGTCCACGTCGTAGTCGCCGGTCTCCTCCTTGCCGAGGCCGCCGGCCTCGCCGCGGTTGAGCCGCTTCACCAGGCGGGCGAAGTCGCTGTACCACTTGGTGGCCTGGTCGGCAGGACCGGAGATGATCAGCGGGGTGCGGGCCTCGTCGACGAGGATCGAGTCGACCTCGTCGACGATCGCGAAGTTGTGGCCGCGCTGGACCAGTTCGTCCTTCGACCACGCCATGTTGTCGCGCAGGTAGTCGAAGCCGAATTCGTTGTTGGTGCCATAGGTGATGTCACAGGCGTACTGCTCGCGGCGCTCGGCCGGCGACATGTTCGCCAGGATGCAGCCGACCTCCAGGCCGAGGAACTTGTGCACCCGGCCCATCCACTCCGAGTCGCGCTCGGCGAGGTAGTCGTTGACGGTGATGAGGTGCACGCCCTTGCCGGAGATGGCGTTCAGATAAGCGGGCAGGGTGCCGACCAGGGTCTTGCCCTCGCCGGTGCGCATCTCGGCGACATAACCGAGGTGCAGGGCCGCACCGCCCATGATCTGTACGTCGTAGTGGCGCTGTCCCAGAACGCGTTTGGCCGCCTCCCGAACGGTGGCGAACGCCTCAGGCAGCAGGTCGTCGAGCGACTCGCCCTCTTGATAGCGCTGCTTGTACTCGTCGGTGAGGGCCCTCAGCTCGGCATCGGAAAGGTTGAGGAAATCCTCTTCGATGGAATTGACCTGGTCCGCGATGCGGTGCAGCTTGCGCAGGATCTTGCCTTCACCTGCACGCATGATCTTGCTGATGACGGACACGTAGGCTGGCTCCTTGCCGGTCGGGCCTGGCGCGGCTCCCGCGCTGGCACAGCGGGGGGTTCTCGACTGTCTCGGACGGTGTACGGACGGTCTCGGCCCGGCTGCAACGGCCATGGTAAGCGAGGAGACCAGGAGGCCGGGAGGCCCGGTGGAGCCAAAACGGTTTTCCGGCGGCCCCGGGGCTCGGTGATACTCGGCCGCAGGTCCGTTGGCGTCTCACCCGGAAGGCACGGTCCCGTATGGAGCCGATCACCCTGACCACCGACCGCCTGCTGCTGCGCCCGTTCGAACCCGACGACGCGGACGCGGTGTACAAGGCGTGCCAGGACCCGGACATCCCGCGCTGGACGAACGTACCCGCGCCCTACACCCCGCAGCACGCGGCCGACTTCATCGGCAGGACCTGCCCCGACGGCTGGCGGGACGACACCCGCTACAACTTCGGCGTCTTCACCCGGGACACCGGCGCCCTGGTCGGCTCCATGGGTTTGGTGAGGCTGCGGCGCCTGCCCGCCCCCGACCACGAGGCCGAGCTCGGCTACTGGACGGCCAAGGAGCGGCGCGGCAACGGCTTCACCGTCGAGGCCACCCGCGCGATCTGCGACTGGGCGTTCGGGACGCTCGGCGTGGAGCGGATCGAGTGGTACGCCGAGGCCGGCAACGAGGGCTCCCGCGCGGTGGCCCGCAAGCTGGGCTTCGTCATGGAGGGCGTGATCCGCTCGAAGATCATCCACGAGGGCACGCGCCGGGACGCCTGGTCCGGTTCCCTGCTGCCGTCGGACTGGGACCGGGCGCAAGCCACCGCGTACCTGCCCCACCCGTAGGAGAGGTAGAGGTAGAAGGAGAAGGAGCCGGGCGGCTCCCCCCACGCCATTGGGCCGCGCACGGCCGGGGGACGCGGCGCGGGCCGGACGCCCGCGCAGGCCGCCCGCGCAGGCCGGGACGACTGTCAGCGGGTGGATCTACCCTTTCGCCATGACGCTCCTCCCGCCGCCGCAGCTCACCTTGTCCGCCGACGAGGCCCGCAGGATCGCGCTCAGGGCCCAGGGGTTCCTCGGCGCCCCCGATCGGCGGGCCGGCGTCCGCGGGGTGCTGAGGTCACTGGGCGCTGTGCAGCTCGACACCATCTCCGTGCTGGCCAGGTCGCACGAGCTGATCCCGTACGCCCGCCTGGGCGCGGTGGGCCGGGACGCGGTGGAGCGCGCGTACTGGACCGACAACCACGCCTTCGAGTACTGGTCGCACGCCGCCTGCATCCTCCCCGTCGAAGAGTGGCCGCATTTCGCCTTCCGCCGCCGGGCGCTGCGGGCCCGCGGCCACCGCTGGCACGTGCTCGCCGACGCCGACCGCTCCACCGCCGCCGTCCTCGACCAGCTCAAGGCCGAGGGCCCGCTGAACTCCACGCAGCTCGGCGGCGCCAAGAACGGCGGCCCCTGGTGGGACTGGTCCGAGACGAAGATCGCGGTGGAATGGCTGCTGGACACCGGCGAGGTGGTCTGCACCGAGCGACGCGGCTGGAAGCGCGTCTACGACCTGGCCGAGCGCGCCGTCCCCACCGGCCTGCTGCACGACGACCTGGACGACGCCGAGTGCATGCGCCGGCTGGTCGCTCAGGCGGGGGCGGCACTCGGTGTGGCCACCCGGTCCGACCTCGCGGACTACCACCGGCTCAAGGGTGAGCAGGTCACCGCGGTGATCGGGGACACCGGTCTGGTCCCGGTGGAGGTCGAGGGCTGGGGCAGGCCCGCCTGGGCCGACCCGGCGGCGCTGGCGAGCGAGCCGCGCGGCCGGCACCGCACGACGCTGCTGTCCCCCTTCGACTCACTGGTATGGGACCGGCCGCGCACCGAGCGGATCTTCGGCTTCACCCACCGGCTGGAGGCGTACACCCCCAAGCCGAAGCGGGTGCACGGCTACTTCGCGATGCCGCTGCTGGCGGGCGGCAGGCTGGTAGGGCGGGTGGACCCGGCCCGCGAGGGCCGGACCCTGGTGGCCCGGCAGGTGACCCTGGACGGGCCGAAGGCGGTACAACCCGCCGCCGACGCCATCACCGAGGCGGCCGGCTGGGTCGGCTGCACGGCGACACGGGTGGAGAGGGTACTGCCCGAGACGCTGCGCGCACCCCTGGCGGACGCGCTCCAGCACGCCCACGGCTCCGCCTGACCCCGCCCCCGTGCTCCACGCCGGGCCGGCCGGCCCCGCGCCCGGCTAGCGGATCTCCAGGATCTTCTCGCGCATCGCGTACACCACCGCCTCCATCCGGGAGTGCAGCTGCAGCTTCTCCAGGATGTTGCGTACGTGGTTCTTCACGGTGTTCTCGCTGATGAACAGCTGCTTGGCGATGTCCCGGTTGTTCAACCCGGTCGCCACCAGCTTGAGCACTTCCAGCTCCCGGTCGGTGAGCTTGGGCGCGGGCAGCAGCCGCCGCTCGTCGGTGCGCTGGATCATCGACTTGAACTCGGTCAGCAGCTTCGACGCCATCGACGGACTGATCTGCGACTGCCCGTCCGCGACCGCCCGGATCGCGGTCGCCACCTCGTCGGTGGAGATCTCCTTGAGCAGATAGCCGGTCGCCCCGGCCTTGATCGCCTCGTAGAGGTCGGCTTCCTCGTCGCTTATCGTCAGCATGATGATCTTGGCGCTCGGCACGACCTCCTTGATCGAGGTGCACGCCTCGATCCCACCGCGCCGCGGCATCCGCACATCCATCAGCACGATGTCCGGCAGCAGGTCGGCTGCCTTCTCCAGCGCCTCGGCGCCGTCTCCCGCCTCCCCGACGACCTGGATGTCCTCCTCCTGCGCGAGGACGATCTCCAGTCCCCGCCGGAACAGCGCGTGATCGTCCACCACCAGTACCCGGATGGGTTCGGCACGGGCCGGGCTCACGGGCGGCGCGTCATAGGGGACCGGGCCGCGCGCGCCGGGAGCCCCGTGGTCGAAATCCGGCATCAGATCCTCCCCTACAGACCAGAGTTGGGCACTGGTCCAGCATTTCACGTCCCCGCACGGTGGTGCCCCCAGGACAACCCCGGGGGCACCGACTGCCGCCTGTCTGCCGGTCAGGCTCCGTGGCGCAGCGCGTCGCCCGCGCCGGCCGGCTCCGGCGTTCCCGCCCCGTCCGCGTTCAGATGGATGACGCCGTAGTCGTAACCGTGCCGGCGGTAGACCACGCTCGGCAGCCCGGTCTCCCGGTCGACGAACAGGTAGAAGTCGTGCCCGACCAGCTCCATCTCGTAGAGCGCCTGGTCGAGTGCCATCGGCGTGGCGGCATGCGTCTTCTCCCGGACCACCATCGGCCCGTCACCGCGCACCTCCACCGGACCGACCTTCCTGATCGGCACTCCGTCAGCGGTGTGGTCGGCGGCGAACTCCCCGTCCCCATCCATCAAAGCCGTCCCCGGCACCCGCGCCGGGACCTCCGCGGCCGGCGTCCGGCCGCTCCCCCGGCGGGTGTGTCGCTTACTCGCGGCCTTGCGCAGCCGCGCCTCCAGCTTGGTGACCGCCGCGTCCAGCGCCGCGTACGGGTCCCCCGCCGCGGCTTCGGCCCGCACCACAGGACCGCGGGTGTTCAGCGTGATCTCCACGCGGTCGGCGTGATCCGCCTGTCGCGGGTTGAGCTCCTTGGACACCTCGACGTCGAGGCTGATCACCTTGCCGTCGAGCTTCTGGATCTTGTCCAGTTTCTCGGCCACATGCTTGCGGAACCTTTCAGGCACCTCTGTCTTGCGGCCTTTGACGACGATGTCCACGCAGAACTCCGTTCCGGATCACCCCGTTGACCGGGGGCGATCCCTTTCTGAGGCCGAACCGGATCCCAGACCCCGTCCGGCGCTGCGTCGGCTGCTGCCTCGCCGCCCGGGACATCCGGGATGCGAAGCCGCGGCTTTCACCTCCTTCTGCCCCACGGGGAAGTTCAACACCTCACGTGCCCGCTTCCCCTGTTCCCTCTCTCCCGAACATAGACCCGGAGAGTAGGGGTCGGCATCCCCAACGACACGCATCGTTCATTTGAATGAACCGCCTCCTCCACTGCCGGTCCTCTGCGCCGCCACCTGTCCCTGACCACTGCCGTCACCCGCGGAGGCGACCGCCTCCGGATCGCGCGGACCGGCCACCACCGCCGCTCCGGCGACCCGTCCGCCTGCCACCGCCACCGCACGCGCCGCCACGGTCAGTGAGGCTCCGGTGGTCATCAGGTCGTCGACCAGCACCACCGGAACGGCACTCAGCAAGGACGCCCCGCTCCCGTCGACCGCCACCGCGCCGGCGAGGTTGACCAGCCGCTCGGCCGCCGTCAGCTCGGACTGGTCGGCGACCGGCCGCCACTGCCGCAGCAGACTCGCCGCCCTGGCCGGCACACCCTGCCGGCGCAGTTCCCTGGCCGCCGCCCGGGCCATCCGGGCGGTCGCGTCGTGCCCGCGCCGGGCCACCGCCCGCCGCGCCGAGGGCACCGGCACCACCAGCAGCGGACCCGCGGCGCCCACCTGCCGTACCGCCGTGGCCAGTGCGACGCCCAATGGCCCGGCCAGCCCCAGCGCACCCCGCTCCTTGTGCGCCAGGACCACCGCCCGCACCTCGTCGCCGTACCGGCCGGCGGCGTAGACCGGTGGCAACCCGGGCGGCTCCGGGGACGGCCGCACGCGCCGTACCGAGGCCGCCCCGCCCAGCAGCCCCGTGCACCGCCCGCACAACTCCGTCCGCGGCAGCCCGCACCCCGCGCAGTCCACCGGCAGTACCAGCCCGGTGATCTCCTGCCACCAGCCCCGCATACGTCCACTGTGCGGCTCGGGCGACCGGCGCCGCCAGTCACTCGTTCGAGGGCTGTGGACAACTCCCGGCCCGCGAACACGCCGGCCGAACCGCCCGCCCCCGCCTCAGCCGGGATAGACCGGACTGGCACCCGGCGGCGAGACCTGCTTCCAGTTGGAGTCCGCGGGGAGCACGTAGACACCACCGTTGTAGGACATCAGCAGCGGCTTGCTCTGGTCCTCCGAGGCCGCCACGGAAGTCGCCTCGTTTATCCCCTGCAGCGCGGGCGCCGTCGAACCGTCGGTGTTCAGGTACTGGATCTGCCGCACCTCACCGGTCTCGGTACCGAGCACCACCAGTTGGCTGGCCCCCGCCCACGCCACCGAGGCGACGTTCTCGCCGGGAGGACTGAGAACCCGCAGCGCCGACACCACGAAGTCGTCCGGATGCTGCTCGGTGCCCCGCCGGATCCGGCCGAGCTGCAACGTCACCGACGCGCCCTGTCGCACGATCAGCGCGATGCGCACCCCGTCGGAGGAGACCCGCAGCGACTCCACCCGCCCGTCCAGGTCCGGCACCAGCACCCGGTGGGGCATTCCCTTCCCGTCCCGCAGCACGAGCAGTCGCGGATCGTTCGGATCGCGGTCGGCCACCCACAGATCGCCGAGCCCGTCCCAGCTCGGGGCGGTGAGCCCGTCCTTCCTCGGATCCGCCGCGGTGCTCTTCAGCGCCACCGGCCCGAACGGCCCGTCCCCGATCAGCGGACCGACGACCAGGTCACGGCCGTTGGTGCGGACGCCCGCCGCCGCGCCCTGATCCCGCCGTACCGCGACTGAGCCCAGGTCGGCCTTGTCCGTACCGAACGGCCCCGGCACCGCCGTCGCCGTCGTGCCGGTGCCGGTGCCGCTCAACGTCAGCAGTCGATGGCCGTCCGCCGCGATGTAGTACGGCCGGGGCGCCGCTCCGGCCAGGCTCTCCGGGCTGTAGGACAGCGCCTGGAGCCGGGTGAGACCGCAGAGCGTGCCGCCACCGGCCCGCTGCACCCCGACCGAGGCCAGTTGCGCCGACGCCTGCGCCTGCGCGGTGGTGAACAGCTGCGCCGCCAGCAGCACGCAGCTCTGCCCCGTCAGCCGAGCCGCACCGGCACCGTCCAGCCGCACCCGCAGCCGCTGGGAGTCGTCGAGCGTCACACCGCCGTCCGACGCCTTGCCGTCCAAGCGCGCACCGGTTGGCGCCGCGCTGGTCACCACCGGCGCCAACCAGCCCGTCGGACCGCCCAGCAGCGCCGAGACCGCGGACACCAGCGGGTCGGCCTCCTGGTTGCGCAGGTACACCGGGTCGGCCACGAGCCGCTGCTTGCCGCCGTTTCGCAGGGCGTCGGCTCCGAGCTTGGCGAAGTAGTACATGTTCGCCGAGTGGTAGAGCCGCTGGAAGTCCGTCTCGGAGAGGATCAAGCCGTCCTGCAGGCCGTCGATCCGCCATCCGTTCTTCTGCTTGACCACATGGAAGGACGCCCGGAAGTCGCCCTGCTCCGGCTGGTAGGCGTGCTTGACGTCCACCACCGCCCGCCGGGCGGCGGACAGGCTGACCATCGTGGCGTCCTTGTCGTCGGCTCCGCCGTCGTCGGTCACCTGCAAGTCGTTGGACGAGTACACGGTGATCCCCTCCAGCGGGTTCCACTTCGCGGCCGCGTCCTTCGACAGGTACTTCTTCGCCGTCGCGAAGTCCGTCTCGCTGCCCGTCGTCGCCTCGAGGAACCCGCTGACGATCTCCGCCGGGCCCTCGTCGGCCGTCGGTGCGAAGGGGAACACCCGCACCTGTGGATCGGAGTCGGCCCGCTGCCCGTCGCCGACCTTGCGCACCTCGCCACTGCTGGGCATGGAGGCGCACCCCGCCAGCAGCAACGCCGCACACGCCGGCAGCACACCGAACAGCAGTCGGCCCCGGCTCCTCACCGCACGCATCAGACGTCGTCCTCCCGAAGCGCTTCCCTGCGCTCCACCACGCGTGCGCCGTTGCCGGGCAGCGCGGCCGGGTCCGCGGCCGGCGCGTGCGCCGGGACGCCCGGCACCGGCGGTATCCCCGGTATCTGCGGCGGGTACCCGGGCTCCCGCCCCCACCCGCCTTCGGCCTTCGTGTCGTCGGCCGCACCCGTACGCGGCGGCGGCAGGGCGACGGGCGCCGCGACCCGCGCCGGCAGACCGGAGGAGAGCAGGCCGCGGTTGCGCCGCGAGTCGTCCGGCTCCAGCGGTACCGGCGATCCCCGCAGGCTGTCACCCGCGGTCCGCGGCAGTGTCATCCGGAACTGCGAGCCACCGCCCGGCTCGCCCCACGCCTGCAGCCAGCCGCCGTGCAACCTTGCGTCCTCCACCGCGATCGACAGGCCGAGGCCGGTCCCCCCGGTGGTACGCGCCCGCGCCGGATCGGCCCGCCAGAACCGGTTGAAGACCCGTGTCGCCTCGCCCGGCTTCAGCCCGACACCGTAGTCCCGCACCGCGACCGCCACCGCGCCGTCGGCGGTCGCCAGTCTTACCACCACGTCCCGGCCCTCGCCGTGCTCGATGGCGTTGACCACCAGGTTGCGCAGTATGCGCTCCACCCGGCGGGGGTCCGCCTCCGCTATCACCGGCTGCGCGTCGCCGCGGGTCACCACCCGACTGCCCTTGCGCTCGGCGAGCGGCTCGGCGGCGTCCACCACCCGGCGGACCACCTCACGCAGGTCTATCGGCTCCGCCGACAGCTCCGCCGCACCCGCGTCGAACCGGCTGATCTCCAGCAGGTCGGACAGCAGCGACTCGAACCGGTCGAGCTGGTTCTGCAGCAGCTCGGCGGACCTAGCCGTCACCGGATCGAAGTCCCCCCGCACGTCATGGATGACGTCCGCCGCCATCCGCACCGTCGTCAGCGGCGTCCGCAGCTCGTGCGACACGTCGGAGACGAAGCGGCGCTGCATCCGCGAGAGGTCCTCCAGCTGCTGGATCTTGCTCTGCAGGTTCTGCGCCATCTTGTTGAAGGACTCGCCGAGCCGGGCGATGTCGTCCTCGCCGGTGACCTGCATCCGTTCCTGCAAGCGGCCGGCCGCCAGCCGCTCGGCGATACCGGCCGCCATCCGTACCGGCGTGACGACCTGCCGCGTCACCAGCCAGGCGATCGCGCCGAGCAGCACCACCACGAAGATCCCCGCGGTCGCCAAGGTGCCCTTGACCAGACCGAGGGTCTTCTCCTCCTGGTCGAACGGGAACAGGTAGTACAGCTCGTACGGACTCCCGTCGATGTCCGTCAGCCGCTTGCCGATGGCCAGCGCCCGCTGCGGCGGATCGCCGTCGCTGGTCCTGGCCAGCGTGTACTGCTCGACCGCCCCGGAATGCTTCTCCACCGCGTCGCGCAGCGAGGCCGGGATACTCGCGTCGGGCAGGATGCTGCCCGAGCCACGCGGCCCGCGTGCGTTGACGACCCCCTCGCCGAAAGTCTGCTCACTGCCCGCGCCGGGGCTCAGCGTGACAATCCAGTAGACGCCTTTGCCGCCGCTGGCGAACTGCTCGACCAGGCTGGTCAGCCAGTCCCCGGAGTGGACCGCGCCCTGCGGGCTGCCGACACCCGGGGCGCCCGACGACGACTGGCTGCCCGTGGAGGCCATTTCCTGCGCGATGTGGAACCCGCCGGTCGCCTGGTTCTCCGCGGCCTTCTCCTTGGCGTCGAGCAGCCCGTTCTTGACCTGCCCGATCACCACGAAGCCCAGCAGCAGCACCACACCGACCGACATCAGCAGGGTGAAGGCGACCACCCGCAGCTGGATGTTCCGCCGCCACAGCCGCACCGCCGGCTGGAGCGGACGCCGAACCCACCGTACACATGAGCGGATCACCGGCTGCAGACCCCGCATCGGATCGGCCAGCCGGTTCTCCAAGCGCTCACGCTCGTACGAAGCGCACATGTCAGCCCGGTCCGGCCTTGTATCCGACGCCGCGGACCGTCACGACGATCTCCGGACGCTCAGGGTCCTGCTCCACCTTGGAGCGCAGCCGCTGTACATGCACATTCACCAGGCGGGTGTCGGCGGCGTGCCGATAGCCCCAGACCTGCTCCAGCAGCACCTCCCGGGTGAACACCTGCCACGGCTTGCGGGCAAGGGCCACCAGCAGATCGAACTCAAGCGGCGTCAGCGCGATCGGCTGCCCGTCGCGCTTCACCGAGTGACCGGCGACGTCGATCACGAGATCACCGATCGCCAACTGCTCCGGCGTCGGCTCCTCGGCCCGCCGCAACCGCGCCCTGACCCGCGCCACCAGCTCCTTCGGCTTGAACGGCTTGATGACGTAGTCGTCCGCCCCCGACTCGAGGCCCACCACCACATCCACCGTGTCGCTCTTCGCCGTGAGCATCACGATCGGCACACCGGACTCCGCCCGGATCTGCCGGCACACGTCAATACCGTCCCGCCCCGGCAGCATCAGATCCAGCAGCACCAGATCAGGCTTGGCCTCCCGGAATGCCGCCAGTGCCTTGTCACCGTCCGCGCAGAACGACGGCTCGAAACCCTCTCCACGCAGCACGATGCCAAGCATCTCTGACAGCGCAGTGTCGTCGTCGACGACCAGGACACGTCCCTTCATACCGACCATCATCCCATTTGCATATCGATACTGGTGACCTTTGATGATCGAGGTCACGCTACGCGACCATTGTCCATGGTTGTCCGCAGATGCGCCGCCCCCCGTTGTCAGCCTGTGGATAACCTGCCGGTGAGAAAACCTGAGAACCGGTCCGCGACCGCGCGGCAACCGGACCGACGGCGGTCCGGCGTCAGCCGTACACCGCCGCCGTCAGCCGCAGACCGCCGCCAGCCGTTCCGCCGTCACCGGCGACACGACTCCGTTCTCCGTCACGATCGCCGTGATCAGCTCCGGCGGTGTCACGTCGAAGGCCGGGTTGTACGCCTGCGTGCCCAGTGGTGACGGTGCGAGGTCGGTCACCTCGCTGCCAGTCCGCTGCTCCACCTCGATCGAAGCACCGTCCGGCGTTCTCAGGTCCACCGTAGTGGTCGGCGCCACAACGATGAACGGCACATGGTGATAGCGGGCGAGCACCGCCAGCGGATACGAGCCCACCTTGTTCGCCGTCGCACCGTCCGCCGCGATCCGGTCCGCCCCCACCAGCACCGCGTCCACCTCACCCGCGGTGAACAGCGAGCCCGCCGCGTTGTCCGCGAGCAGGGTGTACGGCATCCCCGCCCGCGCCGCCTCGTACGCCGTCAGCCGCGCACCCTGCAACAGCGGACGCGTCTCGTCCACCCACAGCCGCCGCAGCTCCCCCGCCCGGTGCGCCGCCAGGACCACGCCCAGCGCGGTTCCCTCCCCGCCCGACACCAGAGCGCCGGTGTTGCAGTGGGTCAGGATCCGGTACCCACCGCCCGGCGCGACCTCCGCGAGCAGCCGCCCGCCGTGCTCGGCCATCGCCGTGCTGGCCGCCGCGTCCTCCGCGTGCACCGCCCGCGCCTCGGCGAGCGTTGCCGCCGCCGCCTGCTCCGGGGCGGCGCTCCGGAACGCCTCCAGTGCCCGCCGGACCCCGTACTCCAGGTTGACGGCCGTCGGCCGGGCGTGCGCCAGCAGCTCCGCGGCGTCCTCCACGTCGTAGCCGCGGGCTGCCGCCAACGCGATCCCGTACGCACCCGCCAGTCCCAGCAGGGGCGCGCCGCGTACCGCGAGCGAACGGATCGCCGCCACCAGTCCCTGCACGTCCGTACACACCAGCTCGACCTCCTCCTGCGGAAGCCGTGTCTGGTCGAGGAGCACCAGCACCGGGCCCTCAGGCGGGGACTCCCATCGCAGAGGGGGAATGGTGTCGTTCTCAGGTTGCGTGAAGTGATCACCCATCCCTCCAGTCTGCCCTGCCAAGCCGCGATGACAGCAGCCCATGACACGATGGGCGGCCAGTAGAGCAAGCGCGCAACACGAAGGGGCAGCCTCCGATGACCAACGCTCCGGGCTCCGAATCGCCCGGATCCTCCTCCGACTCCCCAGAGCCGGACGACGGCCAGAGCCCCGCCTCAGCTCCTCCCGAACCAGCCGTTCCCCCGGCCACCGCCGGCCACCCGCCCCGCTGGTCACCGCGGCAGCCACCGCCCGTGGGCGGCTGGGCGCACTGGACCCCGCCGCCCGGAGCCCGGCCACCCCAGGGAGCCGGACCGCGTTGGGGCGGCAACTGGGGAGCGCCGGCACCGGGGGCGGGCGGGAGTTGGCAACCCACCGGCTGGCAGCGGCCTCAAGCACCGAAGCCCGGGGTCATCCCGCTTCGGCCGCTCACCGTGGGGGATCTGCTGGACGGCGCCTTCTCCACGCTGCGTCTGCACTGGCGGGCGATTCTCCTGGCCACCTTCGCGATCGCCCTGGTTACAGAAGGTGTCGCCGTCGTCGTCCAAGGGCTGTTCCTCGACGACACCCGGATCAACGACCTCAAGGACAATCCCGACCCGAGCGTCCGCGACATCCTGCACGCGGTCAGCGGCTCCTTCGCCGCCCTGGGTCTGACGTCCATGGTCACCATGATCGGTACGGGTCTCGCCACCGGCCTGCTCGCGCTGGTCGCCGGCCGCTCCGTCCTCGGCCGCACGGTGAGTCCCCGGGACCTGTGGCGCGACGCCAGACCGCGGGTACCCCAGTTGCTGGGTCTGACCCTGCTGGTCGTGGTCGTCCTCGGCGCGGTCCTCACTCTCTCTGCCCTACCGGGCATCCTCGTCGCCCTGGCCGGCGCGGAGGACGGCGGCGCGGCGCTGGGATCGCTCGGACTCATCGGCGGCACCGTCACGTGCGTCTGGCTGTGGGTCCAGTGGAGCCTCGCCGCACCCGCGCTGACGTTGGAAAAGCAGGGTGTCGTGGCGGCGATGAAGCGTTCCGCGAAGTTGGTACGGAATTCGTGGTGGCGAGTCATCGGTATCCAGATCGTCGCCGTTCTGATCGCCACACTCATGGGCACCATCGTCGAGATTCCGTTCAGTCTCATCGGCTCCGCCGTCAGCGGCGACGATGTCTCCTCGCTCTTCGGCTCCGAGGGCAATCCGGGCTGGACGTACCTCGTCATCACCGGTGTCGGCCAGGTTCTGTCCTCGACCATCACCCTGCCGATCAGCGCCGGCGTCACCGCGCTGCTGTACATGGACCAGCGCATTCGCCGCGAGTCCCTGGACCTCGATCTTGTACGCGCTGCCGCCGCGCAGACCGACGCGAACACCGTGTCCTGAAAGAAGGCCGGGCCAGGGCGGGGGGCTCTCGGGAGTGGTAGCCCAAAGCCCCCGCCGCTTCTGTCCCGGCGGCACAGCCGGAGCATAAAAAAGAGGCCCGGCGTCGGATCCTGTTCGGATCCGAGGCCGGGCCTCTCACTATTTGTTCGGCGGTGTCCTACTCTCCCACAGGGTCCCCCCTGCAGTACCATCGGCGCTGAAAGGCTTAGCTTCCGGGTTCGGAATGTAACCGGGCGTTTCCCTAACGCTATGACCACCGAAACACCACGAAACACACACCACCCCACACACCCCACAAAAACAGGAGCAGGGAATACGGCGGCTGATTGTTTCAGAACCACACAGTGGACGCGAGCACACATGGACAAGCCCTCGGCCTATTAGTACCGGTCAGCTCCACCCCTCACAAGGCTTCCACATCCGGCCTATCAACCCAGTCGTCTACTGGGAGCCTTACCCCATCACGTGGGTGGGAGCCCTCATCTCGAAGCAGGCTTCCCGCTTAGATGCTTTCAGCGGTTATCCCTCCCGAACGTAGCCAACCAGCCATGCCCTTGGCAGAACAACTGGCACACCAGAGGTCCGTCCGTCCCGGTCCTCTCGTACTAGGGACAGCCCTTCTCAAGACTCCAACGCGCGCAGCGGATAGGGACCGAACTGTCTCACGACGTTCTAAACCCAGCTCGCGTACCGCTTTAATGGGCGAACAGCCCAACCCTTGGGACCGACTCCAGCCCCAGGATGCGACGAGCCGACATCGAGGTGCCAAACCATCCCGTCGATATGGACTCTTGGGGAAGATCAGCCTGTTATCCCCGGGGTACCTTTTATCCGTTGAGCGACGGCGCTTCCACAAGCCACCGCCGGATCACTAGTCCCTACTTTCGTACCTGCTCGACCCGTCAGTCTCACAGTCAAGCTCCCTTGTGCACTTACACTCAACACCTGATTACCAACCAGGCTGAGGGAACCTTTGGGCGCCTCCGTTACCCTTTAGGAGGCAACCGCCCCAGTTAAACTACCCACCAGACACTGTCCCTGATCCGGATCACGGACCGAGGTTAGACATCCAGCACGACCAGAGTGGTATTTCAACGACGACTCCACCACGGCTGGCGCCGCGACTTCACAGTCTCCCACCTATCCTACACAAGCCGAACCGAACACCAATATCAAGCTATAGTAAAGGTCCCGGGGTCTTTCCGTCCTGCTGCGCGAAACGAGCATCTTTACTCGTAGTGCAATTTCACCGGGCCTATGGTTGAGACAGTCGAGAAGTCGTTACGCCATTCGTGCAGGTCGGAACTTACCCGACAAGGAATTTCGCTACCTTAGGATGGTTATAGTTACCACCGCCGTTTACTGGCGCTTAAGTTCTCAGCCTCGCCACACCCGAAGGCACGA